>JBBDWN010000140.1:0-14696 GCA_040902855.1 Acidimicrobiia bacterium | reverse complement strand
CGGCCATCGTTGTATCCACCAATGGGACTCTTCACAAAACGACCGAAACCAATCGCCCTCGAATCGATCGCACATCTGGAGGAGCTGGTGCAGTCCGGACGGCCGGTGCTCATCGACTTCATGCAGACGAACTGCCAGCCGTGCCGCACCATGGACGGCATCGTCAACGAGCTCGCCGAAGAGTTCGACGGTGCCGTATACGTGGTGAAGGCCAACGCGGCGAACGTGCCGGACGCCTTTCGCAAGTTCAAGGTGATGTCGACACCGACGTTCATGGTGCTGACGACTCGCCCCGGCGCCAACACCTTCACTCAACGCTGGCGCGCCTCCGGCCTCGTCAAGAAGGACATCCTCGTCAAAAACCTGGAGTCGGCAGCGCGTTCTTAGCGTATGAGCGCGTCATGGATGACGCGATCTGCCGACCAGAACCCGGTCTCTAATCTGACCGAGTGCAGATCACCATTCCGCGCCGGTTCGAGGGCATTGAAGGCATGGCGCAGGGAGGCCATCTGGCGGGCCTGGTGGCACAGACCCTCGAAGCCGACATTGCCGTCCGCTTCCGACGGCCTTGCCCGCTCGACACCCCTCTCGATCTCGAGGACAACGGGGACGGCCATGTTCTGACGCACGGTGACACCACGATCCTCGAGGCGTCAGTCGCCGACGACCACCTCCCAGCTGCGCCACCCCCCGTCACGATGCAGGACGCCAAAGAGGGCCGGCGGTGGGCCGAGGACCAAGCCTTCGCCCAGAACATCCGCACCTGCTTTTCCTGTGGCGACTCGTCGCACTCGCTCAAGGTGCACGCGGGACTGATCGATGGCTCGGATCTGGCCGCCTCACCCTTCACCTATCCCGAGTGGATGGCCCTGAACGGGGTTGTCGAACCGAGATTCGTGTGGGCCCCGATCGATTGCGCCGCCGGATGGCGAGTATCGCTAGGACCGAACAGCCGACCCGCCGTGACCGGAGGACTCCGAGTGACGATCACCGACCTGCCGCGGCCTGGTGAGCCACTTATCGCCGTCGCCTCCGCGGGCGACTGGACGGGGCGTACCAGATCTGCGCGCTCCGCCATCTACCGGGAAGACGGCAGCCTGATGGCTGCAGCTGAATCCATCTGGGTCGCCATCGGGTGAGCTGCCCGTTTTACCCCTCCAAACGCTTCATTTGTGAAGCGCTGGTTCGCTAAAAAGCGGGTCCTACCATCTCCGGGATGACGCAAGGAATGGTCGTGGGGGTGGTTGGGGGAGGTCAGCTCGCCCGGATGATGGCCCAGGAGGCCATACCCCTCGGACTGGATCTCAGATTCATGGTGACGAGCCCCGACGACCCCGCGGCACAAGTCAGTCCCCGGTTCACCATCGGCTCTCCCGACTCCGCCGACGACCTTCGCCGGTTCGCTCACACGTGCGACGTGATCACCTTCGATCACGAGGTCGTCGACCTCGCCGCCCTCGACACCCTCGAAGCAGAGGGGAGGCTCCTGCGGCCGAGCGCCGCCACGTTCGCCACCGTGTCGCACAAGGGCCGGATGCGGGCGACTCTCGCTGCTGCCGGGATCCCGACACCGCCGTCCCGACTCACCAGAGACCCAGATGAGGCCGCCCAGATCGTCTCAGATGACGGCCCACAGGTCCTCAAGCTGGCGCATGGCGGATACGACGGGAGAGGGACGTTCTTCGTCGACGACCCGTCCGAGGCCGCCCGGATCGTGAACGCCACGCCCAAAACCGACGTACTGGTCGAACCCCAGCTGGACTTGCTCGCCGAACTGGCGGTGATCGTGGTCCGAGGAGGTACGGAAGGCTCCGTCACCTACGACCCGGTGTCGACGATCCAGGTCGACGGCCAGTGCCGTCGGGTGGACGCACCCGCCCGACTCCCTGAGGCCGTCAGTCAGTCGGCGGCGCGTCTTGCCCATCGTGCGGCCGAAGCCGTCGACGCCGCCGGAGTGCTCGCGGTGGAGTTGTTCCTGACTCGCGACGGCCTGGTCGTCAACGAACTCGCCGCCCGCCCCCACAACACCGGCCATCACACCTTGGACGCCGCCGTGACCTCCCAGTTCGCCAATCACCTGCGGGGCGTCGCCGGCCTGCCGCTGGGCGATCCCGCGCTTCACTCCCCCGCTGTCACCGCCAACGTCATCGGCATCGACGCCGATACCGACCCCGCATCCCGCCTGGGATCGGCACTGGCGATCGACGCCGCCGCCCACGTTCACCTCTACGGGAAGGCACCCCGGAAGGATCGGAAGCTCGGCCATGTGACTGTCTGCGATGATGACATGGACCGCGCGGTGCATCGGGCCGCACTCGTGGTCGAAGCGCTCGGCGGCCAGGAGGTTCCCCGGTGACGGTTGCAGTAGTGATGGGAAGCGACTCGGACTTCCCGACGATGGAGCCTGCGGTCGAGACGTTGCGCTCGCTGGGCATCGCGGTCGAAGCGAGGGTCGTGTCAGCCCACCGCACGCCGGAGGCCATGCTCGATTTCGGCAGAACCGCAGCGGACAACGGTTTCCGGGTGATCATCGCCGCAGCCGGGGGCGCCGCCCACCTGCCCGGGATGCTCGCTTCGGTGACCACCCTCCCCGTCATCGGCGTTCCGGTGGCGATCACCTCCCTCGACGGCATCGACGCCCTGCTCTCGATCGTCCAGATGCCTGCTGGCGTGCCCGTGGCGACGATGGCGATCGGTGGTGCGGTCAACGCAGCCCTCATGGCCGCACGGATCCTCGCCCTCGGCGACCCGGCGCTGACGGCAGCGCTCGACGAATATCGACGAGGGCTGGAGGACCGATCCGCCACGGGAGATGCCAAGGTGAGGGCACGCACGGACCGCTCGGATTGACTGCCGGGTAGCCTCTGATCCATGGCTATCGAAGCGATCAAAACTGCCAGTCTCGGCGACACCTCGTATGTGCTCGCCCACGAGGGCCACGGAATCGTCGTCGACCCTCAGCGCGACATTCGCCGCTTCCTCGATGCGATCGAACGGCTGGAGGTCGAGATCACCCACGTCATCGACACCCACGTTCACAACGATTACCTGTCCGGAACGCCGGCTCTGGCGCGACGGCTCGGAGCCGACCTCGTGATGCCGGCAGGCTCGGGTGCGGCGTTTCCGTTCGTCCCCGCGTTTCACCTCGAGGAGATGAAGGGTGCCGGAGCCATCACGATCAGGCCCATCCACACTCCCGGCCACACGCCCGAGCACATGTCGTATCTCGTCCTCATCGACGGAACTCCCGGCGCAGTCTTCACCGGCGGCTCGCTGCTGGTCGGCTCTGCGGGTCGCACCGACCTGCTCGGCGACGAGTTCGCCGATTCACTCGCCCGCCTCCAGTACCTGTCGGTCAAACGTCTCGCCGAACTCCCCGGTGACGTCGAAGTACTCCCAACCCACGGCGCCGGATCCTTCTGTACGTCGACCGGGTCGGCCGGCGGGGGTGCGTCGACGATCGAGGCGGAGGTACGTTCGAACCCGGTTCTGCAGTATCAAGACGTCGATGCCTTCGTGGCCGGTGAGTTGGACGGTCTGCTGCCGTACCCCGACTACTACCCGTCGATGGCACCGATCAACCGCAGGGATCCGGGAGTCATCGACACCGTCGTGGTTCCGGTCGTCGGCGCGCAGATGATCGACACTTCCGCATGGGTGATCGATGTCCGACCCCGCGACCGCTATCTCGCCGGCCACATCGCCGGGTCGCTGAGCGTCGAGTGGGGTTCATCCTTCGCGCCCTGGGTGGGCTGGCTGGTTCCGTTCGGAAACCCGGTGCATCTCGTCCTCGATCCGCTGCAGGACCCGATCTGGGCCGCCACCGAACTGGGACGAATCGGATTCCGGGTGGCGGGAGCGACGACCGACCTGAGCGGCGTGCAACTCGTGACGGGCAAGGCTGCCTCCGTCGACGAGGCGATCGCAGCCATCGAGGCCGGTGGTGTCGTGGTCGACGTTCGCGACCCGTCCGAGAGAAGCAGCGCCCACGTGGCGGGCACGGTGCACCGCTACGTACCGGACCTGCGGGATGCGATCCCCGGTTCGGATTCCGACGACGTCTGGCTGGTGTGCGCGTCCGGGTTCCGAGCTGCGATCGCAGCAGGAATCGTCGAGCGAGCGGGGAGGACGCCGGTGACTGTCACGGCCGGCGGGATTCCCGCCCTGCTCCAGGCCCGTCCCGACCTGACGGTGACCTGAAGCCGATCAATCTTCGGGGTCGGCCACCAGCCACGCGCCGAGTCCGGCGAGGGCCAGCAAGAGCGCCAGCGGACCTCCCACCCACGGCAGCAGCCAGGCAACGACGATCACCGGGAAACCGAGGACATAGCGGGCGTATGAGGACCATTCGGGCCTCACACGCGATCCCACGACCAGGGCGACCGGCACTGGTGCAGTGAGGAGACCGACGACGACGACGACCGCTCCGATGGCCAGCGCCACCGGAAGCAGGACGAGGACCAGCGGTCCGCTGCTGGAAAGCGAAGTCACCGACACGATTCCGATAGTGACGATCACCAACGCGACAGGCACAGAGGCCAGGCCGACTCCCCAGGAGAGCGATTGCAGCGGCCGCCGGGCGAGGGCTCCGGCCGCTGCCAGGGACCGGGCGGGGGCAGCCCAGAGGATCCCGAGTCCGATACCCAGCCCTGCGATGACGCCCACGACCTGGAGCAGCAACCTGATCCCGCGGACACGCAGGTTGGGAGCGAGGGCCTCGGCCCGCGAGAACGTGCCGTCGATCGAGACCGTTTCGGCCGCGGATGCCTCGGCGTCGGCGGTGTATCGCACATCACCGTCCACCACCAGTCCGGGAAGGAGTGTGAGCTCCCCCGCGGTGACATCGATGTCGCCTCCGATCGTCCCCCCGATCCGCCACCGACGAACGGTGCCCTCCACATCGCGGCTCACCTCGCCTGCCAGCTCGGCGGTTCGTCCCCACACCAGGATGTCGCGACCGACCGACGACGAGACCGACGTCGCAATGGTGAGAGCGCCGACGAAGACGTCGTCGCCCACATCGCCTTCGACAAGGACCGACGCCGCCACCACCCGCACCGACCCTTCGACGCGGCCGGTGATCTCGACCCGGTTGGAGATGGCGATCACGTCGCCTTCGACCACCCCGTCGATGCGGATCGAGTCGAACGCCACCGCGACGAGATCTCCTTCGATGACCCCTGACACGACGATCGTGTTCCCGGCCGCATACAGATCTTCGGTGATGACGTCATCAGCGCGGACGAGCACGACATTGCTTTGCACCCGTTGGGCGAACGCCGGAACGGGGAGGAGCGACACGAAGACACCGGCGAGCAGCGCCACGCTGGCCATCCGCCGACGCGTGGTCGTGTTGTGGCGCACCACTAGAGCGGGATGGCGTTCGCTGCCAGGTCGAGAAGCGGCGCCGGCAGCAGACCAAGCACGATCGTCGCTGTCGCCGTCAGGGCGATGACCGTCCGGCTCGGTGACGCCGGCTCGGGAGAGGTGCCGTCCCCGTCCTGCATGTACATGGCGACGATCACCCGCAGGTAGAAGGCGAATCCGACGACCGATGCGAGCACCGCAACGACCACCAGCCACTCGAACCCGGCCTGCCAGGCAGTCTGGAAGACGCCGAACTTGGCGACGAACCCGGACGTGAGCGGGATGCCCGCCATTCCGAGCAGCAAGATCGCGAAAGAGACTGCCAGCATCGGCTGCCGTTTTCCGAGTCCCGCGAACGAAGCGATCGGCGTCGGTCCGGCCGTCCCTCCGGCGATGACAGAAACGACTCCGAACGCGCCGACCAATTGGATCGTGTAGACCGCCAGGTAGAACCAGACGTCGGGTGCGCCGACGCCACCGCCCACCATGCCCGTGAGTATGAATCCGGCGTGGGCAACGCCTGAATAGGCGAGGAGCCTGCGCACGTCGTCCTGGACGAGGGCGAAGATGCCGCCGAGCACCATCGACAGCGTGGCGATCCCGGCGATCAGAGGCGCCCACTCGTCGAGCATGGACGGAAAGCCCGTGTGGAGGACGCGTATGAGGGCGGCGAATCCGCCGATCTTGGCGGCGGCAGCCATGTACCCGACGATGCCGGCCGGGGCGCCCTGGTAGACGTCGGGTGCCCAGGAGTGGAACGGGGCGGCAGAGATCTTGAATGCCAGGCCGACGACGAGCATCGCCAGGCCGATGAGGAGGACGGCGGGCCGGGTGACGACCGTACCGGACAGGAAGCTGCGGGCTCCGAGCAGGCTCAGTTCACCGGTTCCGGCGAAGACCAGCGCCACCCCGTAGACGAATATCGCCGAGGCCACGGAGCCCAACAGGAAATATTTGATCGCCGCTTCGTCCGATGTCGCCCGGCCCCGGGTGATCCCCGCCAGTACGTAGAGCGCGATCGACCCGACCTCGAGACCGAGGAACATCATCATCAGATGCACCGACGACGCCATCAGCATGAAGCCCGACGTGGCGAGAAGCACGAGGGCGAGAGCCTCGGCTCCGCGACGGCCCAGGCGTTCGAAGAGTTGCCAGCCTGCACCGATGCCGAGCGCGGCGACCAACAGCAGCGCGAGGCGGGCGAGCACCGATGCGTGGTCGAGGACGACCATCTGTCCGAACGGCAGGAACCCGGCGATGAACTCGGCGTTGTCGGTGCTCGACAGAAGGTCGTCTACTCGGAACCACTGCCACAAGCTGAAGCCGAAGGCAACAGCCAGGATCGCCGCCACCAGTCCCCCGAGCCTCTTGATCGGTGGCAGGAACTGCACTTCGACCAGGAGGACGATTGCGGCACCGAGACCGAGCGCGATTTCGGGCGCAATCGCCAGCCATGAGACGTCCGGCATGACGAGGACTTGAGCGAATATCACCCGTCACCTCCGGCGATGTAGAGATCGGTGAGCCGTCCCGGGGCCGGGACCTCGTAGTCGGTGACCGCCTCGATGCGGTCCAGCACCGCCTCGGTCGAAGCCTCGGTCTTCTCGAGGAGCACCTGCGGATACATCCCGAGAACGAGAATGAGGGCGACGAGGGGGACCATGATCGCGATCTCTCGACCGCTCATGTCCGACAGGGCCTGGTTCTCGGGCTTGTCGGGGATGCCGGTGAACACCCGCTCGTAGGCCCACAGCATGTAGATCGCCGCCAGCACCACGCCGGAGGCGGCCACGATTGCGAATCCCGGAAGGGAGGCATAGGTCCCGACGAGCACGAGGAACTCGCCCACGAACCCGTTGAGGCCGGGCAGTCCGATCGAGGCGAAGGCGGCGAACAGGAACATCCCCGAGTAGATGGGCATGACCTTCCACAGCCCGCCGAAGTCGGCGATGTTCTTCGTGTGACGCCGCTCGTAGATCATCCCGACGAGGAGGAAGAGCGCTCCGGTCGTCAAGCCGTGGTTCACGTTCTGGATCACCGCACCTTGCAGTCCGGCTGACGTCAGCGCGAACGTGCCGAGGACGATGAACCCGAGGTGGCTGACCGAGGAGTAGGCGACGAGCTTTTTCAGATCGGGCTGGACGATGGCCACCACCGCGCCGTACACGATGCCGATGACGGCCAGCGTCGCCATGATCGGGACCGCATCGACGGAAGCCTCGGGAAACAGTCCGAGGTTGAACCGCAGCAAGCCGTAGGTGCCGAGCTTCAGCATGACACCGGCCAACAGGACGGATCCGGCCGTAGGCGCCTCGACATGGGCATCAGGGAGCCACGTGTGGAGCGGGAACATCGGCACTTTGATGGCGAATGCCAATCCGAAGGCGGCGAACAGCAGCCTCTCGTCGACAACGCCCAGGTCGAGGCCCAGAAGATCCTGATAGGCGAAGCTGGGAGCACCCGTCTGCTCGGCGTGCAGGAATGCGAGGGCGATGATTCCGGCGAACATCAGCGCGGAGCCGAACGCGGTGTAGATGAAGAATTTCACCGCTGCGTAGATCCGGCGCTCCGAACCCCAGATCCCGATGATGAAGTACATCGGGATCAGAATCGCCTCGAAGAACACGAAGAAGAGGAAGAGGTCGAGAGCCAGGAACGTGCCGATGAGACCCGCCTCGAGGAAGAGGACGGAGACCACGAACTCCTTGACCCGGTGGTTGATGGCGGTACTCGCGGCGAGCGAGATCGGGAACAGGATCGTGGTCAACACGATCATGCCGAGCGAGATCCCGTCGATGCCGACGTTCCATTCGATACCCCACGGCTGGTACCAGGCGACCCTCTCTGCGAACTGGAACGCAGCCTCACCGCCTTGGAATTCGAAGAACACGACGCCGGCAACAGCCAGCGGCACGAACGACAGGAGAATTCCGACGGGCAAGTACAGCTCCTTGCGATCCTTCGGGAGGAAGGCGACCACGAGTGCGGCCAGGGCGGGGGCGGCGATGAGCCAGGTGAGCATCAGATGTCACCCGCGATCAGGAGCCAGACGACAGCGAGCAACAGCCCGGCAACGAACGCAAAGCCGTAGTTGCGGACGTATCCGGTCTGGACGACCCTGCTGCGGCTGCCGGTCTCTTTGAAGAACCGGCCGACGCCGTTCACGAGGCCGTCGATGATCGGCAGGTCGAAACGGAACGCAGCCGCCTCCGAGACCTTGCGACCGGGGGTGACCAGCGCGGCCCCGTAGAGGTCGTCGACCCGATACGCCGTCGCCCACGCCTCCCACAGCCGCCCGAATCCGGCCTGGAAACGCGTCCAGACCTCACGCGGCCTGGTGTAGATGAATCCGCCCATGGCAAGGCCGACGAGACCGGCGCCCACGGAGATCGCGGCCAGCAGCACGAACATGCCGATCCCCTCGGGCGGATGGGCGAGAGAGATGCCTTCGAACGCGGGCTCGAGGAAATGCTCCAATCCGAGCCGGAACGGCGTGTTGATGAGACCGGCGCCGACGCTGAACACGGCCAAGACGATCAACGGCACCGTCATCACCCGGGGCGACTCATGCGGGTGAACCCCTTCGTCCCAGCGCGACTCTCCGCCGAAGACCATCACCCACTGCCTGGTCATGTAGAAGGCGGTGAGCATCGCCGTGATCAGTCCGATCACATAGAGGACAGAGGCGAAGCCCCCGGCGTTGAAAGCGACCGCCAGAATCTCGTCCTTCGACCAAAACCCGGACAAGAGGGGGAATCCGGCGATCGCCAGGGTCGCCACGCCCATGGTCGCCGCCGTGACCGGCATGTGTTTCCGCAGCCCGCCCATCTTCGTCATGTCCTGTTCATCCGCCATCCCGTGGATCACCGAACCTGCCCCGAGGAAGAGCAGCGCCTTGAAGAATGCGTGTGTCATGAGGTGGAAGATCCCGGCCACGTATCCGCCCAACCCGACGGCGAGGAACATGTAGCCGAGCTGGGAGACAGTCGAATAGGCGAGGACCTTCTTGATGTCGGTCTGGGCGATGGCGATCGACGCCGCCCACAGCGCGGTGAGGGCTCCCACCGTCGCCACCGCCATCCCGGCCGCAGGAGCCTCCTGGAAGATGGCGGCAGATCGGGCGACCACGTAGACACCGGCAGTGACCATCGTCGCCGCGTGGATGAGCGCCGAGACGGGCGTCGGTCCCTCCATGGCGTCAGGCAGCCAGACGTAGAGGGGAATCTGGGCCGACTTTCCGGCGGCGCCCACCAGAAAGAGGAGCCCGATGGCCGTGGCGGTACCGGTCGTCAGCACCTCGCCCGCCCGCTCGAAGATGCCCTCGAAGCTGAGCGTGCCAAACGTGACGAACACGAGCATCAGCCCGATCATGAACCCGAAGTCGCCGATCCGGTTGACGATGAACGCCTTCTTTCCGGCAGCCGCTGCTGTCGGCCGGGTGTACCAGAAGCTGATGAGCAGATACGAGCAGAGACCGACGAGTTCCCAACCGAGGAACAACATGGCGTAGTTCCCGGCGAGAACCAGCGCCAGCATCGACGCCGCGAACAGGTTGAGATACGTGAAGAAGCGGGCGAATCGTTCGTCGCCGTGCATGTATCCGATGGCGAAGATGTGAATGAGAGTTCCGACCCCGGTGACGATGAGAGTCATGAGCGCCGAGAGCGGATCCCACTGGATCTCGAATGCCGCCCCGATGGCCGGCATCCACTCCCACAACATGATGTGCTGGGAATGTTCGCCGGTGCCTCGAATGAAATCGATCGCCGAAACCGCCCCGAGGACGAACGACGTCCCGATCGCCGCAGTGGCGATCCATCCCGCCAGCGGCTCGCCGATCCGGCGACCGACGAAATGCAGGAAGACCGCTCCGAGGAGAGGCGCGACGATGACGAGCGGTACGAAGAGCTCGGAAGTCATCCGCGCAACTCCGACAGTTCGTCGACAGACGCGCTCTCACGCCGCCGGAAGATGGCGACGATGATCGCCAATCCGACCACCACTTCGGCGGCGGCGACGACGAGCACGAAGAAGACGGAGACCTGACCTTCGAGCGATCCGAGCGCCCGGCCGGCGGCGACGAAAGTGAGGTTCACCGCATTGAGCATCAGTTCGACGCACATGAACATGATGAGAGCGTTGCGCCGAACGAGGATCCCGAGCAGCCCGATCGAGAACAGGACCGCGGCGAGGCTCATGTACCAGCCGGATGTGACCTCGATCATTCTTCCGGCTCCGAACCATCCGGCTTGAAATAGGCCAAAGCCACTGCTCCGGCCGCGGCGATCGTCAGAAGCAACGCGGTCACTTCGAAGGCGAGAACCCAGTCGGTGAAGAGACGCCCGGCAATGGCTTCAACCGTTCCGTTCGGCGGGGTCTCGGCCCCGGCGACGGTCGGCACCCAGTCGAAACGACCCCCCAAGGCGAGCGCTCCGCCCACCACCAGGGTGATGACGGCGAGACCGCCGACGAGTGGGCGGTGAAAGCGGAGCTTCTCGGTGGTGTCATCGTCCTTGTCGACCCCGATCATCATGATGACGAAGAGGAACAGCGTGAGGACGGCCCCGGCATAGACGATGACCTGGACCGCCGCGACGAGATGGGCGAGGTTCACGACGTAGAAGACGCCGAGAGAGAACAGGGTCCCCAGCAGTCCGAGTGCGCCGTACACCGGATTCTTGGCGAAGACCACGGCGAGCGCGCCCCCGATGGCGGCCGCTCCCACGACGATGAAGATCACGACTTCGATCATGCGTCGCGCGTCTCCTGATCGGGCTCAGGATCCCAGTCGGCGTGCCCGGGAGTGCCCTGCCACTGCCTGACGCCCTCGTAGGAGGCATTCCCCGAGGGAGCCGTCGCCCGCAGCCATCCGTCGGCCACCCCGAGTTCGTCGAGATCGGCCAACTTGTCGTCCTCGAACATGTGCGGGACGGCTCCGTCACGGTCCATCAGCAACTCGTGTCTCGTGTAGATGGCATCGGACCTGTTCGTGGTCGACATCTCGAAGAGGTGCGTCATGGTGATTGCCTCGGTCGGGCAGGCCTCGACGCAAAGGGCACAGAAGATGCAGCGCAGCATGTTGATCTCGTAGACGAACCCGAAGCGCTCACCGGGGCTGACGGGAGCATCGACCGGGTTGTCCTGTCCTCGCACGTAGATACACCGGGCGGGACAGGCTCCGGCGCACAACTCGCAGCCGATGCACTTCTCCATTCCGTCCGGGTACCGGTTGAGCACATGCCGCCCGTGGAAGCGCTGGGGCTTGTCGCGGAAGACCTTCGGGTACTCGATAGTGACGCGCGGCTGGAACATCTGGCGTCCGGTGACCCGCAGGCCTTTCACCAATTCGCTGATCACACCCATCGTCTCACCTCACGCCCACGGCAGTCCGAATCGTCGCACACCGATGACGAGCGTCGAAAGCAGCAGCCATCCGAGTGCTCCCGGGATCAGCCGCTTCCATCCGAGCGTCATCAGTTGGTCATAGCGCATCCGGGGCAGCGTGGCCCGAATCCAGATGAACATGAAAAAGATGAGATAGGTCTTGACGAGGAACCACACCGTGGGGAGCGCGGCACCAAGAATGCCGGTCAGACCGAACGTCGGACCGTTCCAGCCGCCGAGGAACAGCGTGGCGGCCAGCGCCGACATCGAGAAGATGTTGACGTATTCGGCCAGGAAGAACATGGCGAACCGCATCCCCGAATACTCGGTGTGGAAGCCGCCGACGAGCTCCTGTTCGGCTTCGACCAGATCGAACGGTGCGCGGTTCGTCTCGGCAACGGCGGCCATCATGAAGATCACGAAGGCGACGATCTGCGGGAACAGGTTCCAGCGCGGCAGGAACTGCGTGACGAAACCGAGTTGCGGGACCACCTCGTCGAGGGTGCCTGACTGCCTGGCAACAATCTCCGAGAGAGCAAGCGATCCGCCGCCGGTGTCGCCGGACGACGCCGACCACATCACCACCGTGACGATCGACAGACCGAGCGCCGCCTCGTAGGAGATCGCCTGAGCCGTCGCCCGCACTCCGCCGAGAAGCGGATACTTCGAACCGGAAGACCATCCGGCGAGCACCACCGCGTAGACCGCCAGCGACGACATGGCGAGGATGAACAGCACTCCGATGTTCAGATCGGTTCCCTGCAGCGAGACGGTCCGCTCTCCGATCTGGAACGGCGCACCCCACGGGATCACCATGAACAGCAGGAAGGCGGGGATCACGGCAAGGAAGGGGGCGAGGATGAAGGCGCCCATTTCTGCCCTCTTCGGGTTGATCTGCTCTTTGAAGAACAGCTTCAAGCCGTCGGCGACCGTCTGCAGAATCCCGAATGGCCCGGCCCGATTCGGTCCCACCCGGCTCTGCATGTCCGAGAGCACCTTGCGCTCGATCCACACGTTCAGAACCGTGACCACCAACAGGAGCACGAACGTCGCCAGGACGCGCCCAAGGATGATCAGGAAGTCGATGAGGTCCATCTACCCGTCGCCGTTCGTGGATCGTTTGCCGTAGGCGAGATTACGGAGCCGAACTACCCCGGCCAAAACACCGCGCCCGAAGTAAACCTCTCACGGCTCTGCGGAGTGTGGATGATGTGCGAACCGAAACCTCGACGAAGCTGGGTGTGATGAACGGAACGTCCTTCGACGAGTTCTATCTGCGCGAGTTCCGGCCGATGGTCGCCCTGGCGGCCGCGGTGTGCGGGAGCAGTCTCCTGGCAGAAGACATCGCCCAGGAGGCGATGACCCGGATCTACCGCCGATGGAACCGCATCTCGACCTACGACAAGCCGGGCGCCTTCGCCCGCCGGGTCACGATCAACCTGGCATCGTCCCGCCGCAAGCGCGACGCGGTCGCCGAACGGGGCCGCAGCCGACTCGGAACGCAGCACTCCATGCCCCCTCCACCCGAACCGCACGACGAAGTATGGGAGGCGATCGCGTCTCTCCCGCCCAAGCAACGGGCGGCGATCGCCCTCCACTATCTCGAGGACCGACCGGTTGGCGAGATCGCCGACATCCTCGGCTGCGCGTCTGCCACCGCCCGCGTCCACCTGCACCGGGCCCGCACCACGCTCGCCACACTCTTGGAAGGACACGAACGATGAAGGCAGACGACCGTCTCCGCCAGGCATTCGAGGATCTGGAACGTCGGACCGAATCCGTCGATCCGCAGTTCTCGCTGCAGCGGTTGGGACGCACCGCCCCCGCCCGTCGGTGGGTGCCGGCGCTGGCCGGTGCGGCCGCGGTGCTGGCAGTGATCGGAGTGGTGGCGGTATCAGGGCTGCTGGCCGGACCTGACACCGACGACGTGGTGGGCACCACCGTGCCGGATGCGACCACGCTCAATCCGGACTCGACCACCACCAGCAGCGACGAGCCGATCACGACGACGACGGTCCCGGGCGAGGCTTCCACTGACCGACCCACCCATCGAGTTGTGGGCGTCGTTGCAGACGACGTCCTGAATGTCCGCGCAGAGCCCGGCTCTGACGCCCACGTGATCGCCGTCCTGCCCCCGACGTACGCCGGCATCCGCGCACTCGACAACATCGAGACGGTGGGAGACGGCGGCAACTGGCGGCAGGTGGAACTGCTGGATCCGACCCGGGTGATCGACGGCGGCGAACTCGACGGGCAACCGCTCGTCGGATGGGTGAACAGCGCCTTCATCGAGGAGTACGACCCGACGGCGCCCGAGGTTGCACCATGCGAGCACAGCATCGGCCCGATGCCGGAGCCGGTGGGGGACACCCCGGATCACGTCTACTCGGTCCGGCAATATGAACTCGGCGGATGCATCCGCACCGTGGTGACCTTCGGTCAGGACTTCGACGAGGGCCGCTGGCCGATCGATGGCATCACGACCGACATGCGCCCGGCAGGGACCCCGGCGATGACTCGCCATCAGGTGAACGGCACGACGGTCTTCGTTCTCGAAGGCGTGCCGTACGCATGGGATGCCCAGTCGGGAACCCACGAGTCGAGCGAGGCATTGGTCGGCCGGTGGACAGACGGGTCGCTCGCCATCTTCGTCTCAGTCCCGGGCACCACATCGGTGCGGGTGTCCGGTGACGGGCGCTTGGTGATCGACACCACACCCAACGGCTCCGCCAGCCTTGCTGGCAACGGATTCCACATTCTCGGCGAGCCGGTCGCCGGACCGGGTGGGACGATCGAGGTGTGGGGCCTCGCCCGACCGTTCGAGGCGAACATCGGCACCACGCTGCTGGACTCGACCGGCAATCCGCCCGATGTCGACGCTCCCCCGTTCGTCATGACCACCGACTGGACCGAGGCGTGGGGCCTCTTCCAATACCGGGCTGACG
>JBBDWN010000139.1:0-14731 GCA_040902855.1 Acidimicrobiia bacterium | reverse complement strand
TTCCTCATCGCATTCGGCGAGGGATCGCCTGCCGGTACGTGTGGATTGCCTGGTCGAGGGCCAACCCGGACTCCCTGCCCTGGCTGCGCAGCGTGATGGTGTCTCCTCCCATCTCTCCGAGGCGGAGGGCGGGGACCCCTGAGACGGATGCCGCCTCTGCCAGAGAGTCGGCCCGATCCGAATCCACCACTGCGAGTACACGGTGGGGCGCCTCGGAGAAGAACGTGCGCCAATCGTCGACCTCGATCAGCGCGCCGACCTGTGACGAGATGCAGACTTCGGCGAGTGCCACTGCCAGCCCCCCGTCGGAGATGTCATGGAGGACCGGGACGGCCGTTTCTGCGACGAGTCGGACGGCGAGGTCGTTGACGGATGCCCCCATCTCCGGATCTGCTCCCATCGGTCGGCCACCGAGGTGGTCATGGACGACTCGCTCGAAGGACGATCCGGCCAAGTCCACGAGATCGGGTCCGAACATCCAGATCTGCATGTCGGCTGAGGCTGCGCTCAGTCGCGAAGGTCGCGACGGCATCGGGTCGGCGAGGCCCAGCAGTCCGATCACAGGCGTCGGGTGGATGTCGACGCCGTCGGTTTCGTTGTAGAAGCTGACGTTTCCTCCCACCACCGGGATGCCGAGGTGCTCGCATGCCGCCGAGATCCCTTCGATCGACTGGCGGAACTGCCACATCACCTCGGGCTTCTCCGGGTTGCCGAAGTTCAGGTTGTCCACCACTGCCATCGGCTTGGCACCGACGACGGCGACATTCAGCGCCGCTTCGTAGACGAGCCGTTCGCCGCCGCGGTAGGGGTCGAGGTAGCACAGGCGGCCGTTGCCGTCGGTGGACACCGCCAGTCCCTTGTCGGTCCCTTTCACGCGGAGCAGCGAGCCGTCGCTCCCCGGTCCGACGACGGTGTCGAGGAACAGCATGTGGTCGTACTGCTGATAGGCCCATTCGGCAGAGGCGATGGACGGATCGTCGAGGAGGGCGAGGAGGGCGGATGCGACATCCGGCGGGTCGGTGTGCGGCAAGGTGTCGGCCCACAGGTCCGCCAGCCAGGCCGGTTCGGCCATCGGTCGGTCATAGCGGGGGGCTGCCTCGGAGAGCGAGGCCGCCGGGACTTCGGCCACCAGCTCGCCGCCGTGACGGATGCGGAGTGTGTCACCTGAAGTGACCGTGCCGACCACCCGAGCGTCGATCTCCCACTTGTCGGCGACTGCGAGAACGGCGTCCACTTGCCCCGGGTCGACGAAGGCCATCATGCGTTCCTGGGACTCCGACATGAGCAACTCGGGGGCGGTCATGCCTGACTCCCGGACGTGGACAGCGTCGAGATCGACGTCCATGCCCATGCCGGCGCGGGCCGCCGGCTCGGACGTCGCGCACGACAGTCCGGCTGCGCCCAGATCCTGAACCCCTACGACAAGCCCGAGCGTGTACAGCTCGAGGCATGCCTCGATCAGCTTCTTTTCTTCGAAAGGGTCCCCGACCTGGACCGAGGGACGCTTCGTTCCCGCCTCTTCGTCGAACGACGCCGATGCGAGCACAGATGCTCCGCCGATCCCGTCGCGTCCGGTCGGCTTGCCCAGGAGGACGGCGATGGAGCCTGCTTCCCCTGCGGTGCCGAGGACGAGTTGGTCGCGACGCATGATCCCCAGACACATCACGTTGACGAGCGGATTGCCCGAGTAGCAGTCGTCGAAGGCGATTTCGCCGCCGACCGTGGGAACCCCCACCGCATTGCCGTATCCGGCGATCCCGGCCACCACGCCGCCGAAGAGGAACCGGTTCTTGGGAACGTCGAGCGGACCGAAACGGATCTGGTCCCAGAGGGCGATCGGACGCGCACCCATCGTGAAGACGTCACGCAGGATGCCGCCGACTCCGGTCGCCGCCCCCTGATACGGCTCGACGAAGGATGGGTGGTTGTGGCTCTCGATCCGCAGTGCGGCCAGCCACCCGTCGCCCAGATCGACCACGCCGGCGTTTTCGCCCGGACCGACGACGACCCAGGGCGCCTCGGAGGGAAATCGACCCAGGTGTGATCGGGAGGACTTGTAGGAACAGTGCTCGGACCACATCACCGAATACATCGCCAGTTCGGCCGGACGAGGCTCGCGTCCGAGAATGTCGACGACCGTGTCGTACTCGTCGTCGGTCATTCCCAACGCCCGATGGACCGCCTCAGACATGGATGGAGTGGGAAGCTGACGCGAGGAAGCCTTCGAGCAGGACACGCCCGTCGACCGATCCCAACAGGTCTTCGGTCGCTCTCTCGGGGTGCGGCATGATCCCGACGACGTTGCCGGCGGTGTTGGCAACGGCGGCGGCGCGGCCTTGTGACCCGTTGGGGTCGTCGACGTACTGCACGACGACCCTGGATCCGCCGTCCGGATCGACCCAGTTGCCCTCATAGGAGTTGAGCGGAATCCGGAGCCGTTGCCCGATGGTGGCGGTAGCGGTGAGGACCGTGTCCGTGTCCGTGACCTCGACGTCGACCATCCGGCAGATGAAAGCGAGATCCCGGTTGGCGATGAGCGCTCCCGGAAGTAGTCCGGCCTCGCACAGGATCTGGAAACCGTTGCAGATCCCCAGGACCGGCGCACCCGCCTCTGCCATCGTCCGCACTGGTTCCATGACCGGGGAGAATCGGGCGATGGCACCTGTACGAAGGGCGTCACCGTGGGCGAAGCCGCCGGGGAGAACCACTGCGTCGGCACCCGAAAGATCGGTGTCGCGGTGCCAGACGAGTTCCGCCTCGCCTCCCAGCAGTCGGAGGGCGTGGACGACGTCGTGCTCGCAGTTTGAGCCGGGGAAGACGACGACGGCGATCGTCACGGATGCACCGTGATTTCGTAGTCTTCGAGCACCGGATTGGCCAGGAGCTGCTCGCACATCGCTGCGACCTGCTCGCGCACCGTGTCAGGATCGTCGCCCTCGACGTCGAGGTGGATGGTGCGGTCGATGCGGAGCGAACGAACGCCGGAATGTCCGAGGTCTACGAGAGCACGGGCCACGGTGGCTCCGCGCGGATCTGCGATGACGGCGCGGCGTCTGATGGTCACAGTGACGTTCATGCCCCTGCCCTTTCCAGGTAGTCGTCGAAGCTCTGTCCGGTGACTCGTTCGAACGCTTCGACGTATCGCGCCTTCGTCCCGACCACGACATCGTCAGGGAGTTCTGGTGCGGGCGGAGTGCGGTCCCACCCTGACGCGTCGAGCCAGTCGCGCACGTACTGCTTGTCGAAACTGGGGACGGTCCCGCCGGGCTTCCACTCCTCGGCCGGCCACCAGCGTGACGAATCCGGTGTGAGGACCTCGTCGACCAGCGTCAGTTCACCGCCCACGAATCCGAATTCGAACTTGGTGTCCGCCAATATCACTCCGGACCGTGCGGCCTGTTCGGCGGCGAGGTCATAGATGGCGATCGACCAGGCACGTACCTCCTCGTACACGTCGTCGGAGACCAGCGCCCTGGCGCTCGCCTCGTCCAGGTTCTCGTCATGCCCGGAGGCAGCCTTCGTCGCCGGGGTGAACACAGGTCGCGGGAGACGGTCGGCCTGACGCAGTCCGGCGGGAAGGTGCTCGGTCGTCGGTCCGCCCCCAGCGGCGTATTCACGCCACGCCGATCCGTAGAGATAGCCGCGCACGACGCATTCGATGGGGAGCACATCGGCCCGTTTCACGATCATCGCCCGTCCGGCCAACTCGTCTCGTTCCTCCTGGGTGAGATCGAGTTCGGCGAGGTCAGTCGTGACCAGATGGTGCGGACTGTCCACCAGATCGAAGAAGTGCAACGAGACGCCCGTCAGCACGCGGCCCTTATCCGGGATCGCCGTCGGCAGGATGACGTCGTAGGCGGAGATTCGGTCGGTTGCGACGAAGAGCAGGTGGTCGGCATCGACCTCGTAGATCTCCCGGACCTTGCCGGAGGCAACGTGGGGTAGAGCCAGCACGTGACGGCACGCTAGCCGTACCCGAATCGGTTCCCGGTCAACTCGTCGACAGCTCGCGGACCCACGGTGTGTCCGCGCGGGCGTTGGCAGGCACGACGGCACCGTCTTCCAATTTCCTGGGAGCTACGTGTCAGGCGAGAGGTAGGCGGGCCCCGCCTCTGTTCCTCTGCCTCGCCTAGCTAGGAGCCGACTCGACGAACGAAGTCGGTGATCCGGGCGACGAAGGCTTCGCGCTGATGGGCTTCGAACTGTTCCCAGGTGGCGAGCGTGGCCGGGTCGATTCGATCCACGATCAACCTGCCGTCGAGGTGGTCGATCTCGTGTTGGAACGTTCCTGCGGTGAGCCCCAGCCGTGTCTCGGTGTGCGCCACCCCGTCCCGGTCGAGGTACGACACTTCGATCGTGACGTGGCGTTGAAGATCGCCCCGCAGGGGCACCGACAGACACCCTTCGTTGATCGTCACCGTCTCGTCGTCGAGTGGTCTCCAACGTGGATTCACGATCACTGTGAGCGGGATCGGCGGTTTGTAGGGATAGCGCGGGTTCTTCGTCACTTCGATCGTCGCAATCCGCAGTCCTGCGAACACCTGGTTGGCGGCGATACCCGCCCCGCTGGCGTCGTGCATCGTGTCGATCATGTCGTCGATCAACTGTTGAATGGCGGGAGAGGCGAGTTCGGTCTCCGACACTTCTCTCGTCGGGGTCCGCAGCACGGGATGACCGATCGGGGCGATCGGGAGGACGGCCACGTCAGCCTTCCGTCATCGGGATGCGAACGCCGCGGGCTGCCGCAACTTCGACGGCCCTCGGGTAGCCGGCGTCGACGTGGCGGATGACGCCCATTCCCGGATCGTTGGTGAGCACTCGCTCGAGTTTCTGGGCGGCCAGATCGGTGCCGTCTGCCACGATCACCTGACCTGCATGGATGGACCGGCCGATTCCCACGCCGCCCCCGTGGTGGATACTCACCCAGGTGGCTCCCGACGCCGTGTTGATGAGCCCGTTGAGGAGGGGCCAGTCGGCGATGGCGTCCGAACCATCCGCCATGTCCTCGGTCTCCCGGTATGGCGAGGCCACGGACCCCGAGTCGAGGTGGTCGCGTCCGATCACAATCGGCGCAGACACTTCGCCCGTCCGGACCATCTCGTTGAAGCGCAGCCCCAGCCGATGCCGTTCGCCGTATCCCAGCCAGCAGATCCGAGCCGGGAGCCCCTGGAAGGCGACCCGCTCTCCGGCGAGCCGGATCCAGCGGTGGAGTCCCTCGTCGTCACCGAACTCCTCGAGCACCGCCCGGTCGGTGGCGGCGATGTCCGCCGGATCGCCTGACAGCGCCACCCACCGAAACGGACCCTTGCCTTCGCAGAAGAGCGGGCGGATGTAGGCGGGGAGGAAGCCGGGGTAGTCGAAGGCTCGCTCGTACCCGCCGAGCGCCGCCTCGGCGCGGAGGCTGTTGCCGTAGTCGAATGTCTCCGCCCCGGCGTCCATGAACCCGACCATCGCTTCGACGTGGCGCACCATCGACGCCCGAGCTCGCCGGATGTATTCAGCAGGCTCCTCTGCGGCGAGCCGGGCCGCTGCCTCCGGCGTCAAGTCGGCCGGCACGTAGCTCAGCGGGTCGTGCGCCGAGGTCTGATCCGTGACGATGTCCGCGTCGAAGCCGTCTGCCAGCAGGCGCGGCAGGACGTCGGCTGCGTTGCCGACCAGGCCGACAGAGAGTGGCTTCCTGTCGCGTTTGGCGCTGAGACACAGGGCGACGGCGTGGGAATAGTCGTCTGCAACCACATCGAGATAGCGCGTCTCCACACGACGTTGCGCTCTCCACGGGTCGACCTCGACGCACAGCGCTACGCCGTCGTTCATCGTGACGGCAAGTGGCTGGGCTCCACCCATGCCGCCGAGGCCGGCCGTGACGGTGATGGTTCCCGCCAAAGTCCCGCCGAAGCGCTTGCGAGCGATCTCGGCGAAGCACTCGTAGGTGCCTTGCAGGATCCCTTGCGTCCCGATGTAGATCCACGATCCGGCCGTCATCTGCCCGTACATGGTCAGGCCGAGCTTTTCGAGGCGTCGGAACTCGTCCCAGTTCGCCCAGTCTCCGACCAGGTTCGAGTTGGCGATGAGCACCCGCGGGGCCCACTCGTGGGTACGCATGACTCCGACCGGCTTCCCCGACTGGACGAGCATGGTCTCGTCGTCGGCAAGGGTGGTGAGAGTTCGCAGCATGGCGTCGAGCGCCTCCCAGCTCCTGGCCGCCTTGCCCGTTCCCCCGTACACGACCAGATCGTCCGGCCGTTCCGCCACATCAGGGTCGAGGTTGTTCTGGAGCATCCGGTAGGCAGCTTCCTGCTGCCATCCGCGACAGGTGAGGTCGGAGCCCGTCGGTGCCTTGATCGTTCGCGGTCCCATCTCAGAATCCTCCCGTTGTCGAATCGTCCCGGCGGTAGGAGATCTCACCGGCCACCATCGTGAGCGATGTCAGTGCCACACCGGGTTGATAGATGAGGTGGGCGTGGCTGGGGGCGTCGAGAAGCTGGAGATCGGCCCGGGCGCCGATCGCCAGGTGACCGATGTCCGAACGGCGGAGGGCGGCGGCGCCTCCGACGGTGGCGGCCCTGATCGCCTCGGCCGCCGTCATCCCCATCTCGCGCACCGCCAGCCCGAGACAGAACGGGATCGACGTCGTGTTCGACGAACCCGGGTTGCAGTTCGAGGCGAGCGCCACTGCCACCCCTGCATCGATGACTCGTCGGGCGTCTGGGTAGGGCTGACGGGTCGAATAGTCGGTGGCCGGAAGGAAGGTGGCGACCGTCGATGACGATGCGAGGGCGTCGATGTCCGCATCGGTGAGATGGGTGCAGTGGTCCGCTGACGCCGCCCCCAGCTCCACCGCCAGCCGCACCCCCGGTCCCGGACCCAGTTGGTTGGCGTGGACTCTCAGACCGAGACCCGCCGCAGCTCCCGCCGTGAGGACTGCTCTCGACTGGTCCTCGTCGAAGGCTCCGACCTCGCAGAACACGTCGATCCACCGGGAGAGGGGAGCGCATGCGGCGAGCATCTCGCCCGTGACGAGGGCCACGTAGTCGTCCTCCCTGCCGATGTAGTCCGCCGGCACGACATGGGCGCCGAGGAACGTCGTGTCATCGGTGATTCCACCGGCGACCTCCAGCAGCCGTCGCTCGTCGTCGATCGTCAGCCCGTACCCGGACTTGATCTCCACATGGGTCGTTCCGGTCGAATGCGCTTGCCGGAGTCGACGGTGTGCCAGCGCGGCCAGCTCATCTCTCGCGGCCGATCGGGTGGCGTCCACCGATGTCGATATCCCTGACGCCTGGTACGGCTCTCCGGCCATCCGGGCCGCGAACTCCGCTGCCCGGTCCCCGGCGAACACGAGATGGGTGTGGCTGTCGACGAAGCCGGGCAGCACCGCCCCACCTTCTGCGTCGAGACGGCGGTCTCCGTCGTGAGATCCTGCCTTCCCGATTGCGGCGATGAGTCCGTCATCGGAGACCACGAGTGCCGCGTCGTGGACCACGCCGAGGAGGCCCTTTCCGGTCTCGGCGTCGTTCGTGACCAGTTCGCCGATGTTGTCGATGACGAGCGTCATGCGAACAACCTCGGGATCAGGTCCGAGAACTCCCTGCCGATGTCGCCCGCCATGTAGGTCCGATCCGCCACCCGGTCGATGCCGTCCACTGTGACGGTGGCGATGTCTGCGGAACTGGCGGTGTGAATGGTGCCGGCGAGCATTGTCGAGATGTCTGATCCTGCCAGCCGGACGGAGTCGAGGTCGACGGTGACGAGATCGGCTCGTCGTCCCATCGCGATCGACCCGGCGTCGTCCCAGCCGAGGGCTGCGTGGTTGGTCAGCGCATCCATCTGCTGTTCGATCCCGAGGTTCCCCCGCTGCAGGGTGCGCAGTCGCTCGTGGAATTCGAGGCTCCGCGCCTCGTCGAAGGCGTCGATGACGGCGTTCGAGTCACTCCCGAGCGACAGGCGCACGCCGGAGTCGACGAGCGGACCCGTCTCGCACATCCCGTCGGCGAGGTCGCGTTCGGTGCTCGGGCAGATGCACGCGGCCGTCCGGCTTTCCCCCAGCAGGCGTCTGTCATCGTCGGTGAGATGGGTTGCGTGCACCGCGGTGAAGTTCCGGTCCAGCGAACCCGCCTCGGAGAACACTGCTGTCGGTGTGGCGCCGAAGGCTGCGAGGCAGCCCTCGTTCTCGGCCGGCTGTTCCGACACGTGGGCATGCAGCGGCATGTTCACCGCGTATTCGGCCACTTGGGCGATCTCGGTCGGCGTGCACGCCCGCACCGAGTGGACGGCGGCGCCGATCCGGACCCCCTCGCCGTCGGAGAGCCGGGTGACCCGTTCCGACCACGCCTCGACCGATCCGTCCCCGAAGCGGCGCTGGACGACATCGAGCGACGTATCGAATCCGCCGTGCAGATAACAGGTGTCGAGGAGCGTGATCCGGATGCCCGCATCGCGGGCGGCGGCGATGAGCGTCCGACCCATCTCGTTCGGATCGGCGTAGGGACGGCCGGCGGGACCGTGATGGAGGTAGTGGAACTCTCCGACCGTGGTGTAGCCGGCCATCACCATCTCCGAGAACGTGGCTCGCGCCAGCCGGAAGTAGGCGCTCGGGTCGAGCCGTGCAGCCAGCCTGTACATCTCCTTGCGCCACGACCAGAAATCCCCGCGATCGTGATGGGTACGCCCGCGCAGTGCCCGGTGAAAGGCGTGGCTGTGGCCGTTGGCGAAGCCGGGAAGGGTCAGACCCGTCCGGCGCTCTGCGTCCCCGGGCTGAGCATTGGATGTCACGTTGGTGAACCGGCCGCCTTCGATCTCGACGAGCACGCCTCTCTCCGGTTCGGAACCGCCTAGCCAGGCGTAGTCGCACCAGAGAGTTCGGGTCATGCCAACCCGATGCCCGCCCCCGCCACCGCCGCGGTGAGATCCCTACGACCGATGAAGTCGACGGCGGCTTCGAGTTCGGGTGCGAGCCACCGATCGGGTCCCGGTCCTTCGACGACTTTCCGCAGGGCATCTCGGGCGGCGGCCGTTCCGGGAGCGGGTGTCAGAGGGGAGCGGAGATCGAGTCCGCGAGCCCCGCACACCAATTCCACCGCGAGGATCGATCTCAGATTGTCGATCGACTTGCGGAGCTTGCGGCACGCCGACCAACCGAGCGAGACGTGGTCTTCTTGCAGAGCGCTCGTCGGGATCGAATCCACCGAGGCCGGTGCTGCCAGCCTACGGTTCTCGGCGACCATGGCCGCCTGGGTGTAGTGGGCGATCATCAACCCTGAGTTGACCCCGGCGTCCTCGGTGAGGAACGGCGGCAAGCCGTGGGAGCGTGACCGATCGAGCATGCGATCGGTCCGCCGCTCGGCGAGCGCCCCCAGATCGGCGATGGCGACTGCCAGGTAGTCGGCGGCGTGGGCGAGCGGAGCGCCGTGAAAGTTGCCGCACGACTCGACCCGGCCGTCAGGGAGGATCATCGGGTTGTCGATCGCAGACCCGAGTTCGATCGAAGCGATCTGGTCGGCGAAGGCGACGATGTCGCGCACCGACCCGTGGACCTGGGGGGTGCACCGTAGCGAGTAGGCGTCCTGCACCCGGTCGTCACCCTCGCGATGGGAGGCGACGATCTCGGAGCCGGCGAGCAGCTTCATGAGGTTGGCGGCGCTGTCGGCTTGGCCGACCTGCGGACGGAGAGCCTGGAGGTCGGCAGCGAAGGGCCGATCGGTGCCGAGGAGGGCTTCGATGGTGATGGCGGCGGTGATGTCCGCCACCGTCAGCAGTTCACGGAGGTCGGTGAGAGCGACAACCAGCATCCCGAGCATCCCGTCTGTTCCGTTGACGAGAGCGAGGCCCTCTTTGGCCGTCAACTCCAGTGGACGTTGCCCGATCCGTTCGAGCGCCTCTGGCCCGTCGAGCAGCGCCCCGGTCGGATCGGTGGCCGCACCCTCGCCGACGAGGACGAGGCCGCAGGCCGCCAGCGGGGCGAGATCTCCGGAGGCGCCAAGTGAGCCGAATTCGGGCACCACCGGGGTGATCCCGGCGTTCAAGAGAGCGAGCATCGTCTCGACGAGGATCGGGCGGGCGCCGGAGTACCCCATGGCCAGTGTCCGAGCCCGGAGCAGCATCATGGCCCGCACCACCTCGGTCTCGATCGGCGGGCCCATTCCGGCGGCGTGAGACCGGACGATCGCTCGTTGCAGTTCTGCCCGCCGCTCAGGCGGGATCACGGTGTTGGCGAGGGATCCGAATCCCGTGGAGACGCCGTAGACGGGAGTCTCGGAGGCGGCGAGTTCGGCCACGATCGCCGCCGAGCGCTCCATCCGCTCGACCGCGCCGTCGCTGAGTGCGACTGCTCTTCCGAAGCGAGCCACCGCCACGACGTCGTCGGCGCCGAGTCCGAACCCGTCCAGTTCGATGGGGTCGTCGGTCATATCGGGAGAAACGTACTTCCGCATCGTCGGTCAGGCGCGAAGCAGGGTGGTGAGCTTTACTCCGCCCCGAGCGTGGGCGTCGCACACGAGGACCATCACGTCGCCATCCCGGTAGTAGGCGGTCGCCGGAAGCCCACAGGGGAGAGGCTCCTCGTGGGCGGCCGATGCCTCCTCGGTGTGTCCGCAGAGCTGGCGAGTGGCGGTGCGAACGGATCGTGCCGCCGGGCCGGCGTCCTCCAGGAAGTTGTTCGCCTCGATCGCCTCCTGGCTGACCGGGTCGTCGAAGTCGTAGACGAATCGCGGCGAGAGGCCGGCCCATGCCTCCGCCCACTCGGTCAGCGCATGAGAGACCCGGGTCTCGCTCCATGCCGGGGCATGAATGACCACCGAACCGGGATGTTCGGCCGCGACCCGTCGCAACTCCTCCCACTGCTCGGTCCCGGGAGCGGACCCGATTGGGACGGCGACGCCGGCCGGCTCGAATCCGGTCTCCTGGACGCTCACCGCCAGTACCAGCCGATCCCAACCGAGGCGGATCAAGTTGGGGTCATCCGGATCGAGCACCATCTTCCCGCCATCCTCCAGCAGCCGAAGGGAACCGGGTGTGTCGTCGAGCGGTTCGATGGACAGCAGCCAAGTGTCCACCGCCCCATCGCGAATGCGGACGTCGATTCGATCTCGGAACGCTTCGTCGTCGTCCCGGTCCGGCCAGGTGAGATCGGCTTGGAACCAGAAGATGTCGTCGAAGCCTTCGATCAGCTCCGCGACCTCGGCGTCGTGACCGAGCGGATCGGACTCGCCGACCGGTTCGTCCGCCTCGCCGACCAGCGCCCGGACGGCGTCGGCGTCGTCGGCGGTGATCGGGCGTGCGGAGAAGGCGACTGTGCGGTTCAAGAAGGACTCACACCACAGTTCGAGGGCGGCCGACACGATTGCTGCGGGCCATGCCTGCTCCAGCCGGTATTCGTTGTCGCCCTCGGCAGCCTTCTGTAGGGAGTAGGCGTCTCCGCTCCCTGGGGCCGAGCCGGCGTCTGCGGTGACGGCGTGGACGATCCGGCCGTCGGGCGCGACGACGGCGTGGATCTCGGTCGTGGCCGCCAGAAACAGGGTCTCGGGGTCGTCGGCGTCGGTCAGCATCGCCCACCCGTCTGGATGACGGAACCGTCGGAAGCGGCGCATCCCCGGATCCACCGGAAGCGGCTCGACCGACCATCCCCAGGTCACGACATCGTCGGAAGTCCGAAGATAGATGTCGGCAGGACCGGCCAGGAAGCCGTCCGTCTGAGCCGACGGCGAGAACCACTCGATCTGATCGCGGTCTGCGATCACGTCGAGGACGTAGGTGGGGTCGAAGACTGGCATTCGGCCCCGAGTGTGCCACGCCGTTTCGAACACCGAACGGATCGGGCGAGGCTGAAGGGTGAACCCGCCTCCGGATTCGGCGTTGGCGGGGGCCTGTACCATGGAAAATACCCATGTCGGGTGATTCCTCCGCTCCGTTCCGGAACGTCGCGCTCATCGCGCATGTCGATCACGGGAAGACCACGCTGGTTGACGCAATGTTGCAGTCCGCCGGCGTATTCGCCGCGCACGAGACACTGGTGGATCGGGTCATGGACTCCAACGACCAGGAGCGCGAGCGCGGCATCACGATCCTCGCCAAGGCGGCCTCGATCGAGTGGAAGGGCGTGAAGATCAATCTGGTCGACACGCCTGGTCATGCCGATTTCGGCGGCGAGGTCGAACGGGCGCTGACCCTGGTGGACGGTGTCCTGCTGCTCGTCGATGCCGCCGAAGGTCCGATGCCGCAGACCCGGTACGTGTTGTCGAAGGCGATCGCGCTCGGCATTCCCGCTGTCGTGGTGGTCAACAAAGTCGACCGGCCCGACGCCAGGGCGGACGAGGTGGTCGACGAGATCTACGAGCTGTTCTTCGATCTCGAAGTTCCCGAAGAGCATGTCGACTTCCCGGTGTTCAGTGCCATCGCCCGCGAGGGTCGGGCGATCGCCGGGATCGGCATGCCCCCGGAGGATGCCGACCTGACACCGTTGCTCGACGCCATCATCGAGGTGGTCCCTGCTCCCTCGGGCGATCCCGCTGCTCCGCTGCAGGCACTGGTGAGCAACCTCGATTCGTCCGACTACCTGGGGCGTCTGGCCATCGGCCGCGTCGTCCAGGGCACGTTGACCGCAGGCTCGATGGTCGCCCTCTGTCATGCCGATCAGGAGGAGCCGCCTCTCAAGCGCAAGCTGGCCCATCTCCTTTCGTTCGATGGACTCGGGCGTCGCGAAGTCGACAGCCTGCGTGCCGGGGATCTGTTCATCGTCGGCGGGTTCCCCGAAGTCGAGATCGGAGACACGCTGGCCGATCCGGTGAATCCGGTGCCGCTTCCCCGTGTGACCGTCGACGAACCCGTCCTGCGGATGACGTTTGGCGTCAACACCTCGCCACTGGCGGGAAAGGACGGCACCAAACTCACCTCCCGTCAGATCAAGGAGCGTCTCGACCGCGAGGTTCTCGGCAACGTGTCCATCCGAATAGGTCCGACCAGTTCACCTGAAGTGATCGAAGTCGCCGGGCGAGGTGAACTGCAGTTGGCGGTCCTCATCGAGTCGATGCGGCGGGAGGGCTTCGAGCTCCAGGTGAGCCGTCCCGAGGTCGTTCTCCGCGAGATGGACGGCAAGCCGCATGAACCTGTCGAGCGGGCCGTGATCGACGTGCCAGAAGAGTACGTGGGCACGGTCAGCCAGGCGGTCGCTCCCCGCAAGGGTCACGTCACCGACATGCGGCCGGGCGACCGGGGACGCACCATCGTCACCGTGGTGGCCCCCGCCCGTGGCCTGCTCGGTTTTCGTTCCCTCATGATGACGGCCACCAGAGGAACCGCCCTCGTCCATCAGCATCACGACGGCTGGATGCCGTGGGCAGGAGAGCTCCCGCATCGTTCGGGCGGAGCGATGATCTCTGACCGGCGGGGTGAATCGACCGGCTTCGCCCTCGACAACCTCCAGAAACGCGGCGAGCTGTTCATCGGCCCGGGTGAGGACGTGTACGAGGGGATGATCATCGGTGAGGCTTCTCGACCTCACGAGCTGATGGCCAACCCGGCCAAGGGAAAGCAGCTCACCAACATTCGGGCGGCGTCGTCCGACGAGGCCATCCGTCTGGTGCCTCCTCGCCGGCTCACGCTCGAGTCCGCCATCGAGTGGATCGCCGACGACGAACTGGTGGAAGTGACTCCCAAGCAGATCCGCGTCCGCAAGCGACATCTCACCGAAAGCGATCGGAAGCTGTCCGCGAAGAAGTGAACTCGGCGGGATCAGCGGATGGGCTCGCGGGCTCGCCCAAGCCGGGGTCTCTTCGGATGTCCTGGCCCCTGGAGCAATTCTCCAGTGGCGTGTTTGCTTCCGGTGCTCTAGATTGCACGCCGTCAGGATGCAGAGACGGTGGCTTCGCTCGACGAGTTCCGCTTTGGCCCGGACAAGGAACGATCTAAGGAGATCCAGTGAAGCTATACGTGGGCAACCTGCCCTTTACGACCTCTTCTGAGGACCTGTCACGGATGTTCGCCGGGTACGGCGCCGTGGAGTCAGCAGAAGTCGTCACCGATCGCGATACCGGCCGCTCCCGCGGCTTTGGTTTCGTGGAGATGGGTGACGAAGACGGCCGCCGTGCCATCGAAGAACTCGATGGTAATGACGTCGGTGGCCGTCGACTCACAGTGAACGAGGCTCGCCCTCGCCAGCCGCGTGGCGGCGGCGGCGGCGGTGACCGTGGCGGAGATCGCGATCGCGGTCCCCGTCGCGATGGTGGCGGATACCGCCGCTGAGCGACCGACCCAATCGACGAGACGCCCCGCCTTCTGGCGGGGCGTCTTTGTTTTTCGGAGCTCGTTTGTGAGGCTGGAGTTCAGAGACTCGCCGGTTCCACTCCGAGTTCGCCGAGGAGTCTTTCGACCCGAGCTCGAATGTCGTCGCGAATGCGGCGGACTTCCTGGATCTCCTGGCCGGCGGGGTCGTCGAGCTCCCAATCCAGGTATCGCTTGCCGGGGAAGACCGGGCAGGCATCCCCGCATCCCATCGTGACGACGACATCGGCGGCTCGCACGATCTCGTCGCTCCACGGTTGGGGGATCTGCTCGCGGATGTCGATGCCGAGTTCGGCCATCGCCTCAACCGCCACGTCGTTGATGTGGCTGGCCGGTTCTGATCCCCCGGAGTACACGTCGACTCCTCCGATGGCCCGGGCGAAACCGGCGGCCATCTGGGATCGTCCGGCGTTGTGCACGCACAGGAACAGGATCGACGGTGCGGTGGTCGGTTCGG
>JBBDWN010000138.1:0-14949 GCA_040902855.1 Acidimicrobiia bacterium | reverse complement strand
CCGAACTGGATTTCCGATCCTCTCCCTCTGGCATCATCCGAGTGATGCGTCCGATCATTCCTTGGGTGTTGGTGGTGCTCGTCGCCTGCGGTGGGGGGACCGAGGGTCTGGCAGTCGTGGCCAACACGCAACAGACCCTCACCGCAGGACCCAACCGGATCCTGATGGCCGTCGCCACCGAAGACGGTTCTTTCATCTCCCGACCGGACATCCCCACCGTCGCCCGCTTCACCCACGAGACGGCCGGCGAAGTGACGGTCGAGACCGAATGGGTGTGGGCCATCCCCAACGTACGCGGGTTCCACGTCGCGTATGTCGACCTTCCCGCCGCCGGACGTTGGCAGGTGGTGTTGGAACCGGAAGGTTCACCGCCGACCGCCACCACCCCGTTCGGCGTCCAAGAGTCCAGTCCGGTGCCCGACGTCGGAGATCCGGCGATCGCCGTCCCCACCCGAACCCATCCGGAGTTCCCGCTGGCGGAGATCTCGTCGGACGCAGACCCCGATCCCCGGCTGCACGAACTGTCGCTGGACGAAGCGCTCGCCAACGGCCGGCCGACGGTCGTCGTCTTCGCCACCCCGGCGTTCTGTCAGACCGCCTCCTGCGGACCGACGCTCGCCGTTGTCAAGAGTGTCATGGGTGACTACCCCGAGATGAACTTCCTCCACGTCGAGATCTACGCCGACCTCGACGCCGCCGCCGGAGGAAGCCTCGACCCGGTTCCCGCAGTGGAAGCCTGGGGATTGCCATCCGAACCGTGGGTTTTCGTGGTCGACTCAACCGGGATCGTCACCGCCCGATTCGAAGGTGCGACCGGGGTCGATGAGCTGCGTAGGGCGCTGGAGAACCTCGGTTGAAGCGGCAGAACAGGCCCGTTCCGCTTGGCTTGGCTCACAACGACGCCGCCACTTACACTCGCCCAATGGTTCAGCACCCTCGGCGACGCCGCTCGGTAAGGCCAACGCGCCCTTTCCGGTTTGCCGGTCTCAGTCTGCTGACCCTCGTCGTGTCGTCCTGTTCGTTCATCGAGATCGACTCGCCGCTCACCACCTTCGAGCCGGCCGGACCCATCGCCGACCGCATCGACGGACTGTTCTGGCCGGTCTTCTGGATCGCCACCGTCATCTTCGTGTTGGTACAGGGAGCCCTCATCTTCATGGCTGTGGCCTTCCGTGACCGTCCCGGTCGCAAAGAGCCGAAGCAGACCCACGGCAACGCCAAACTCGAAGTCACCTGGACCGTCATCCCTGCCCTGATCCTCGCCGGCATCGCCATCCCCACGGTCCGCGGCGTCTTCGACCTCACCGAATGCGCACCCGACGCCATGACCGTCGAGGTCATCGGCCACCAGTGGTGGTTCGAATACCAGTACCCCGACCACGGCGTCGAAACCGCCAACGTCCTCGTCATGCCCGCCGGCCAGGAGGTCTGTGCGGTGATGACGTCGGACGACGTAGTCCACAACTTCTGGATCCCCGCTCTCAACGGCAAGCGCTACCTCGTCCCCGGCCAGGAGACCCTCCTGCGGCTCGAAGCCTACGAACCGGGCGTGTTCTGGGGTCATTGCGCCGAGTTCTGCGGACTGTCCCACTCCCTGATGCGGGCACGGGCCGAAGTGCTCAGCCCGGCCGACTTCGACGCCTGGGTCGCCGCCCAGCAGACCGAGGCTCCCGTGCCGGCGGAAGGCACCCAGGCCTGGGACGGGCTACAGGTGTTCCAGAACAAGGGATGCACCCAGTGCCACACCGTCGACTTCGTCGACAACGACCTTGGTGTCCCCGACAACATCGTTGCGTCACCCGGCTTCAACGGACCGAACCTCACCCACTTCGCCAGCCGCAACGTCTTCGCCGGCGCCTCCCTCCCCTATGAGGGCCTCTCATATCGCGACGCACTCACCGAATGGCTGGCCAACCCGCCGGCCGTCAAGCCCGGATCGTTCATGCCCAACCTGGGACTGACCCAGCAAGAAATCGACGACCTGATCGCCTGGATGGAGACACTCTCGTGACAGCCACCGCCGAACGCCCTTCGAAGACGATCTTCCGCCGCCCGGAAACCACCGAAGGGTTCTGGTCGTGGATCACCACGGTCGATCACAAGAAGATCGGCATCATGTACGGCTATGCCGCCTTCGTCTTCTTCATCATCGGCGGTCTCGAAGCGTTGCTCATTCGCATCCAACTGGCCGGTCCCAACGGCGACTTCCTGACCGCGGCGGAATACAACGCCATGTTCTCCACACATGGCCTCACCATGATCTTCCTGTTCGTGATGCCGGTCTCGGCCGCCTTCATGAACTACCTGCTTCCTCTGATGGTGGGAGCACGCGACGTCGCCTTCCCCCGCATGAACGCCCTGTCGTGGTGGATCTTCTTCTTCGGCGCCCTCTTCATCTACTCGGTGATCTTCTTCGGAGACGTCACCCCGCCGCTCGGCGTCGAAGGCGTGCCGGGGAACATCGACCCGTCCGAACAGACCCTGCTCGGCGGTCTCCCAGACGGCGGCTGGTTCCTCTACCAGCCGAACGCCGGACCCGACTTCTCGCCGGGCACCGCGGTCGACTTCGCCCTCCTCGGACTGCAGATTCTCGGCATCGCCTCGCTCATTTCCGCCGTCAACTTCATCGTCACCATCTTCAACATGCGCGCAAAGGGCATGCGGCTGCTGCGGATGCCCGTGTTCGTGTGGATGAGCATGGTGGTGGCGTTCTTGCTGCTGTTCTCGCTGCCGATCATCGCCGTCGCCCTCTTCATGGGAACCTTCGACCGCGCCTTCGGCACGTTGTTCTTCCAGGCGGCCGGGGGCGGTGATCCGATCCTGTGGCAGCACCTGTTCTGGCTTTTCGGCCATCCCGAGGTCTACATCCTCATCCTGCCGGCCATGGGAATCGTCTCCGAAGTGCTGCCGGTGTTCAGTCGCAAGCCGCTGTTCGGATACGCCGCCATCGTCTTCGCCGGCGGCGGAATCGCCTTCCTCGGCTTCGGCGTGTGGGCCCACCACATGTTCGCGTCGGCGCTGACCCCCGTCGCCCAGGCGGCGTTCGGACTGTCCACCATGACCATCGCCATTCCCACCGGCATCAAGATCTTCAACTGGTTGGCGACGATGTGGGGCGGGCGAATACGTTTCACCACCCCGATGCTCTTCGCGATCGGCTTCGTCGCGATGTTCGTCATCGGTGGACTCTCCGGCGTCACCCACTCGATCGTCCCGTCAGATTGGCAGCAGACCGACACCTATTACATCGTCGCCCACTTCCACTACGTGCTGTTCGGCGGGTCGATCTTCGGGATCTTCGCCGGCCTCTACTACTGGTTCCCCAAGCTCACGGGCCGGATGATGAACGAGGCTCTCGGCAAGACCCACTTCTGGATCCAGCTCATCGGGTTCAACCTGACGTTCGCCCCGATGCACTGGCTCGGACTGCAGGGGATGGTCAGGCGGACGTGGCGTTACGCCCCCGAGACGAACTTCGGGCCGTGGAACCTGGCCGTCACCATCGGGGCGTTCACGATCGCTCTCGGCATCCTCGTGTTCATGTTCAACTGGACCTGGTCGAAGCGAAAAGGTGCGGCATCCGGACTGGATCCGTGGGACGCGAGGACCATCGAGTGGACGATTCCCAACCCCACCCCGCACTACAACTTCGCCGAGAACCCGCGCGTCACCAGCCTCGACCACTTCTGGCACATGAAGTACGACGAGGACGACGAGGGTCGAGCCGTCCGCAAGGACAACGCCGATGAGATCGTCGCCCAACTCGACTACGACGGGAAGAATCCGAAAGCGCCCATCCACCTGCCCAACCCGTCGTACTTCCCGTTCCTGATGGCCACGGGCCTGCCCCTCATCGCATACGGGATCATCTTCCACGAGGGGTTGGCCGGGAAGCTGCTCATCGCGATCGGCGCCGTCATCACCATCGGCTCGCTGCTCGGATGGGGCATGGAGCCGCTCGAAGAACCGCACGGCGGCGGCGATCACCCCGTAGAGATGGCGGAGGCACACTGATGGCAGACGTGATCGAAGCCACCGAGACCCACGCCGAAGACCACGGCGGTCACGGAGAGCACGAGTCCTTCGGGATCGACAACCGCAAGCTGGGGATGTGGCTGTTCCTCAGCTCCGAGTTCCTGTTCTTCGGCGCCCTCATCACCAACTACATGGTCTACGGAAACGACACGTTCGGTGCGACCGTCGTACCCCGTGAGATCTACGACATTCCGTTCACGTCGGTGTCGTCGTTCGTGCTGCTGATGAGCTCTCTGACCATGGTGCTCGCCCATCACTCGCTGGCGGCCGGCGACCAGAACGGAACCCGCACCTGGCTCTTGGCGACCGCCCTGCTCGGATCGATCTTCATCGGCGGGCAGGTCTTCGAGTTCTACGAGTTCATCAACGTCTACGGGATGACGCTCACCACCAACCCGGCATCGTCCGCCTTCTTCATGCTCACCGGATTCCACGGTGCCCACGTCGCCATCGGGGTGATCATGCTGATGTCGCTCTTCGGCATGTCCCGACGGCAGGGCGGTCTGTCCGAAGGACACGGGATGAACCTCGAACTCGTCGGGTTGTACTGGCACTTCGTGGACATCATCTGGATCGTCATCTTCACCATCGTCTACCTCCTCGGAGCCGTCTGATGACCGACGAAGCCCACCACGCACCGCATCCGACGACGGGCCAGTACGTCAAGATCGCCATCCTGCTGGCGATCGTCACCGCCGTCGAAGTGGCCTTGTTCTACATCGACGAGGCGGTCGACATGGCCGGCTGGGACGGGCCGCTGCTCATCATCCTGTCGTTCTTCAAGTTCGTCGTGGTGATCGGCTGGTTCATGCACCTGCGGTTCGAAAAGCCCGTGCTGTCCCGCTTCTTCGCCGGCGGATTCATCCTGGCGCTGTCGCTGTACGGGATCGTGGTCGGGTCCTTCCTCGTGGGGCTGGTCACCCGCTAGGGCGACATGCCACCCCTCCCCGACTTCCACCTCCACCTCGACGTTCTCTCGCTGATCGTCATCCTCGCCGTCGGCTGGTGGTGGGCGGAGACGCGCATCCGGTCAGTCGCCGCCCCGTCGGCCGAGCCTGCGACAAAGGGCCAGCGCCGGTCCTGGTATTGGGGGGTGACGATCATGCTGTTCGCCTCCGGCTATCCGGTCCACGACCTGGCCGAACAGACCCTGGTGTCGTTCCACATGCTCGAGCACATGCTCATCGGCTACGTGGTCCCTCCCCTGCTGCTGTTGGGGCTGCCACGCTGGATGGCCGAGCGCACCATCGCCCACCCGAAGATCGTTCGGGTCGTCCGCAAGCTGACGACCCCGGTCGTCGGCTTCTTCGCCTTCAACGCCACCGTGGTGCTGATCCACTGGCCGGAAGCGATCACGTGGCAGAACACCACAGAGTGGGCCCACTTCGTCGTCCACGTCTTCTTCTTCCTCACCGCGGTCTCGCTGTGGATGCCGGTGTTCAGCCCCACGCCGGAGTTGCCGCGGATGAGCCGACCGGGACAGATCGGCTACCTGTTCTTGAACACGATCATCCCGATCGTGCCTGCGTCGTTTCTCACCTTCGGTGATTCGGTGCTCTACCCCGTCTACGGGGATGCACCGTTGACGTGGGGGCTGACGCCGATCGAAGACCAGACGATCGCCGGGGTCATCATGAAGCTGGGTGGAGCGTTCTACCTCTTCGGCCTGATCGCCCGCATCTGGTTCAAGTGGATCGCAGAAGAACGCACCCTCGACCGCCTCGACCGAGACCTGTCGACTCTCTAGCGAGACCCGGTTTTACCCCTCCAAACGCTTCATTATTGAAGCGCTAGTTCGCTAAAAACCGTCAGTGGGCGGCGCCTTGGGTGGCGAGGACGGCGACGAGGATGAGGACGACGACACCGACGCCGGCAGCCGCGACCAGAAACTCGCCGGCTGAGATGCGCATACCCGGACGGGCCGCCGACATCCCGGCGAAGGCGATGATGCCGCCTGCGATGAAGATGGCGATGAGCGGCGCCCACGCCGGGAACTGGATGAACACCCAGGCTGCCGGGAGCACGACCAGCGCGATGGCGAGCGCCGAGACGACCGGCAGCGAGAAGGCCGCCGTCAACCGCTGACGGACGGTCGTTCCCGTCTCGACTTCGGACTCCTCCAAACCCTGGGGAACACCAACTGCGTGGGTGAGCGCACCGATCAGCCATCCGCCGCCCACCCATCCGAACAACGTCCACAAGACCGCGGGCAGCAGCGGAACCACCGTGATCGTCTCGTCGAGGGCATCCGGCGAACCCGACCCGGTCACCACGGCGGCAACCGCCACGCCGGTGACAAGACCGGCAACGGCCCCGATCCCAAGCGTCGAAGCGTGCGACGACACGAGCTGCATCCCGGCGTTGCGCCAACCGGTGACGGCACGCACGAACGCGGCACCGGCCGCACCGACGACCAAACCGATCAGCGCAGATCCGACGAGCAACGAACCAGACACCACCGAGAAGGTGAAGGTGACGTCACCAGCTTCGGATTCGATCGAACCGGAACGTGCCAGCAGCCACTGGGCGCTGAACAACATCACGAACACGGCGGCGAACACACCGAAGCCCATGCCTATCCGGCCACCGGCCCGCGCTCGCTCGCGGAATCCGACGGCCTCGACCGGTTCCTCCTCTGGTTCTTCGAGGACGGCGACAGCCGCAGGCGCAGGTTGAGAGGTCGGTGCGGGAGCCGGCTCGGACGGTTCGGCGGCAGGTTCGGCGGCAGGCGCAGGATCGGATGCAGGATCGGGTTCAGCTTCAGGCTCGGCACTGGGTGCGGGAGCGGGAGCGGACGGAGCCGGCCCACCGCCTGCCCAGGCCTGCAGCACCTCCTCGACAGAAGCACCGGCGGCTTTCGACCGCGCCTCCGCCGAACGCTTCACGAGCGTTTCGGGGACGTTCATCGAGCTGGCGGCGGCCGAGAGGAACTCACTCATCGGGATGCGAGGATAGCCACCAGTCGCCCCGCACCGTTCAGTCCTGAGGATCCGGTTCGGACTGGGTCGCATCCGCCTCGGCACGGGCTCGCGCCTTGCGCTCCGCCCATCGAAGCAGCCACAACGACAGCCCGACCGGAATCGCGAACCAGAGGATGTCGTCGATGTACATCCCGTGGGCGAAGAGGAAGATCATCCCGCGGCCAGGATCACGAGGCCGAGTCCGGTGAGAATCATCATCAGCACCAGCATGGCGTACTGGGAAGCCACCGCCTTGGCCCTCGGAAAGTCGACGAGCGCCCGATCGTGGCTGAGTACGACACCGGCGATGTGGCCGAGCACGATCACCCCGACCTGCAGGTACCAAACCCAGGCTCGAGACTCCTGGATGAGCGTGAAGTCGAGCCGGCGGTCAGCGGTACCGAACAGATCCCAGCCGAGACCGAACGGATCAGAGAACGTCGAGAAGAAGAGCTGGCCCTCGAAGAGGATCAGCGTGAAATAGTGGGCAAAGGCATAGGCGAAACCGATCGGCACCAGGGTGTGGGCGAAGCGGCTGGCAACATGCCGAGCTCCGGTGGTGACCCCACCCAGCCGGGCCGCCGCGGCCGAAGCTGTGTAATAGGTGAGGCCGACGAGCAGGGTCACCCCCGCCCAACCGATCGTCCCGGCGACCACATCGGCCACACGGACGGAGAGGCCCCAGCCCTCGAATGACGCCACCAGCGGATCGCGGATCGTGGTGATCCACCACTCCGTCGACGCCCCGCCGTCGTAGGTGACCGTGCCGATCATCGCCACGACGAACGCCGCCATTCCGGTCCGCTCGGGGAGGGCCACCAAACCCTTCAGCCAACCGCGCCGCCGCCACACCCCGTGGTCAAAGGTGAACGGAGCCATCGCCCCAAAGAACCTGGCGTACACGGCGAAGCCGTCGCTCGTCTGGGTGGCGGTGTCCGTGCCGATCCACACGCTCATCCCGACCATGTAGACGGTGAAGATCAGGGCGGCGATCCCCAACGAGCGGGGGCCGTTGTCGGGAGCGACCAATTCCAACCACGTGAACAGGAGGAAGATCACGGTGGCGGGCCAGTAGCCGAGGCGGTGCAACATCTCGGGCCGCTCGGCCGGGCGGAGACCCAACCAGCCGGGCAGCCTGCGCCACGGGCTGATGGCCGGATGCAGATCGACGAAGAGGGCTGCGGTGAACGGAAGGATCAACCAGAACCCGACGAAGACGATGACGGCGGCCGGATTGCGGGTGCTGTTGTCGATTCCGATCGCTGCGGCAACCAGCGTGAGTGCGAGAAGGAACGCGCCGATCCCGCCCAGGGTGTTCCACAGCCAGGGGATCGAACGGCCCTCAGATTGCGGTTCGATCTCCTGCAGGCGCGGACTCGGCCACAGGATCGCAAGACCGGCGAACGTGAGCACCAGCACGACACCCGCAGCGACGACGAAGACCGTCAACGGGACCGGCAGGTCGAGCCGTCCGCCCAGACCGTGAGCGAGGGCCGGAACCGCCCCGCCGACGACCACGCCGACCGCCAGACCGACGCCAAGCAGCAGGCGGCGGAACCTCACGATGCTTCGAGGTTGGCGATCACAAGATCACTGTTGTGGGTTTCGATCTCGACCACAGCGGGAATGTCGGCGGCGAAGCTGACCACGGCGGTCACACCGGCCTCGAGATCCACGAACAGGTCGTAGCCGTGGATGTGGACCTCGTCGGCGATGTCCGAAGTGATCCGCAACGTCACCGTCTCCCCGAGCGGAACCGAGATCCGTCCGCCGCCGGTGACCGTCGAGCCTTCGACGGCGATGTCGAACGTGTACGGGTCCACGGGCGTGGTGGTGGTGGACGTCGTGGCCTCCGTCGTGGTCGACGAATCCTCGGTGAGAGTCGTCGTCACGGTTGTCGTCGTCTCAGGCGGGGCCGTGGTGGTGTCGCTCGTGGTGGTCGTCGTCGCGTCTGCACCACAGGCAGCGAGTGTGAGAGTGACGGCGAGAAGCATCGGGATGACAGGTCGCATCCGGCAAGGGTAGAGAAATGGAGCCCTAATCCCGCCGGTCAGGCGTCGCTCGGTCCCGGCGCCCAGTCGACGATCACGATCGGAGCTATCTCCAGACCGCGTATGCTCGGAGCTATGAAGAAGTCCCTCATGTTCTTGCTCATCGCTGGCGTCGTCGGATTCGTCGTCAAGCAGATGATGGACGCCTGAGCGTTCCCTCAGTCGGCGTCCGCGAAAGACTGGATTTCGGACGCCAGACGCTCCGGGTGTGTCCACGGGATCTCGTGGTGGGCACCGGCAATGTCGACGATGGTCGCTCCGGGGATCATCCCGCCCAGCCGGTACTGCCACTTCGGGGGAACGAGCTGATCCCGGGTGGGGACGACCACCAGCGTCGGCACCTCCAGCGACCCGATCCAGTCGGTCGCATCGAAACGCATCAAAGCCAGCGAGGCGGCAGCCCCACCGTCGACGTCGCGCCGCTGTGTCTCCTCCCACATCCATCGCGCATGCTGATTGGCCACCGCGCCACTGAGGATCAAGTACCCGGCTCTGACCTCCGGCGTGCCGACCCCCGTCAGCCGCTCCCAGGCGCGCACCACGTATGTGCCGAGTTCCCGTGCGATCCGCCACGACTTGGGGTGAGCGGCGAAAGTCGCCACGAGGATCAGGCGTTCGACGACACCGGGATGTCGATGTGCCAGCGCCTGGGCCACGGTCCCGCCCATGGAATACCCGACGACCGTGGCGTGCTCCACGCCAACCGCCTCGAGAACGCCGGCCGTGTCGTCGGCGAGGTCGTCGATCGAGTAGCGGCCGACGAAGCGAGCGGCAGAGCCATGGTTCCGATGTTCGACGAGCGTCACCCGGAAACGCTCGGCAAGGAGCGGACCGACCTCGTACCACTCGGTGAGACCCGCACCACCGAGACCGTGGATCAGGACCACGTCATCGCCATCCGCCGGACCGGTCTGGCGAATCAGGAACTCACGGTCACCGACGAAAACTGTCCGTCCTTCTAGAGGCCACGGATGGGTCTGCGGCTCCCGAAAGCGCGGTTTCAACACCGGGCCGAGCAGACGGAAGAGGACGAGGGCAGCGAAGAGGCGTTTCATCATCCGAGGGTCCCGATCGAAAAGACGTAGTCGGCGACCGGGACGCCGCCGACGAGGTGTTCGGTGATGATCCGCTCGATGACCGGAACCGTCACCGAGTGGTACCAGACGCCGTCGGGGTAGACGACGGCGATGGGTCCCATCTCACAGATGCGGAGGCAGTCGACCTTGCTGCGCAGCACCGAACCGTCGCCCGCAGGAGCGGACGTCACCTGGACTGTCGGCATGCCCTGCCATGCGGGCGGCGGAGACGCAAGACCCAGCTCCTTGCAGCGGGTCTTCAGATACCGCCACACCTCGTGGGTTTCGGCGACCGGGGCGCACTTCGGGTTGGTCTGATCGGCGCACAGGAAGATGTGACGCTGCACCCTGGGAATGGAGAGAGCCTCGGCGATTGTCGCCAGGCGGTCGAGAGGTTCCACGTCGGGAATTGTATGGCCGAACCCAAACCTCGGGATCAGAGCCGGATCCGAGTCCCGGATTCGGAGGTCAGGTGGCCGATGGCCGATCCTTCGACCCCTTCGGAGACGAGCGCACCGATCAAGCGGTCCGGATCGTTCGTGGCGATCAGCAACCCGCCGGAAGTCTGGGCGTCGGCGAGCATCTTCAGGTCGGCGTCGGCAGCACTTCCGTCCAGGAACGGCTCGACGGCAGTCAGATTGCGACCGGAACCACCGGGGAAGAAACCTTCGGCGAGGAGAGCCGCAGCGCCGTCGATCACCGGCACCGAGCGGACGTCGATCTCGACCGATGTCTGTGACGCCCGAAGCATCTCGTGGAGATGGCCCAACAGCCCGAATCCGGTGACGTCCGTGACAGCCGTAGCACCGGACGTTCTCGCCGCCCGTGCTGCGGAGTCGTTGAGCGCGACCATCTGGGCGACCACCCGGTCGCGCAGTTCAGGAGGACACGCCCCGCGCTTGATGGCGGTGGTGACGATCCCGGTCCCAATCGGCTTGGTGAGGACCAGAACGTCGCCCGGCTTGCCGGCCGCATTGGTCGTGACATGGGCAGGGTCGACGAGTCCGGTCACGGCGAAGCCGTACTTGGGCTCGGCGTCGTCGACGGAGTGGCCCCCGACGATCGTGCAGCCCGCCTCGGCCATGACATCGGCCCCGCCCCGGATCACTTCGCCTGCCACGTCCCACGGGATCACATCCCGCGGCCAGCCCAGCAGTTGTAGGGCAGTGAGGGGTGTGCCGCCCATGGCGTAGACGTCGGACAACGCGTTGGCTGCCGCGATACGACCCCAGTCGTAAGCCTCGTCGACGACCGGAGTGAAGAAGTCGACCGTTTGGACGAGGGCGGTTTCGGGCGCGATCAGGTACACCCCGCCATCGTCAGACGTCGCCGTCCCGACGATCAGGTCAGGGTGTGTCGCAGCGTCGTGACCGTGCAATGGACGCAGAACCTGCGCCAACTCGGAGGACCCGAGCTTGCACGCTCAACCGGCGCCGTGACTGAAACTGGTGAGACGTACCGTTTCCACCCCGAGGACGCTAACCCGTTTTTGTCCCTCCAAACGCGTCACTAATGAAGCGCTCATTCGCTAAGAAACGGGATTGGTCCCTATCGTTCCGGTCTTCCCCGATCCGAAGGTCGTTCATGACCAATGACGCGACGTTTCTGACGCCAGAAGCGCACCAGAAGCTGCAAGACGAACTCGAGACGCTCCTCACCACCGGGCGGGCCGAGATCGAAGAACGCATCCAGACCGCCCGTGAACACGGCGACTTGCGCGAGAACGCCGACTACGACGCCGCCAAGAACGACCAGGGGCTCATGGAGGCGCGGATCCGCCAGATCCAGGGGCTCCTCGACAAGGCCGAAGTGCGGGAAGTGGAACCGAGCGACACCGTCGTCGTCGGTTCCGTCGTCACTCTCCTCGACGCGGACGGGGACGAAAACGACTTCTTCGTCGCCTCCCCCGAGAACAAGGAGCCTGGCATGTTGCTTGCCTCCCCCTCCGGGCCGCTCGGCAAGGCACTGCTCGGCGCCAAGGTCGGCGACAAAGTCACCTACACCGCACCGGGCGGCTCATTCTCGGTCACCGTGAAAGACGTCAAGCCCTTCAGGGGCTGACGCCTCACATCTCGGTAGCCTGAGGCCCGGCCTACACCGGGATCCGCCATGAAATTCAGCCTGCGCCGCCCACGCGAACTCGCACGCCAGCTCCGTCTCGCCGCGCGCCGCAATCCCGACGAGGTCAGCGAGTTCCTCGACGAGAACTACGAGACCTGGGCGGCCATTGCCGAGGCAACGCCCGGTGACGCGGCGGACATCCTCGAAGCACTCCCCGACGACACGGCCGGTGAACTGTTCGGCGAACTCGAAGACGAGCAGGCGGCAGGCGTGCTCGAAGAACTCCGTGACGATCTCGCCGCCGATTTCCTCCTCGTCCTCGACCCGGAAGCCGCAGCCCGGGTGATCGAAGAGATGGCGGTGGAAGAAGCGGTCGACATCCTCGAACAACTCGACCCGGAAGAGCGCGAGCCAATCCTCAAAGCAAGTGAGCCACTGCTCCGCTCGGAGATCCGCCGCCTCCTCCGCTACGCACCTGACTCTGCCGGCGGCCTCATGACCAGCGAGATCGCCCGGCTGCCGCTCGGCATCACGGCGGGCGAAGCAATCGAGCGGCTCCGCCAGCTCCACGACGAACTCGAAGATCTGTCCTACGTCTACATCGTCGACGAATTCGGCCGGCTCGAAGGCGTGCTCTCCTTCCGCGATCTCGTCTTCAACCGCCCGGGAGTGGGACTCGACGAAGTGATGGTTCGCAATCCGGTTCATGTCGACGTCAACACCGACCGCGAGGTCATCGCCGACCTCACCCAGCGATACCACCTCTTCGGACTCCCCGTCGTCGACGAAGCGGGCCGCCTCCAGGGCATGGTCACCCACGAGTCGGTCGTCGAATCGGTCCAGGATGAGGCCTCGGAAGACTTCGCGGCGGCCGTGGGTGCCGGTGTGGAGGAGACCCCGTACACCGAGATCCGCACCTCTGTCCGAAACCGGCTGCCCTGGCTGGGAGTCAACCTGTTCCTGTCCCTCGGCGTGGCGCTGGTGATCGAATCCCAGACCGGGGTGATCTCCCGGGTCCCGGTCCTCGCCGCCCTCATGCCGGTGATCGCCCTCCTCGGCGGAAACGGCGGATCACAAAGCCTCGCCGTCGTGATCCGCGGACTGGCCAAGGACGAACTCCCAAGCTCGCGTTCACTCGAAGTGATCGGCAGGCAGGCGAGCATCGGCGTGTTCAACGGGCTGGCCCTGGCGGCGCTGGCGGGCGGTGCTTCGATCATTCTCATCAACGCCAACATCTTCACAACCGAAGCGTCTGCGATCCGGGTGGCGATCGTCGTGGCGATCGGCACCCTCGCCAACCTGTCGATCGCAACCACTGCAGGCACCATGATCCCCCTGCTGATGCGGCGGATCGGACTCGACCCGGCGTTGGCCGCCACGATCTTCCTCACGCTCATCACCGACCTGGTCGGATTCGGCGGATTCCTGATCGTGGCGTCGCTCCTGCTCTGAGCTCACACCACCCAGGCGGAAGGCACCGCCTTCGGCTTCCGGAAGACGGTGCCCTCCAATTCGACCGGCCCAGCCAAACGGAGACCGGGCAGACGGGTGAGTGCAGCCGCCAGCGCGGCGCGTGTCTCGGCACGCGCCAAGTGCAGCCCGACACAGTGATGAGGCCCCTGGGCGAACGCCAGGTGGGTCCGGGCGTTCTCCCGCGTCACGTCGAACCGGTCAGGATCCGGGTAGGCATCCGGATCACGGTTGGCGGCGCTCACCGACACCATCACGAAGTCTCCTGCGGCGATCTCCACCCCACCGATCTCGGTGTCCGCGGTGGCGAATCGGTCCAGTTGGACGACCGACGGCTCCAGACGCAGCGACTCGTCGACCGCTCTCGTCAGCAAGTCGGGACTCGACAACACCAACTCCAACTGATCCGGATGCGAGAGGAGGTGGACGAAGGCGTTGGCGGTGGCACCCTCGCTCGTCTCGACACCGCCGAACAGCATGACGGCCGTGTTCGAGACGACCTCGGCCTCCGACAGGGTGCGGCGGGCATCGGCCAACAGTCCCCCGTCGGCGATCGCTTCACGGACGCGTCGCTCGAGCAACTCGACCGCGGCCGGAACCCCCACCCCGACGACACCGTCCGAAGCGGCCGACACCGCGGCAACGATGTCGTCGTACCACGCCCGCATCGCCACAGGATCGACGTCTGCCATGTCGAGGGCGGCAGCCACGACCGCAACCGCCAACGGACCAGCCAGCTCCCGTCGCAGGTCTCCCGCCCCGTTCGGGGCCATCTTCTCGACGAGCCGCCGCGCCTCGGATTCGACGATGTCGGTGAAGTAGTCCCGAACCCTGCCCATCCGCAGGGCGTGGGCGAACGGGTCACGGTGGCGGGTGTGCTCGTCGCCGTCCAAGGACAGCATCGACGGGCCCAGCACCTGAGCCGTGGAGAAGCGGGGATCGTCGACGGTGAACCGCTCCGAATCCCTCAGAACCTCGATCGCCAGATCGCGCCGGGTCACCATCCAGCCGCGCAGCGCCGGAACCCACGACACAGGCTCAGAAGCACGAAGACGGTGCAGCATTCCGTGCAGATCTGCCTCCAGACCCGCCCGAGTGACGCCAGCTCCCAGCGGAAAACGCTCCATCGGAGGCAGGGTACGCCGGGACTCTCTCCCCCCAGGGACGAGCCGCCAGGCGAGGACGTGTTGGGGGGAGTGGCCGAGCCTGCGAGGCCGAGGGGGGCCGTCCAGAGACATCAGCCGAGCGAAGCGAAGGTCGTGCCGAATATCTCTCCCCCCAGGGACGAAGTCCCGT
>JBBDWN010000137.1:0-2215 GCA_040902855.1 Acidimicrobiia bacterium | reverse complement strand
TGACCGCCAGTACCCAGGGTCACGGGCTGGTGATGGACCTGATCCGTGACGGCCGCAAGCATTTCGCGGCGGTGTGGGCGTTCAGCCAGCTTCCCGGCGACCTCACCGGAGACACCGGCAGCGACGACATCGACACCCTGTTGGGCTACCGGGTGGTGTTCCGCCAGTCGCCCGCAACCGCCGGCGACGCTCTCAGATTCCTCGGTTCCGACGGACGGGACGACAACGTTGAGACGGTCACGTCACTACAGACCGGCGAGTGTCTGATGCGTGACCCGGCGGGGCGTCTCGGGCTGGTCCGCATCACCGCACCCGACGACCCCGCCATCGTTGCCGCCTTCTCCACCACCCCCGGCGCCAGCCGGGTGACAGTCGGACCGTGGCCCTCCCTCCACCGCCAAAACTCTCAGCTCGTCGCCGACGGGACAGCCCCGTGACCCCCCACCAACACAGGTTGGGCCACAGGCACCGTTCCCAGGTTTTGGACGGGTGGGTGTGGACCATCGGCCGGCTGCTGGTGGCGGCTCTAGTCGTCTTGACCGTGATGTCGGCGCCGGCGGCGCACGCCCAAACCGGACCGTCACCGAGGGCCGAGTTGGGTGAGGAGCTGTATCCGCCCACCGGCTATCCGACCGACGACAGTCAGGGGATCGTCGGAATCGGCCGCTACGACATTGGCTGTGCCAACGACGGGTTCGTCGGCGATGTCGGCTGTGTGACGATCGGCACCGCCACCAACCTGGTCTTCTCGATCGCCAAAATGGCAGTGGCGGTGGCGATCTGGCTGCTGGAGGCGGCCACCGGGTTCGTCATCGAAGGGGCGTTGACCGACGCCGCCACCGCCATCGCCGACCTCCTCGACGCACGAATCCTGGGGCCGATGCGACTGTCCCATCTCGGGCTGGTCGTCTCCGCCCTCTACATGGGCTTCCAATTCCTCCGAGGACGGATCGGGGCGGGTGCCGGGGAGTTCGCCCTCAGCCTGATCGTGTTCGCGGTGCTTGTCCACGTCACCACCGGACCCGGATTCGGCGGGGCGGTCACCGCCACCATGCAGACAGCCGGTGGGATCTCAGCTGAGATCGTCTCCCTCGCCGCCGACACCAGCCAGGACGGCGAGGTGGCCGACCGGGTGAGCGTCGCGTTGATGGCCGGGTTCGTGCGTGACCCCTACGACACCATCAACTGGGGACGGCCACTCCAGGAAGGTTCGTGTGCCGACGCCCGCAACCAGGCGCTGGGCACCGGACCTCACGGCTTCGACGATCTCCCCCGCCAGCTGATGGAGACAGCCGGATGCGACGCGCATGCCGGATTCAACGCGGCGGCTTCGGTGAGCCGACTCGTCGGTGCCCTCCTCTACCTGGTCGTCGCCGTCGCCGCCCTCGCCCTGTTCGTCCTCACCGCCTTCACCCTCGTCGTCGCCAAGGGTCTGGCGCTGTTCCTCATCGCCCTCCTCCCCATCGCCCTCTACGCCGGACTGTTCCCCGGTGCCGGCCGGTCACTTCTCTGGCATTGGGTGGCCGCCCTCGTCCGGGTGGTTGCACTGGTGATCGTGATGGGTGTCTTCCTGGCGCTGCTGGTCACCGGCCTCAACGGGCTTCTCGGTTTGGCGGGCGGCATGTGGACCCGGTTCCTGCTGGTGATCTTCTTCATGGCGGTGATGGCGGTCGGCCGCCGCCAACTGCTCGACATCTCCCAACGTCTCGCCGCTTCCACCCTCAGCCGTCTCGAAGGCAGCCGGATCGGCGGTGGGCACGGGGCGGCTTGGATCCGCCCCTACCAGGCCGGTGGCATCACCGGTCTCGGACTCACCCACACGATCCGTGAAACAACAACCGACCTGCCCGCCCTCCCCCGCAGAAGGCCGCAAACGGTTTCCAGCGTCACCGCGGCTTCCTGGCAGCAGGCTCGACGGAAGACCTCGGCATGAGCTGGCATGTCGTCGCCCGGGTCGCCGCCAACATCGCCAAAAAGAAGCTGGCCGACAAGCTCAGCCACCGGAAGAATGGTTCGGGTCTGTGGCGGGTCGTCATCACCGTTGGGATCATCACCGCACCGCTGGCAATGGTCGCCGTCGTCATCATGCTGGGCGCCGTCGCCCTCGTCGTTACCAGCCCGGCGGCGACCGCAGGAGCAGCGCTGGGCATTCCGCCGGTGGTGTTCTCCGCCTACCTCTCCGCCGAAACCAACGCCTCATCGGTCGCGCCTGACT
>JBBDWN010000136.1:0-15690 GCA_040902855.1 Acidimicrobiia bacterium | reverse complement strand
ACCCTTCGGCTGTACCGCGCGATGGTCTTCGCCCGCGCCTACGACCGGAAATCCATGTCGCTCCAGCGGCAGGGGAGGCTCGCAACATATGCTCCGTTCGAAGGCCAGGAAGCCGCCCAGGTCGGTGCGGCGGCAGCATTGGAACCGGATGACTGGCTCGTCGCCACCTACCGCGACGCCGCCGCCATGTGGATGCAGGGGTATCCATTGGAGTTGCTGTTCGCCGGACGGACGGGACACGAGTCCGGTGGACGCCCTCCCGACCATGTGAACGTGATGCCGCCTTCGATCACGGTGGGCGGTCACATGGTTCACGCGGTGGGTCTGGCCTGGGCGGAACGACTGCGCGGCTCTTCCCGGATCGCCATGACGATGTTCGGCGACGGCGCGACTTCAGAAGGCGACTTCCACGAGGCGATGAACTTCGCGGGCGTGTTTGGCGTCGGAGTGGTCTTCTTCTGTCAGAACAACGGATGGGCCATCTCGCTCCCGCGATCCGAACAGACCGCCTCGGAGACGATCGCCGAGAAGGCGATCGCCTACGGGATGCCGGGCGTGCAGGTCGACGGCAACGACCTGTTCGCCGTCTATCAGGCAGCGCGTGAAGCGGTCGATCGGGCGCGGGATGGAGGCGGTCCCACGCTGATCGAGGCTGTCACCTATCGGATCGGCCCCCACACCACCGCAGACGATCCCGGCCGATATCGCGAGTCTGCAGAGGCCGAGGATTGGGCGCGGCGTGATCCGCTGGAGCGGGTACGGATCTTCCTGTCCGAACGAGACCGGTGGACCGAAGAGTGGCAGGCCGATGTCGAGTCGCGGACGTTCGACGAGGTAGAGCGTGCCATCGCGCATGCCGAGTCCCTCTACCCCCCGGATGCCTCCCACCTTTTCGACGCGGTGTTCGAATCGCCCACTGCCCCGCTCGACCGTCAACGAGCCGAGCTCGAAGCGTTACTCGGGGATGAGGACTGATGGCGGAACTGACCATCGCCCAGGCCCTGAACGCCGGATTGGCGAGCGCTCTCGAAGAGTGGGAGCAGGCGCTCCTGATGGGCGAGGACATCGGCCGCACCGGCGGCGTCTTCCGCATCACAGACGGACTGCGCGACCGCTTCGGTCCCGACCGAGTGATCGACACCCCGGTGGCAGAGTCGGGGATCGTCGGCGTCGGATTCGGGATGGCGGTCGCCGGGATGCGGCCGATCCTCGAGATGCAGTTCATGGGGTTCTCGTATCCGGCTGTCGACCAGATCATCAACCATGTCTCGCGAATCCGGCATCGGTCGCGCCATCGTTTCACGGCCCCTCTGGTCATCAGAATCCCGTACGGAGGCGGTATCGGTGCAGCCGAACACCACTCGGAGTCTGCCGAGGCGATCTATGCCCACACGCCCGGGTTGAAGGTGGTTGTGCCCTCGCGACCTCACGATGCCAAGGGCTTGCTGCTGGCAGCGGTCGAGGACCCTGATCCCGTCATCTTCCTCGAACCGATCCGCCTCTACCGATCGGTCAAGGAGGAGGTGGGCGAAGCGCCGATCCGGGTCGCGATCGGTTCGGCTGCGGTAGAGCGGCAGGGGAGCGACGTCACGCTGATTTCCTACGGGGCGATGATGAAGGAGTCTCGACTTGCTGCCGCGGCGATGGCCGAGGAAGGAATCGGCGTGGAGTTGATCGACCTGCGGACGCTCGTACCACTCGACGTCGAGACGATCGTCCGAAGCGTCGACAAGACCGGTCGGGCGGTCGTCGTGACCGAGGCCCCGCGCACCGCTGGATTCGCGTCAGAGATCGTCACGGTGATCCAGGAACACTGCCTCTACGCGTTGCACGCTCCGATCCGAAGGGTCACGGGTTGGGACACCGTGTTTCCGTTGAAGCGCGGGGAATCTCTCTACCTCCCCAGCGTGGACCGGGTGGTCGGCGCGATCAGAATGACCCTGGAGGCGTGACGTGGCGTACGAGTTCTTGCTGCCCGACATCGGAGAAGGCTTGGCTGAGGCGGTGATCGTCGAGTGGCGGGTGGCGGTGGGGGACGCCGTCACCATGGACCAGATCGTCGTGGACGTCGAAACCGACAAGGCGGTGGTCGAGATCCCGATCCCGGTGGCCGGTACGGTCCTCCACCTCGGTGGCGCCGCAGGTGACACGATGGATGTCGGCTCGGTGCTCCTGGTGGTCGGAGAAGCGGGCGAGGCTTGGCCGAGCGCGTCCTCAGACCAAGCTGCGCCGATCGTCGGAACCCTCGACTCGGAGGTGACAACATTGGAGGCGGCAGATCGCCAGGAGATCCCTGTCGGGCGGCAGGCCAAGGCTCTGCCGGTCCTGCGGAAGCTGGCGAAGGACCTGGGCGTCGATCTCGACAGCGTGCGAGGTACCGGTCCCGACGGCCGGATCACCCGTGACGACGTGACGGCGGGAGCTTCCGCCGAATCCGGAGAGGTTGGCTCCGATGATGGCTCGGCCCAGTCAGGCGCACGGCGCCCGATGTCGAGCGTACGCAAGGCGATCGCCGAGCGGATGAGCCGATCATGGGCCGAGATCCCACACGTGACGACGTTCGACGAGGTGGATGCGACGCGATTGCTGGAGGTCAGGAAGGCACTGAAGCGTCGCACGGGGAACGCGATCTCCGTTGACGCGCTCGTCGTCAAAGCGGTGCTGCCTGCCCTGGCGGCCCACCCCGACTTCAATGCCAGGCTGGAGGGGGACGAACTCGTCGACCCGGATTCATTCGACATCGGGGTGGCGGTCGACACTCCCGATGGTCTCATGGTTGTGGTCATTCGGGATGCCGCTAGCCGGACGTTGGGAGAGCTGGCGGCCGAACTCGAACGGCTGTCAGCGGCCGCCAAGGAGCGCAAAGCGACACCGCGCGAACTGACCGGCCAGACCTTCACCGTGTCGAATATCGGTGCGGTCGGCGGGGGGTACGGGACTCCGATTGTCCCGCTGGGGACCACGGCGATCCTGTCGGTGGGCAAGGCGGTGGAGAGGCCGGTGGCCCGTGACGGGGGGGGTTGCGATCACTCCGCTGATGCCGCTTTCCCTGTCCTACGATCACCGTGTGATCGACGGTGGGGCGGGCCGTCGTTTCCTGGCGCAGATCGTCGAGAACCTGACGGAACCGGCGCTGTTCCTCGCCAACTGATCGGCGATCTTCCCCGGCCATCCGGAGTGATGCTCCGTGCGTGCTCATTCCAGATCTTCGGAAGTCCCGACTTGTCCCGGATGCCTGGCGAGGAATTCGACGAGTTCGGCCATGTCTATGGGGAGCGGAGCGTCACCGGAAAGCACCGTGACCAGATGTTCCTGCTGTCGGTGCCCGACCCGAATGTGCGGAATCGAACCCGCCGGAACCCGGCAGCACCGGTCGTCGGGGCATTGGGACGACTCTTGGTGCGACGTCCGGCGTCCCCGGAACCAGCGGGCATCCGAGTAGCGGACACCGGTGGTGAGTGCTCGGGGGTCTGCGTCGGGTGTCAGGTGGGTTGCCGACCAGAACGACCCGACCGGCGTGTCGGTGAACTGGTAGTGGATGTCGAAGCGGTCCGGCGAGGCGTAGGCGGCGCGCGCACCGAAATGTCTGCACAGGCGTTGTCCCTCTGCGGCCCCGGCCGCAGTCGGGAGCGGGAAGCCGTCGTTCCGGTAGGCCTTCCAGATCACGCCGTCGCGATCTGAGTGGATGAAATGGGCAGGGATGTCGAGGTGGCGAGTGGCGAGGTTGGTGAACCGCTGGGCCGCCATCTCGTAGGAGACGTAGAACTGCTCCTTGATGTCTTCGATACTCACATCGCGCGCCTTCTTGGCCGCGGAGAGCACGCTGGCGACAGGACGCTCCGGAACCAGGACCGCGGCGGCGAAGTACGCCTCTTCGAGTCGCTGGCGCTGCCGATCGAATGCCGATTCCGGTCGGGTGTGGCCGAGTACTCGGGCGGCGACTGTCTGCAGGATGGCCTTGCGCGCCTGTCGGGTGCGCAAGGAGTTTCGCTGTCCCACGTAGATGACGCCGGTGTCTTCGTCGACGATCGAGCGGACATTGGTGGGGACGTCGTCGACGGCGTTCACGGTGTATCCCACGTGGGTCACGATCGCGTTCAGGTGCCGGCTCGTGAGCGCACCCTGGCCGTCATGGCCAGACGCGACGAGGAGCCGTGCTGCAGCCTGCTCGACGGCGGCGAGGTAGCCGTCCTGTTCGGTGAGCCACGACGCGACCTCGGCCGTGGCGCGACGGACCCCTTCAACGCTCTCGTGCTCGCCGCCTCTGGTGGCCATTTCGAAGAGCGCGATGACATGGGAGATCGCCTCATCTGGAACTCTGGCGGTCGGCTTCAGCTCGACGAGTCCAAGCGCCTGGAAGCGGGGGTCGGACTTGACCCGATCCAGTTCGAGTTCCAATTCGGCCCGACGGTTGGGAGGTTCGTGGGTGAGGAGTTGGCTGCTGCTGATGCCGAGCGCTTCGGCGAGGGCTTCGATCTGGCTGAGCTTTGGCTCGCGTTTCCCGTTCTCCAGCAGCGACAGATATGGGGCAGGACGGCCGATGAGGGCGCCCAGAGCATCGAGTGTGAGCCCGCGCTCCTTGCGATGGTGGCGGAGAAGATGGCCGAAAACGGCGGGATCGAACGACACGGCGAAGTCTCTCCTGTCCCTCTGATTGGTGAAACTTCACTCGATCTTAGGGGGGCGATACCGTCCCGGAGGGCGAACGGTAGGCGAAGATTCGTAAGAACGACGAAAGGACACGGCGACCATGGACATCCAGGTCCATCCCGCACCCCCCGGGACCGAGCACATTCTCACACCCGAGGCCGTGGCATTCGTCGTCGCTCTTGATCATCGGTTCGAAGGGCGCCGCCAGGAACTCCTCGAGATGCGCCGGGACCGGCGAGACGCGCTGGTGCACGGGGCGAAGATGCGCTTCCTCCCCGAGACCGCTGCAGTTCGCACCCAGGAGTGGACTGTCGCAGAGCCACCATCCGACCTGATCGATCGGCGAGTCGAGATCACCGGCCCGGTCGACGCCAAGATGATGATCAACGCACTCAACTCCGGCGCCGATGTTTTCATGGCGGACCTCGAAGATGCGACCTCGCCGACGTGGGAGAACGTCGTCACCGGTCAAGCCAACATGGTCGAGGCGCACCATGGAACGCTGCAGCTCGAAACAGAAACCAAGTCCTACCGCCTCGACGATGACCGGGCCACCCTGGTCGTCCGTCCCCGTGGCTGGCACCTCACGGAGAAGCATGTCGTCGTGGACGGGACGCCGATCTCGGCTTCGCTCTTCGACGCCGGTCTGTACCTCTATCACGGCGGGCGCGCTGGGATCGAAGCCGGATCGGGGCCGTACTTCTACCTCCCCAAGCTCGAATCCCACCTCGAAGCACGCCTGTGGAACGACGTCTTCACGTTCGCACAGGCTGAACTCGGGATCCCCTACGGAACGGTCAGAGCCACCGTGCTCATCGAGACCGTCTGGGCCGCCCATGAGATGGACGAGATCCTGTTCGAACTACGCGACCATGCATCCGGTCTGAACGCCGGTCGGTGGGACTACATCTTCTCGGTCATCAAGGCATTCCGGCATGATCCGAATTTCGTTCTCCCCGATCGCTCGCAGGTGGGAATGACCGTTCCGTTCATGCGGGCGTACACCGACCTGATGGTCCAGACGTGTCACCGGCGCCGTGCGTATGCCATCGGTGGGATGGCTGCGTTCATTCCCAACCGCAACAACCCCGACGTGACCGCCCAAGCTTTGGAGAAGGTGGCGACGGACAAGCGGCGTGAGGCGCAGCAGGGTTGCGAAGGGACCTGGGTCGCGCATCCCGATCTGGTCGAAGTGGCACGCCGCGAATTCGATCAGGTCATGGGAGACGCCCACGACCAACTCGCCAAGCCAGTGACGTTTTCGGTTCGAGAAGGCGATCTGACCGACGTCAGGATCGAAGGCGGCACTGTGACCGAGGCGGGCGTGCGGACGAACATCTCGGTTGGAGTCCGCTATCTCGCCGCGTGGCTCGGAGGCCAGGGAGCCGCAGCCATCGACGACCTCATGGAAGATGCCGCCACCGCGGAGATCAGCCGCTCCCAGATCTGGCAGTGGGTCCACCACGGTGTCAGGACCGACGACGGTTCGGTCATCACCGAAGAGCGGGTAAGACGCCTCATCGACGAAGAATGCGGCGTCCTGGACATCCCCCATCTCGACGACGCCCGCAAGGTGTTCGAAGACGTGGCGCTCGGCGACCACTTCTCGGACTTCCTCACCATTCCCGCCTACGAACTCATCGACTGATCGGAGACCGACCATGACATCACGACAGGACCAGATCGCCGCCCTGGAGGCGCGGTGGGCCACCGATCCCCGCTGGGCGGGCGTCGAACGACGGTATTCGGCCGCCGAAGTGGTCAACCTGCGGGGCTCGTTCCCCGAGCAGCACGTTCTCGCCAGGGCGATGGCCGAGAAGCTGTGGAAGATGATCAACAGTTCCGAGTATGTGAACTCACTCGGCGCTCTCTCGGGTGGCCAGGCCGTCCAGATGGTCAAGGCGGGGTTGCGCGCCATCTACCTGTCCGGCTGGCAGGTTGCGGCCGACGCCAACCTTTCCGGCGAGGTCTATCCGGATCAGTCGCTGTATCCCGCCAACTCCGCTCCCGCCGTCGTGCGAAGGATCAACGCAGCGTTGCGGCGGGCGGATCAGATCACCTGGAGTGAGGGGAACGACGACAAGGAATGGTTCGTGCCGATCGTCGCAGACGGCGAGGCCGGTTTCGGTGGTGCCCTCAACGTGTTCGAACTGACCAAGGCATTTATCGAGGCAGGCGCGGCGGGTGTCCACTTCGAAGACCAGCTCGCCGCCGAAAAGAAGTGCGGGCACATGGGCGGAAAAGTCCTCGTGCCGACCAGTCAACACATCAGGACTCTCACGGCGGCCCGCCTCGCGGCGGACGTGCTGGATACACCGACCCTCGTCGTCGCCCGAACCGACGCCAATGCGGCCAATCTCCTGACCAGCGACGTCGACGAGGTCGACCAGCCGTTCTGCACGGGGGAGCGGACGGCCGAAGGGTTCTTCCGGGTCCGCCCCGGGCTCGACCAGGCAATCGCCCGCGCTCTCGCCTACGCCCCGTACTCGGACCTCATCTGGTGTGAGACGGCCAAGCCCGATCTGGCCGAGGCGGCCAGGTTCGCCACGGCGATCCACGATCGGTTCCCCGGCAAGCCTCTGGCCTACAACTGCTCGCCGTCGTTCAACTGGAAGGCGCACCTCGACGACGACACGATCGCCCGGTTCCAGAAGGAGCTCGGGACGATGGGATACAAGTTCCAATTCATCACCCTCGCCGGGTTCCACGCCCTGAACTCTGCGATGTTCGACCTCGCCCGTGGCTATGCCAGCCGGGGGATGTCCGCCTACGTCGAGTTGCAGCAGCGCGAGTTCGCCGACGAGGAGTTCGGGTATACAGCCACCAAGCACCAGCGCGAGGTGGGCGCCGGGTACTTCGATGCGGTCTCTAATGCGGTCGCGGGCGGAGAAGCGTCTACCTTGGCACTGGTCGGCTCGACGGAGGCCGAACAGTTCTGAGTCGCGGAGGCGCCAATGTCCAACATCGTCCACGTCGTCGGAACCGGGACGATCGGTGAGCCACTCATCGGGATGCTCGCCGATCACCGGGACGACTTCGGAATCGACGAGGTCACGTTCCACAAACGAACCCCGCTGCTGACCGAACGGGGCAAGGTGGGCGATCTCGAACGGCGCGGCGCTGTGCTGGCGGTCGATGCCGAAAGGCAGGCAGAATTCGAGCAACTCGGCCATGCCCCCAAGTACGAGTCGCGGCAGGCGATCGAACGGGCGTCTGTGGTCATCGACTGCACCCCCGTCGGCAACGAGATGAAGGCGTCGTACTACGACCAGGCCACCGGGCCGGTCGGCTTCATGGCGCAGGGCTCCGAGTACGGATTCGGCAAGATGTACGCCCGCGGCATCAACGACGTCGCTCTCAGCCATGCCGACGACCGGTATCTGCACATCGTGTCGTGCAACACCCACAACATCGCGGTGCTGGTCAAGACCCTGGCGATGGACCCCGACGGCACCAGCCATCTCGAGGACGGTCGTTTCCTGTGCATCCGGCGGTCCAACGACATCTCCCAAGACGACGGTTTCGTGCCGTCGCCGACCGTCGAACCGCACAAGGACGGGCGCTTCGGTACTCATCACGCCCGTGATGCGCACGGCCTGTTCGAGACCCTCGGACACGACCTGAACCTGTTTTCTTCGGCGCTGAAGCTCAACACCCAGTACATGCACTCGATCCACTTCAGTCTCACACTCGGCCGAGACATCACGCTCGACGAGGTGAAGGAGCGGCTGTATGCGAACACGCGGGTGTCAGTGACGCACAAGCGATCCGCCAATGCCGTGTTCAGCTTCGGTCGGGACCACGGGTACTACGGGCGGATCCTGAGCCAGACGGTGATCGCGCTGGACACGCTCGCCGTGCGGGGCGGCAACGAGGTGGTCGGGTTCTGTTTCACACCGCAAGACGGCAATCCGCTGCTGTCCACGGTCGCCGGAATGCTGTGGTACCTGGACGAGTCGAGCATGGAGTCCCGACTCGACGTCCTTCGCCCCTACTTCTTCAGCGAAGTGTGACGGTCCGAGGCTGGCCTCCAGCTCAGACGGCCAGCGTCCCTCCGAACACCTGCCACGCCAGAGCGGACTTCGCCACCAGGCTGAGGACGATGTAGGTGTTCTCGCCGAAGAGGTAGCGGCGCCACCGGCCGACCTGGCGGTACTGGAGCCATTGGTTCAGCGCGAAGACGTTGAAGAACAAGAAGAGTGAGACGTAGATGGCGTAGACAAACCCGGGGGGTTCGACGCTCGAGCCTGGCGAGACGAGGTACAGGCCGACTGCGAGCCAAGGGATGACGCCGACGACGCATCCGAGCCAGAACGGCACGAGCGAACCGCCCGGCCGCTCGTACTTCTCCTGTACCGCCCCGAAGAAGATCATGGCGGTGTTCACCCCGAAGATGGCGATCATCGCCGATGCATCGGTGATGCCGGTGAGTGCCGCGATCAGCACGATCATCACGCTCGACGACAGCGAGTACTCGACCCACCGGAAGTGGTTCCGGCCCTGTTCCAGTCCGGCGATGTAGCGATCGAAGAACGGCGGGCTGGCGATCACCCAGTGAAACACCGCCGAGAGTCCCAGAAACAGTGCCACCCCTTCGGCGAAGGGCAGATTCCAGAGTGTCGTCGGCTCGCCCGTGGGGCTTCCGGGCGGACCGGTGAGATAGGTGGCGGTCACCGGAGTGCTGAAGTCGTTGGCGAGTGCGAGGACGGCCGCCGCCTGCAGGGCGTGGAAGAGACCCATCACGATGTTGACGACGCGGAGTGTTGGCATGGGGGAAACGTAGACGGTCGGCGGGGGTTGCGGGCATCGGCGGCTCGGTCCTCGGATCGCCGTCTGGTCGTACTGAGCGGTCTCGTACAATCGTCTGCGAGGTACCGAGACATGGATGGACAGAAGCAGAGACAGGCGTTGACCGCTGCGGAGCGGGCCGTCGAGGCGCTGGGACGAGGCGATGCCTCCGCTGCGCGCATGGCTGTCTCGACGGCAGTGGAACGTGATCAGATCGGCCTGTTCGCGTCGCTGGCGGACGCCGTGTACCTCGCGGCCACCCAACTCGAGGCCGACGGTGAAATCAGCGCCGCCACCTGGAATCAGGTCGCCGACGCAGTCGGACCCGGGCCACTCCAGGCGCTGGTCGAGCAGTTCCGCTGATCAGTGTCCGACTACCACCTGCATCTCCATCCCCACGAGCCGACCGACGTCGGTCCGCCTCCCGGCGAGTATCCGCCCGGGCACATCGAGGCATACGTCGAAGCCGCCGCGGCGCGCGGGGTCCAGGAGTTGGGCTTCACCGAGCATCTGTACCGGTGTGTGGAGTCGGCCGGTCCGCTCGGCGAGTTCTGGGCCGCCGAGACCGACCGGGAACTCGGCGAGCATTCCCGTGACTTCGTCGCCGAGGATCGGAACCTGTCGCTCGATTCGTATGTGGAGGCGATCGTGGCCGCCAAGGATCGTGGGCTGCCGGTGAAGCTTGGACTCGAGATCGACTTCTTCCCTGACACGATCGGAGCCGTTCTCGAACTGCTCGAACCGTATCCGTGGGATTTCCTGATCGGGTCGGTGCACTGGTTGGGCGGGTGGGCGATCGACTCGTCGACGTCGCTCTTCGGTTGGGATCGGAAAGGGCTGGAATGGACCTGGGAGCGGTACTTCGACCTGGCCGTCGACCTGGCCGCGTCGGGATCTGTCGACGTGCTCGCTCATATCGACTTGCCGAAGAAATACGGCAAGCGTCTGCCTGCCGAACCGCTCGAACGGTATGGAGAGGTGGTCGCGGCCGCCGCCGGGAGCGGGACCGCAGTCGAGGTGTCGTCTCAAGGACTCCGGAAGCCGGCGGCCGAGGTCTATCCGTCTCCGGTGTTCCTTCGTGGCTTCTTCGACGGGGGCGTGCCGATCACCCTCGCCTCCGACGGTCATTTCCCGCACGAGGCAGGGGAGGGTCACGCCGAGGTCGTGGCGGCCGCTCGCGAGGCCGGGTACACGACACATCTGCGGTTCGACAGCCGGCGTTCGTACCCGGTCGAACTGCCGTCGAACTGATGCGCGAAAACCACCGTATAGGTGGTGCTGAACCCTGGGTTCGGGTCCGCCCGTAGACTGGTGGGGATGGGTGCCCCCACTGTTTGGTTGACCACGCTTGGCTGTGCCAAGAACCAGGTCGACTCCGAAAAGGTCGAGATGATGCTCGGTGACGCCGGGTACGTGTTCGCGTCCGATCCGGAGTCGGCCGACGTCGTGATGGTCAACACCTGTGCATTCATCGAGGAGGCCCGCCAAGAGTCGGTGGAGACGATCCTCGAAGCCCAGGATCGCAAGAAGTCGGGGGCGCGAACCGTCGTCATCGGTTGCATGGCCCAACGGTTCGGCGTCGAGGTCGAAAAGGCGCTGCCCGAGGTCGACGCGGTCGTCGGACTCGACCGGTACGGCCAACTCATCGCCACCCTCGACGGCCTCACCGGATACGGGCCGGAAGGCTCGGGTGAATGGAGCCCGGTCACAGTGCGGCGGCGTCCCGTCATGGACATTCTCGACTCGGTGAACCGTCCCCGCCCGACCGTGCCGTACGCATACGTGAAGGTGGCGGAGGGCTGTGACAAGCCGTGCACGTTCTGTGCCATTCCTCTGATCCGCGGCGCTCAGCGTTCGCGCCGGCCGCACGAGATCCGCACGGAAATCGCCAACCTGACCGCAGTCGGAGTCCGGGAGATCGTGCTCGTTGCCCAGGACCTCGCCGCCTACGGACGGGACCTGGGTCGGGTGACCGGCGGGAACGGCGACGGGGGAGCCCCTGGCATCGTCGATCTCCTGCGGGCCGTCTCCGACGTCGACGGGCTCGACCGGATCCGCCTTCTCTACCTGTATCCGAGGGAGATCCGGGATTCGCTCATCGAGGAGATGGCGTCCAACCCGACGATCGCCTCCTACTTCGACCTCTCGCTGCAGCACGCCTCGGGTCGCCTGCTGCGTGGAATGAAACGTCCGGGCGACGGCGATCGATATCGCGAACTCATCGGTCGCATCCGCAACGCCGACTCCGGTGCGACGCTCCGTTCGTCGTTCATCGTCGGGTTTCCGGGAGAGAGCGACGACGACGTCGAAGAACTCGCCGAGTTCCTGGAGGACGTCCGGCTCGACTGGGCAGGATTCTTCCCGTACTCCGCCGAGGACGGCACACCTGCGGCCGAACTGGACGGACGAATCGACCGGGATGAGATCGAAGAGCGCCTCCGCTATCTGAACGGCATTCAGGAGGACATCACGGCCGAGATCAACGGCGACCGGGTCGGCACGGTCGTGCGGGTACTCGTGGATCAGGTCGAAGACGATCTCCCGGTGGGGCGAAGCGAGGCGCACGCTCCGGAGATCGACGGGGTCATCGTGCTCGATCGCGGTGCGCCGGGGTCCTGGGTCACCGCCGAAGTCACGTCGTCGATAGGGACGGATCTGGAAGCACGGGTCGTGGCGTGATCGTCGAGGTCGTCGCGATCGGAACCGAGTTGCTCCTCGGCCAGATCGTCAACGGCAACGCGGCCACGATCGGGGCCAGTCTCGCCCTCAACGGCTTCGACGCCCATTTTCAGCAGGTGGTCGGCGACAACCACGAGCGAATGGTGACGGTTCTCGGCACGGCCGCCGCCCGCTCCGACGCCGTGATCATCACTGGAGGCATCGGACCGACCCAGGACGACATCACCCGCGAGGCGCTGTGCGCGCTCACTGGACGGGAAATGGTGCGAAACGCAGACTACGTCGAAGTCCTCCGTCGGCGGTTCGAGGCGATGGGTCGGGAGATGCCGGAGAACAACCGCCGGCAGGCGGATCATCCGGAAGGAGCCGAGCAACTGCCCAATCCGAAGGGGACTGCTCCCGGTTTGGCCCTGTTCCACGACGGCACGTGGTTCTTCGCGCTGCCGGGAGTGCCCGAGGAGATGGAACTGCTGCTGGCAGACCACGTCCTTCCCCGGTTGCGGGGTGCCGCCGGGGACGACAGCACGCTTCACAGCCGCATCGTGCGCACGTGGGGCATGTCCGAGTCCGCGGTCGCCCACCTCCTCGACGACCTCTACACGGGGTCGACGAACCCGTCGATCGCCTTCCTCGCGTCGGGAGGCGAGATCAAGATCAGGATCACCGCCAAAGCACCGGATGTGGCGTCGGCCGAGCTGATGATCGCGCCGGTCGAGGCCGAGGTTCGCTCCCGCCTCGACTCGGCGGTGTTCGGCATCGACGACGACACGATCGAGCCGGTCATCGCCCGGCTCCTGGCCGAACGAGGGTGGACGGTGGCGTTCGCCGAGTCGGCTACCGGGGGACAGGTGGCGAGTCGGTTCACGTCTGTTGCCGGGGTGTCCAATGTCTTCCGGGGGGCGATCGTCCCCTACGCCGCGGATGTGAAGGACTCCGTGCTGGGTGTCGACATCGGCGACGGTGTGGTCACCGAGGAGGTGGCGCTGTCCCTCGCCGAGGGCGTGCGCAGGCGGTTCGGTTCCGACGTCGGGGTGGGTATCACCGGGTCCGCCGGTCCGGAGCCACTCGAACGCGACATCGGGACGATGATCGTGGCCGTCGTCACTCCCGAGGGCGCGGGTGTGAGGACGCTGCGCCTTCCCGGAGACAGGGAGCGGGTGAGGACCTACACCGCGACTGCTGCCCTGCATCTCACCCGGTTGGCAGTGTCGGGTCGCTGGTGGAATCGGTAGGCAGGATCTTCGTCGCCATCGGGTTCCCGGCCGAGGTCCGGATGGCAATCGCCGCAACCGCCTCCGCCCGGTTGCCCGGAGCGATCGTGCCTCTCGAGAACCTGCATCTCACGCTCAGATTCCTCGGCGACACGAGTCAGCTCGGACTCGAGCGCTTGTCGGCGGCGCTCGACGAAGCCTCATTTCCCGCTCCCTTCGTCATCCGTATCGGGGCGCTCGGAGCATTTCCCAACTCCACCCGAGCCTCGGTGGTGTGGCTCGGCGTCACCGGTGACGGCGACGACCTGGCGCATCTCCACGAGGCGGTCGAAGAGTCCTGCGTGGCCGCGGGTTTCGAACCTGAGGAGCGTCCGTTCCGTCCTCATGTGACGCTGTCTCGGATGCGCCCCCCGGTCGACGCCCGTTCGATCCTGACCGGAACACCCTCCGTGGACGTGTCGTCGCGCGTGGACGAGGTAGTGGTTCTGCGTTCCCATCAGGGGAGGCGTTCCCCTCGCTACGAACTGCTCGAACGATTCGCGTTGTAGAGAGAGCCGGTCTGCAATTTCGCGCCCGCTGTGCACGTCCTATTGCGTGACCGCCACCTCCAGAGTGGAGGCAGGTCGAGAAAGGACGGACGACATGGCACAGGTGACGAATCTTCGGAAGGGGGCGCAATTGATGGCATTCAGCGGCGTGGCCTTCATCGGATACGGGATCGTGTTCCTGATCTGGAACTTCGTCGGAGGCGGGTTCGAGCTCGGTGTCGAGACATTGAACGGTGTCAGCCGCAGTGAGTTGAGCGCGATCGAGCCGGGGATCACGCACTACATCAGCCATCTGCACGTAGCCACCGCCGCGTTCATCATCTCCACCGGGATCGCGGTCACCGGTCTCACTTGGTTCGGCGTTGCTCGCGGCCAGTTGTGGGCGTGGACCACCGCTGTTCTGGCTGCCGTGCTCGGGTTGGCGATCGCACTCCCTATGCACTGGGCCGATCTCTTCGAATACGGTTGGGTGACTCACCTCGGTCCGATCTATCTGGCGACGGTCGTCTTCGTCGTCGGGGCGGCCTGGGCGTTCGACGGTCTGAAGGCGGGTGCGCCCCAGGTGTCAGCGCAGTCGTAGACGGCGTCGTCGAGCCGGGCGAGCAGGTCTCCGAACCGGCCTCGAATGAAATGCCACGCACGAACAGATGTTCGATTAGTGTGACGTGCGCATTGGCCGGTGACGGACAATCGACGTTTCTGTCACACCGGGGCCATACCGTGTGGCGCACGAGGCAGATGAGCGGGAAGACGAGAGGGAGAGACATGGACCGGAACACACCGGAGCGGAACAAGGCGGTCGAGATGGCCGTGTCCCAGATCGAGCGACAGTTCGGCAAGGGCTCGATCATGAAGATGGGTGATGGTGTCGACCGCAGAGTCGAAGTCATCTCCACCGGGGCTCTCTCGCTCGACCTGGCACTCGGTATCGGCGGGGTGCCCCGCGGGCGCGTCGTCGAGATCTACGGTCCCGAGTCCAGCGGCAAGACGACGCTGGCGTTGCACGTCGTCGCCGAAGCCCAGCGCAACGGTGGCATCGCCGCCTTCATCGATGCCGAGCACGCTCTCGACCCGGTCTACGCCCGCAACCTCGGGGTGGACGTCGACGAGCTTCTGATCTCCCAGCCTGACACCGGGGAGCAGGCGTTGGAGATCGCAGACATGCTGATCCGATCAGGCGCCCTGGATGTCGTCGTGATCGACTCGGTGGCCGCACTCGTGCCCCGGGCCGAGATCGAGGGCGAAATGGGTGATACCCATGTCGGTCTGCAGGCTCGTCTCATGTCCCAGGCGCTGCGCAAGATCACCGCGAACCTCAGCCGGTCGAAGACGACGTGCGTGTTCATCAACCAGTTGCGGGAGAAGATCGGGGTGATGTTCGGGTCACCCGAGACCACTCCTGGCGGTCGGGCGCTCAAGTTCTATTCGTCGGTCCGGATCGACGTGCGGCGGATCGAGGCGATCAAGGACGGCGGCGAGAACGTCGGCAACCGGGTACGGGCGAAGGTCGCCAAGAACAAGATGGCTCCGCCGTTCCGGCTCGCCGAGTTCGACATCATGTTCGGGGAAGGGATCTCGCGTGAGGGGAGCCTGCTCGACGTGGCCGTCGATCAGGGCGTGGTCAAGAAGAGCGGCGCCTGGTTCACCTACGAAAAGGATCAGCTCGGGCAGGGACGTGAGAACGCCAAGCGGTTCCTGCGTGAGAACCCGGAGATCGCCATGCAACTCCAGGCCAAGATCTACGAGATGGTGGGCTTGGCCGCTGCGGCGAAGGGGAAGGGGAAGGGCGCAGCCGAGGACGCCGCCGAAGACGC
>JBBDWN010000135.1:0-2318 GCA_040902855.1 Acidimicrobiia bacterium | reverse complement strand
TCTTCGGCAACGGTCTCGAATGCATTCGATCGGCGGAAGGTGACCTCCTCCACCGGTTCCAGACCCGGCTTCTGGAACCAGAGGGGATGTTCCAGGCCGTAGCCGACCCCCCAGACCGCGTTGTGGTCGGTCAGGCGGTCGTAGATGGGCGTCGTGTGGAGGGGACGTCCGGCAGGGAGTTCCTCGTTGGGGAACGTGATGCGGAACCGGCGCCGGTAGTTCTCCTGGGCCTTGGCGTTCGTGTAGGCGAGCGTCGTGTAGTCCCCGAAACGGGCCACATCCATGCCCCAGATGTCGTAGCCCGGGTCGCCTTCGGTCATCCAGTTCGCCAAGGTCAGCCCGACACCGCCGCCCTGGGACAGTCCTGCCATCACCCCGCACGCCACCCAGTAGTTGCGCAGGCCGCGGATGGGACCGACGAGAGGGTTGCCGTCGGGAGCGAAGGTGAACGGACCGTTCACCACTGTTTTGATGCCGGCGGTCTCCATGGCCGGGAAGTGCTTGAAGGCGACGTCGAGTTCGGGCGAGATGCGGTCGAGGTCGGGTGGGAGCAGTTCCATGTCGAAGGTCCACGGCGTCTCCTCGGGCGACCAAGGCCGGGAGTCCTGTTCGTAGGTGCCCATGAGCATCCCCATGCCCTCTTGGCGGATGTAGATCTCGCCGGCGAAGTCCATGACCATCGGCATCTCACGTCCCGCCGAGGCCATGTGCGCCTTCACCTCTTCCATCTCTTCGGTGACGAGGTAATGGTGTTGCATCGCCAAGACAGGCAGTTCGAGCCCGACCATCCGGCCTACTTCCCTCGCCCACAGACCGCCGGCGTTGACGACGTGTTCGGCATGGATCTCGCCCTTGTCGGTGATGACCGTCCAGGTGCCGTCTTTGCGCTGTTCGAGACCACTCACCCAAGTGTGACGGTGGACTTCCGCCCCCGCTTGGCGGGCGCAGATGGCATAGGCGGTCGTGACCCCGGTCGGGTCGACGTGACCTTCCACCGCATCCCACATCGCCCCGATGAAGTACTGCGGGTCGAAGAGCGGGAACAGTTCGTGGGCTTCGGAGACGGAGATCATCTCCAATTCCATCCCCAGGTAGCGGCCGCGAGCCTCGGCCATCTTCAGCCAGTCCATCCGGTTCTGGTCGCTGGCCAATGTGAGCCCACCGGGAAGGTGAATCGAGCAGCTCTGGCCTGACTGCGCCTCGATCTCCTTGTACAGCTTGACGGTGTACTGCTGGAGTTGGGCGACGTTGGGGTCACCGTTGAGGGTGTGCATACCGCCGGCCGAATGCCAGGTGGATCCGGCGGCGAGTTCCTTACGTTCGAGAAGGACGACGTCGGTCCATCCGTTCTTCGTGAGGTGATAGAGGACGGAGGCTCCGACGACACCGCCGCCGATGACCACGACCTGGGCTGAGCTTTTCACGGGTGCGAACCCTTCTCTTGACGCGGCGGACATCGTGGCAGACGGGAACCGCTGACGACGGCCCGGCTCGCCTGCCGATCCAATCCACACCCGGATTCGCTCCAACCTGGGAACGTTCGGTGTGCCGTCGCTGCGGTGAGATCAAGCTTCGATACATCGATTCCGGCTTGGCCTGGGATCGAGTCGGCTGAGTCCCGGTACGGTGGTCGTCACCTGATCACGGAGGGACACGCTTGACGGCCATTGACCGATCTTCGGGTTCGAAACCGCATTGGTTCCCACCAGCAGCCGCGGCGGTCGGAGGATTCTTCTTCCTCGGCTTCGGGTTGTGGGCGATGGCAGGACCCGAGTCCTTCTTCGACGCCATGGCGGTGTTCGACCCCTACAACCAGCACTTCGTGCAGGACATCGGTGCATTCCAGATCGGTCTGGGAGCCGTGCTTCTGCTGGCGCGATTCGCGGGCGGCGCCGACGCGCTGACAGTCGGTTTGGTCGGAGTCGGGATCGGGTCTCTGGCGCATGCGGTGTCACACGTGCTGGGCTCTGATCTCGGGGGCACGCCAGCCGTCGACATTCCGACGTTCCTGGTCATCGGCCTGCTGCTTCTGGCCGCCGGGGCAATCCGCTGGCGGGAGCAGTCGGGCGCCTGAAGCGTGGCAGTCCCAGGATCTTCAGGTCGCGCCGGGAACGGACTTCGTCTCGGCCTCGCCGCCATTCCGGCCGTGGCCGGGTGGGTCTCCCACACCGTGCTTCGGACGGGGGACTTCCGCTCGAGCGGACTCGTGGTTGGGATCTCGGTGTCGCTCGGTCTCGTCGGATTGATCCTCCTTGCCGAGCGGCCGTGGCGAGGACGAGCAGGTGCCCGTCGACTGCTGGCGGCGATCCCTGGGCTGG
>JBBDWN010000134.1:0-2351 GCA_040902855.1 Acidimicrobiia bacterium | reverse complement strand
GACGATCCAGCGGAACAGGGGCTGCTCGTCGGCCAGGTCGAGACGTTCCGGATGCCACTGCACCGCCACAGCAGGCCACCGGCCGGTCGTGGCAACTGCCTCTGTTCGACCGTCGGGGGCGGTGGCCATCACCGCGAGGCCCGAGCCGATCCGGTCGAGGGACTGGTGGTGGAGGCTGTTCACGCGCCGGGCATCCTTGCCGTAGATCTCTCGCAGTTTCCCATCGAGGGTCACATCGTGGTGTCCGTTGGCGAGTCGGGTCCGATCCTCGTTCCACAGGTGAGGATGGTCGACCGAATCCCATACGTGCTGGTGCAGCGTTCCGCCGAGCGCCACGTTGAGGATCTGACTTCCCCGGCATATGCCCAGCATCGGTACTCCCTGACGGCGGGCTTCTGCGACGAGCGCCAGTTCCCAGGCGTCACGAATCGGATCGATGTCGGTGCTGGCGGTGTTTGCTGCGCCATAGCGGGACGGGTCGATGTCGCCTCCGCCGGTGATGACCAAACCGTCGATCCGAGAGATGACCGCCGGCGCATGGTCGGGGTCGATCGACGGGAGCAGAACCGGTATGGCACCCGCCGCGACCAGCGCCGTCGTGTAGGTCGCCGACAGCATGTGGTGGCGCTCACCGGAGGCGATTGTCGTGTCGTAGGTCCGCTCCCAGCACGAGAGTCCGATGACTGGCATGGAGGGAAGGGTATCGCAGCATGCTGAAATCCGATCATGACCTGGGTGTTCGTCTATGGCACGCTGCGATCCGGCGCCACTGCGGAGGATCTGTTGGCTCCTGGTGTCGTGACTCGCGAACCGGCAGTGCTCGACGGCTACGCCCTGTACGGGCTGACGTGGCTTTATCCGTTCGTCACGGTCGCCGAGCGTGAATCTGTGCACGGTGAAGCCGTCGGCCTCGATCCCGTGGTTGCTTCCACCACACTCCTCGTGCTCGATGAGTACGAGGGACAGGAGTATCGAAGGACCACCGCCCCGGTCCGTCTGTCCGATCGAGTCGTGTCGGCCCATCTGTGGGTGGCGAAGGAATCGACCCTCCTACCGGAAGCGGAACGGATCGCCTCCGGCGACGAACGGTCCGTGTGAGAATGAATCGATGATCCATCGGGACGACTGCTCCGATCTCGACGCACGTGACCCCCTGGCGCATCTGCGTGAGCGCTTCGCCCTGCCCGCTGGAGTCGTGTATCTGGACGGCAACTCGCTCGGTGCGCTCCCATCCCATGTCTCTGCCCGTCTGCACACAGCAGTGACCGAGGAGTGGGGAAGGGATCTGATCCGGTCCTGGAACATCAACGGTTGGGCGGATCTCCCGTACCGGGTAGGCGATCGACTTGCCCGCTTGATCGGCGCTCCACCCGGCAGTGTCGTGTGCTGTGACTCCACCTCGGTGAATCTGTTCAAGGTCGTCTCGGCGGCACTCGCTTCAACCGACCGCACGGTCGTTCTCTCCGACGCCGGCAACTTCCCCACCGACCTCTATGTGATGTCATCGCTGTCCGAAGTCCGGATCGTCGAGCCCGATGAGGTGATCGACCACATCACTCCCGATATCGGCGTGGTCGCCCTCACTCACGTCGGGTTCGGCACCGGGCGGATGCACGACATGGCGGCGATCACCCAGGCTGCGCATTCGGCGGGCGCCCTGATGATCTGGGATCTTGCCCACTCGGCCGGCGCGATGGATATCGACCTCGGTGACGCCGACTTCGCCGTCGGATGCGGCTACAAGTATCTCAACGGCGGCCCGGGGGCCCCCGCGTTCGTCTATGTCCGCCCCGACAGAATTTCCGGCTTCCACAACCCGATCACCGGTTGGTTCGGACACGCCGCCCCGTTCGACTTCGATCTTTCCTTCGTTCCGGCCGAAGGGATCGCCCGGGTGAGAGTGGGGACGCCGCACGTCTTGTCACTCGTTGCCCTCGACTCGGCGCTCGACGTCTTCGACGGGGTGGACATGACCGAGGTGCGAAAGAAGTCGGTGTCTCTCACCAGCCTCTTCATCGATCTGGTGAAGCAGGCGGACCTCGGTCTTCGGCTGGTCAGCCCGCTCGATCCTGCGCGGCGCGGATCCCAGGTCTGTCTCGCCCATCCTGATGGTTACTCCATCATCCAGGCCCTGATCGAGCGGGGTGTGATCGGCGACTTCCGCGCTCCCGACATCCTTCGGTTCGGGTTCGCTCCGCTGTACGTGAGCCACACGGATGTGTTCGACGCCGTGCAGATCATGGTCGAGGTCGTGTCCTCCGGAGTGTTCCGGGAGGCCCGGTATGCGACAAAGAACGCAGTGACATGAGTGAGGGGCGGGGACCGAAGTCCTCGCCCCTCGATTGTCAGGT
>JBBDWN010000133.1:0-16560 GCA_040902855.1 Acidimicrobiia bacterium | reverse complement strand
AGATGACGCCATGTGCTCGGAGACACCGCGCACCTATTTCGGCGACACACCACTAAAACGCCGATTTCGGTCGTTTCGCGTCTTTTTACCGGGATCCTCGTCGCGAAGCGGCCGTCTACCCTCCTATATTCTCCACCCGTCCGGCGAGGAGGAGGATCTCGGATGACGACGACGCTCGGTTCATCAGGCGCGGCCGCGGCCGTAACGGGATTCCCGACGGTGGCGACCCTCGTACGAGATCGCGCTCTGGCGATGCCGAACGCCGTCGCCATGCGTGAAAAGGACTACGGGATATGGCAGGAGATCACCTGGGGCACTTTCTGGGAGCAGGTCGAACTCGCAGCCCACGGGCTCATCGCTCTCGGTCTCGAAGTCGGCGACCGGGTCTCCATCCACTCCGAAGACCGACCTGAATGGGTGATCCTCGACATCGCCACCGTCGCGGCACGGGGAGTCACGGTGGGTCTTTACCCGACCAACCCGGCTGCCGAGGTTCAGTATCTGCTTTCGGATTCGGGCTCGAAGATCCACCTCGCCGAGGACCAGGAACAGGCCGACAAGGTTCTCGACGTGCTCGACACCCTTCCCAATCTCAAGAAGATCATCCATGTCGAGCCGCGCGGTTTCCGCCAGTTGCGGGATGACGACCGGTTCATCTTCTGGGACGACTTCCTTGAGCTCGGCCGTGAACACGCCAGGTCGAATCCGAACGCGGTCGCCGAGCGGATGGCCGCGGCCGACCCCGACGACATCATGACCCTGGTCTACACCTCGGGTACCACCGGCCCTCCCAAAGGGGCGATGCTTTCGAACTCAAACTTCGCTTATTGCCGCGAGGCCCTGATCAACGCCCCGGATCGGATGCCCGGGAACATCCACCCGACGCACGAGGATCAGATCCTCACGTACTTGCCTCTGTGCCACGTCGCCGAGCGGATCTTCTCGACTTGGACGAGCGTCGGGTTCGGCACGGTGCTCAACTTCGCCGAGTCGATCGAGACGGTGCAAGAGAACCTGCGCGAGATTCAGCCGACCCTGTTCTTCGCCGTGCCCCGCATCTGGGAGAAGATTCACGCCGGGGTCCTCATCAAGGGCCGGGACGGCACGCTCTTCAAACGGATGTGGTTCGGGCTCGGGATCAAAATGGCCCAGTTCGTGGGCCGCGAGCGAATCAAGAACGGGGGCACCCACACACTGGCGTCCCGTGTCGTCTATGCCATCGGCTATCCGCTGGTGTTCCGTGCGTTGCGTGAGCGCATCGGCCTGCGTCGGGCGCGGTGGGCGGGTACCGGGGCGGCGGCCATCGCCCCAGAGGTCATCGAGTTCTTCCACGGCCTCGGCGTCGATGTCTACGAGCTCTACGGGATGACCGAGAACTCGGCAGTCGCCACCTACAACCCGGTCGGCAACATGAAGCTCGGCACGGTCGGCGTTCCGTATCCGGGGATCGGCCTGCGGATCGACGAAGAGACCGGCGAGATCCAGACCAAGCACGACGCCGTGTTCAAGGGTTATTGGAACAAGCCGGAGAAGACCGCCGAGACGTTCACCGACGACGGATGGCTGAAGACCGGCGACGTCGGCGAGTGGGTCGATGGGACGCACGTGAAGATCGTCGACCGGATGAAAGACATCATCATCACCTCCGGCGGCAAGAACATCTCCCCGTCGGAGATCGAGAACAGTCTGAAGACGTCGCCCTACGTCAAGGAGGCGATGGTCATCGGCGAGGGTCGGAAGTACCTGGCCGCGCTGATCGGGATCGAACTCGATACCGTCGGTGACTGGGCGACCCGCCGCAACATCCCGTACACGACGTATCGGGATCTCAGCGAGAAGCCCGAAGTGTTGGAGTTGATCCAGGGGATCGTGGACAAGACGAACAAGAAGTTCGCCCGTGTCGAGAACATCCGCAAGTTCAAGATGATCCCCAAAGAGTTGGACCACGAGGACGGCGAGCTGACCGCAACCCAGAAGCTGAAGCGCGCGTCGATGGCCGGCATGTTCAGTGACCTCATCGAAGAGATGTACTCGTCTTGAACGACCTCATTCTGATCCTTGCCCAGTCGGGGACGCGGGAAGCGCACTTCCCGGCTGCACTCTCCGAGGGCCTGTCACTCGGGGCGATCTACGCGCTCCTGGCGATGGGGTTCGTGATCATCTTCAAGGCCACCCAGGTCCTGAACTTCGCCCACGGAGCACTCTCCGCCCTCGGTGCGTTCCTTGTCGCATCGTTTGCGACCCTGATCAACTTTCCCGGGCGGTTCCTGCCAGACACGGTCCCGTCCTGGCTCGGCTGGACGCTCTCCGCTCTCTGCGCGCTGATCGCAGCAGCAATGGTCGGGATGCTGCTGGAACGGATCTTCATCCGGCCGATGGTCGGTGAGGAGCTCTTCGCAGTCGCCATCGTCACGCTCGGAATCGACATCGCACTCCGTAACGTGACGAACGACTTCATCGGCACCGACCCGCGTCCCATCGGGGACCCATGGGGGACGAATATTCTCGATCTGGGCTGGATCACGTTCGCCTACACCGAGGTCGCTCAGATCCTCGTCTCGATCGTTCTCGTTTCGATGGTCGGTCTGTTCTTCCGGAGCCGCACGGGCATTGCCATGCGAGCGACCGCCTTCGATCAGGAGGCGGCCCGCGCCCAGGGAATCAACGTCGGCCGGATCTTCTCGATCTCGTGGGCGATCGGCGCAGTGCTGGCGGCAGTCGCCGGGATCTTCGTCTCGGTGTTTCCGAGGAGGTCCGCAGGAGTCGACACGTTCACCGCGTTCTTCGCCTTCAAGGCCCTTCCCGCCATCATCCTCGGCGGTCTCGACTCGGTCATCGGGGCAGTCGTCGGAGGATTCGTCATCGGCCTGGCGGAGGCCTTCGTCGGCGAGTACGTGCGCTTCTCGTTCCTCGGCTCCGGCTTCGCCGGGATCGTGCCTTACCTGATAATGCTGCTTGTCCTGATCATCAGACCGTACGGCCTGTTCGGCACAGAGGAGATCCGCCGAGTATGAGAGGCAGACCGCTCCTTTACACGTCGTATCAGTCAGACCAGTCGATACTCAACACTACGACCAAGAAGGTTGTGTTGGGCCTGTTCTTGGGATTCCTGGTGGCCCTTCCGTTCACGGGTGGCACCGAGTCCAGCGGTTCGAGGCTCTTCGACTTCTCGATTCCGTTCGTCGGTTTCCTCAGTTCCAACGACTACCTGCAACTCATGGCCACGGTGTGCATCTTCGCCATCGGTGCCCTTGGATTGAACCTGCTCACCGGCGTCGCCGGTCAGGTGTCGCTCGGCCATTCGTTCTTCATGGGCGTCGGTGCGTACACGGCTGTCTGGCTGGGTGCGCCCGAAGGGCCGCTGCTGGGACTGGGACTGCCGATCTGGATCTGGTTGCCCATGGCCGGCATCGTGCCCGCGGTGATCGGCCTGATCGTCGGACCGACTGCGGTCCGGGTGCGCGGCCTCTATCTGGCGATCGTGACCCTTGGACTGGTGTTCATCGGCGAATACGTCTTCCGCAACTGGAGAGGCTTGACCGGCGGATCACAGGCCGGTCGCTCCTTCCAGGAACTCGACGTGAGACTCTGGAAGGAAGAGGTTCCGTTGCTCGAGATCTCCCAGGACGGCGACTGGGTCTCGACCAACGGGAAGGGCTTCTTGATGATGCTCGGGTTCCTGGTCATCTTCACGCTCATCGCCAAGAACCTGCAGCGATCGCGGGCGGGCAGGGCGTTCCAGGCGATTCGCGACCGTGACGTCGCCGCCGAGGTGATGGGTGTCAACGAGTTCAAGTACAAGCTTCTGGCGTTCGGCATCAGTTCGTTCTTTGCTGGAGTCGCCGGAGCGCTCCTGACCGCCTTCCTGGGTCGGACCATCCCGGAGCGCTGGGATCTGATCCTGGCAGTGCAGTTCATCGCCATCATCCTCATCGGCGGCGCAGGAACGGTATCGGGTACCCTGATGGGGGCGGTCTTCGTGATCATGCTCCCGCGCGTGGTGCAGAACTTCACCGAGTGGCTGAAGGCTGCGATAGACGAAGGAGGATTCATCGCTCTCATCGCTGATCCGATCGTCGCGACCGACGCTGCAGACGGCGGCATCATCAATACACTCCCTGGAGTGGGACCAGGGTTGAGTGTCCTTCAGGCGAATCAAGTTCTCTATGGCTTGCTCATCATCGGCTTTCTGATCTTCGAACCGCTAGGTCTCTACGGGATCTGGCTGCGGATCAGGAACTATTGGAAGGGCTGGCCGTTCACATATTGAGATTTCGGTCCGGACTGGGTCCGGACCGAAGATGGCCGGGTACCGCCCGGCCCCCAGAGGAGGAAAGGGAAACCAAATGAGAGTAAAGAGCAGGTGGCTTGCGCTGCTTCTCGTGCTCGGACTCGTGTTGGCCGCTTGTGGCGGCGACTCGGGAACCGAGGATGAGGTCGACGACACCACCACAACCACAGCCGCTCCCGCGGACGACGAAGAGACCACCACCACCGAGGCCACGGACGACGAGGAGCCGATGGAGATTGCCACCGACTTCGGCGTCGATCTCGAGGCCGGAGTGATCCGGGTGGGCATGCTGTCCGACCTGACCGGTCCGTTCGGTCCGCTCGTCTCGGCGATCCTGGCGGGTACCCAGGCGTACTGGGATGACGTCAATGCCAACGGCGGCATCGAGGGACTCCAAGTCGAACTGGTCGTGCGCGACACCGTGTACGTGGTGGACAACCACATCCAGTTCTACAACGAGATCAAGGATGACGTCGTCGCCATCGGTCACTCGACCGGTTCGCCGCACACCGTTGCCCTGAACGCCGATTTGCAGGCCGACGCGATGCTTGCGATTCCGCTGACCTGGTATTCGGGCTGGTCGGATTCGGCGATCAACTCGAACCTGTTGTCGCACGGCACGCCGTACTGCCTCGAGGCGATGAACACGATCGGGTATCTGACCGAAGAACACCTCGACGGCGCGACGACGATTGCGATCGCATCGCTGCCCGGTGACTACGGACAGGACTCTGCAGCGGGCGCCAAGCTCGCTGCCGCGGCCGCAGGTCTCGAAATCGTCTACGACGGTGAAGCAGCGATCATCCCCTCGGATGAGAGCTCGATCACGTCGGTCGCCAACGGCATCGCCGACTCCGGCGCGGACATCGCCTGGGTGGCCACCACTCCGGGCACGTTCTCGTCGATCTTCGGTCAGGCGCTCGCTGCCGGATACGCCGGCACGTGGTCAGGACCGTCCCCGTCGTGGAGCCCGGCGTACATCGCCCCCGACTCCCCGATCAAGGACGCCATCACGGCGAGTTTCATCGGTGGGACCTACACCGCCGGCTGGACGACCGAGGGTGCTGAGGCCTTCCACCCGTTGCTCGAAGGCGCTGGACTCCCGGTCAGCGACTACTACTTCGAAGGCATCGTGGAGGCGAAGATCGTCGAGGCGGCACTGCGTCAGGCCCACGCCAACGGTGACATGACCCGTCAGGGAGTGCTGGACGCCGCCAAATCGCTCGACAACGTCGACTTCGGCGGGATCGCCCCCTCCGAGTCCTACACCGGTGCAGACAACGATCGTCTGCAGCGCAAGGGCTACATCTACGCACCGGACCCCGAGGGTCTGGCCACGGGAACCAGCGGAGGTCGCATCGACCTCGCGAACGAGTACACCTCGAGCATCGCTGCTGCGTACGAGTTCACAGGAGCTTGTTACTCGCTGGCAGGTTGATCGAACGGTGAGAAAGTTGGGACGGTCCTCGGACCGTCCCAACCCCTGACCGGTCGATGGGAGAGCGATCCGATGAAGACGCGATGCTGACAATCGAGAACCTCGAGGTCGTCTACAACGATGTCGTACTCGTGCTGCGGGGACTTTCGATGGAGGTCGGCGACGGTCAGATCGTGGCTCTGCTCGGCGCCAACGGAGCAGGCAAGACCACCACCATGCGAGCCGTGTCGGGTCTTCTCGAAGTCCACGGCGGCGACATCACGAAGGGCTCGGTCCACTTCCAGGACACCGACATCACCCACCTCGATCCTTCCGCCCGGGTCAAGATGGGCATCAGCCAGGTGATGGAGGGTCGTCGCATTTTCGCCGAGTTGACCGTCGATGAGAACCTGAGTGCCGGCGCGTACACGAACTCGAATGCCAAGAACGTCAAGTCGCAGTACGAACGGGTGATGACGCTGTTCCCCAGGCTGGCCGACCGCAGAAAGTCGGTGGCGGGATACATGTCGGGCGGCGAGCAGCAGATGTTGGCCATCGGTCGGGCGCTCATGCAGGACCCCAAATTGCTGATTCTCGACGAACCGTCGCTCGGTCTCGCACCCAAGTTGGTCCAGCAGATGAAGCAGATCATCGTTGAGATCAACGGGCAGGGCACCTCGGTGCTACTCATCGAACAGAACGCCAACATGGCGCTTTCGATCGCGCATCATGGGTACGTGATGGAGACGGGCAAGTTGGTGATGGACGGCGATCCCCAGCAGCTTCTCAAAGACGAGGACGTCCAGGAGTTCTACCTGGGGCTGTCGGGCGAAGGGCGCAAGTCCTTTCGCGACGTCAAGCACTACAAGCGGCGGAAGAGGTGGCTGTCGTGACCGACACGACGATGCGTTCCGGTCAGGTGGCGGCCGAGGCGGGCGGCGGGATCCTTCTCGAATTCGACAACGTGCGGTTGTCCTTCAAAGGCGTCAAGGCGATCGACGGGGTGTCGTTCAACGTGAAGTCGGGCGAGCTGTTCTCGATCATCGGGCCGAACGGAGCCGGCAAGACGTCGATCTTCAACTGCATCAACCAGGTGTACCGGCCGCAGGAGGGTGACATCCGGTGGAAGGGCGAGTCGGTGATGGGTGTCAAGCCGAACAAGACCGCCGAGTTGGGGATCGCTCGCACCTTTCAGAACATCGCACTCTTCGCCCACATGACCGTGCTCGACAACATCCTCACCGGTCGGCACGCACGGATGAACCACGGTTGGCTGGCGGGGGCGTTCTGGCTTGGCAAGGCCAAGAAGGAAGAGATCGCCAACCGCCTCCGTGTCGAGGACATCATCGACTTCCTCGAGATCGAACAGTGGCGGAAGTACCCGGTCGGGCTCCTTCCCTACGGGATCCAGAAGCGGGTCGAGCTGGGGCGGGCGCTGGCGATGGACCCCGAGTTGCTGCTGTTGGACGAACCGGTCGCAGGCATGAACCTGGAGGAGACAGAGGACATGGCACGGTTCATCCTCGACATCCAGGACGAATTGGGGATCACGATGATCCTGGTCGAACATGACATGGGTCTCGTGATGGACATCGCCGACCGGGTCCTGGTCGTCGACTTCGGCCGCAAGATCGCCGAGGGCACCCCGCTCGAGGTCCAGCGCAACCCCGACGTCATCAGGGCCTACCTCGGCGAGGACTCCGACGACTCCTCCACCGACGACGACGACTGAGAAAAGGGCCTGGCGAACCCAGGGTTGCACGGGCCCGCTACGGGCCCCGCCAGCCCACGGTTCGTCGTTCTTGAGGCGGTTGCGGTGAACCCTGGGCTCCAGGGGCCCTCGAGGGGCCCCACCAACCCTGGGTTCACGGGGCCCTTTTCACGCTCCGCGCAGTTTCCAGGCGAGGGGGAGGGTGAGGCCGGCGGCGACGGCCTTCAGCAGATCGCCGAAGACGAACGGGGTGATCCCTTGGGCGATCGCCGTCGTCAGGTCCATGTCGGCGGTCACCATCAGGCCCAACGCGCCGCAGACGTAGATCACGGCCGATCCGGCCAGGAAAGCCGTGATCGCGGTATTCACCTTTCGGTCCTGAGCACCCTCGGCGAGTCGGCCCACCAGCGCCGCCGCCAGGACGAACCCGACGAGGTAGCCGGCGGTCGCACCGGTGAAATACTCGAAACCAGATCCGCCTCCCGTGAACACCGGAAACCCGACGGCGCCGGCAGCCAGGTACACCAACTGGCTGGTGGCACCCATGCGTGCCCCGAGCGCGGCGCCGGCGAGGAGCACTGCGAACGTCTGGCCCGTCACCGGAACCGGCGTGAAGCCGAGCGGGATCCGAACCTGGGCGAGGAGCGCCGTCAATCCGGCGAATGCAAGTACGGCGACCACGGCGACGACGCGGTTCGATGCGACGATCCGTCCGGTGATGACCCTGTTGGCGGCGACACTCTGCATGGCTTCCTCCGAGTTTTCGTTCGGCGATCGTAGACCGAACCTCGTATCGGAGCGCTCCCGATACGATCTCGCCCGTGAATCATCCCACCGCGGTTCCTCGTTGGCTCGTTGCCTTCGCCGTCGGACTCTTCGTCACGGCAGGGGCGGCGGTCGGTGCGTGGGCGGTCGACCTGCCCTACGTCGGCTGGTCGCCCGGCCCGATCAGCGAAGCCGTGGATGCAGTGATCATCGAAGACGGGATCGAGTCGTATCCGCCCGAAGGCGAACTACTCGTGCTCACCGTCGTCTCCCAGCCGCTCAACGTCTACGAACTGATCGTCGCTCTGGTCGATCCGACGGTCGACGTCTACGACCGGGCGGTCGTCAGGGTCGAAGGCGAGACAGACGAGGAGTACCGAACGCGTCAGCTCGGGCTCATGGACGGGGCGGTCCAACGGGCGCTGACGATCGCCTTCGATCGCCTCGACCTGGACGTCGGAGAGGTCCGGTTCCGCGTCGAATCGGTGTTCGGCGAGTACCCGGCGAGTGCAGTGCTCGAACCCGGCGACTTCGTGCTCGAAGTCGAAGGCGTGCCGATGGACTCGATCGACATCATCCGCGATCAACTCGCCGATCGGTCGCCGGGTGACACCATATCTCTCCGGATAGAGCGTGCCGGCGACATTCGCCTTGTCACGGTCGAACTCGGCGAGACGACCGACGAGGACACCGGTGAGACCCGGACGATCATCGGCATCACGATCGGTCCGTTCGTCGATCCGCCCGCCGACATCAACACCAACAACGTCGGTGGACCCTCCGCCGGGATGATGTACACCCTGGCCCTCATCGACCTTCTCAGCGCCGGGGACCTCACGAAGGGCCACGTGGTGGCAGGAACCGGCACGATCGAAGCCGACGCGTCGATCGGTGGGATCGGCGGCATCCGACAGAAGGTCGTGGCGGCCGAGGCCGCCGGTGCAAGCTATCTCCTGGTCCCGCAGAGCAACTACGAGGCGGCGTTGACCGCCGATCGGGGGGATCTGGAACTGGTTCCTGTCGCGACCATCGACGACGCGCTCGACTTCTTCGAGTCCTTGGAACCTGCCTAGAGGGATTTGTCCGAGATCCGCGAGGTTCCGTGAACCCGTCGGTAGCCTTTGACGATGGTCGATTTCACTCCTGACGCAATCGCGCACCGGTCTTTCCGGACCACCCTGCGCGGTTTCGACCAGTCGGAGGTGGTCGCCTTCCTCTCCGAACTGGCCGAAGCGGCGGCGGCACTGACCGCTGAGCGTGATCGCCTGGCGGCGACATTGCAGACCGGGGACGCCGTCGACCTCAAACGCGAAATCGAAACGGTGTCGTCCGAAGTTCACTCGGTGCTGGAGGCGGCGCGCAGTGCGGCAGAGACGATGCGAGAACGGGCGGCGGCGGAGACGGCCCGCTGGCGATCAGAGGCCATCGCCGACGCCGAGAAATCGAGGCGAGAGGCGCAGGCCGACGCCGAGCATCTCCGTACCGACGCCTGGACGACATCGGAGGCCCTGCTGAGCCAGGCCCAGCGTGAGGCGGAGCAGATCAAGACCGAGGCAGAGAAAGAGTCGTTGCGGTTGGTTGGGGAGGCCGAACGTGAGGCTCACCGAACACTCGGCGCCGGAAGGCGCGAGGCAGAGGAGACGATCAGGTCCGCCCGGATGGAGGCGGAGAAGCTGGTTCTCGATGCCCGGGCGAGTCACGACGAGATCATCGAGACCGCCACCCGCAAGGCCGAGGTGGCCCAGGAGCGGACTCGGGCGCTCGAGGAACGTCGTGACGAACTGCGCCGCGAACTCGACTCGGTGCGGTCGGCGATTGCCGCGGTCGAGTCCGAACTGGATGAGCGGCGCGAGGCTCTCGGGGCGACCGCGTCGGCTCCGGAGACGCCACCGGCCCATGCCGGCGCCAACTGGGTTCCGGGGGAGACCGTTCGTGTGGTTCGTCCTGGCCATACCGACGCCCGCACTGACGAATTGCCTGTCGTCGATGAGCCGCGATCGAGACCCGAACCAACCCCGGAGCTCCGAGTGCTCACCCCCGAAGAGTTGCGGAGGCGCCAGCAGGGGTCGGATTCGACTCCTCAGGCTCCGCCGCCGGAGGGATCGGACGCCGAGGACTTCGAGGAGTTCTTCTCGATCGCCGTCGAAGCCGAAGACCTTCCGGATGAGGTCGAAGCAGACACCCCGGTCGAGGAGACGGCTCCGGATCCCGCACCCGTGGTCGAAGATCGGCCGGTGCCGCCACCGGTCGTCGAGGACGTCGATGGTCTCTTCGCTCGATTGCGCGATCCGGCGCGGGCCGAGCAACGGGCCGCCCGGGCTGACGAAGCGCCTTTGCCTGCGCCGGCGCCCGTACCGGCGACCGTTTCGCCTGGTCTCGAAGTCGATCCTTTCGAGATCCGTGACAGGCTCCTGCTCCCAATCGCCAATCGGGCTCTGCGCAACCTGAAGCGTCAGCTCACCGAGGAACAAAACGGCGCATTGGAGCGAATCCGAATCGACCATGAGGGGTGGGAACCCGACTCGGAGTCTCTCGAAGTGAACCTCCGGCCCGATCTGATCGTTCTGGTCGCCGAGAGCTTCGCCGCGGGGCACGCCGCCGCCGAGTCGCTCACCTCGTCCAAGCTGAGCCGTCCTGTGACCCCGACCGACCCGATCGCTTCCGAGTTCGTCGCCAGTCTCACTACCGACATCACGAGGGTCCTCGCCGATGGACGAGCACACGATCACGGGTCCCGTCAGGTGGCAGCCGACATCTCCCGGGTCTTCCGCGCCTGGCGCACCGACGAGTCCGAGCGCCGAATCCGCCACTTCGCTTTCGCGGCCTTCAATCGAGGTTTGGTCGCTTCCCTCCCCGACGGCATGGCCGGCCTGCGGTGGGTCGTGGCGGGAAGGGGATGCGCGAAATGTCGCGATCTCGGTGGCAGGGAGACCGTGGAAGACATTCCGCCTGCACACGAAGGATGTGGATGCACTCTTGTCCCGACGTGACCGGCCTATGCGGCCCGGCCTGGGACTAGCCGGGCTTCTTCCTTAGACTCGCCTGATGTTCGTTCGCTCTTCAGAGTCATACGCCAACACTCCACGCCGTCGCGGTATGACCGTGGTCGGCGTCCTCGTCGCCGTGGTCTACCTCTTTCTGACCGGGCTCTCGACGCTCTGGACGGATTTCCTGTGGTTCGAATCCGTCGGGTTCGAGTCGGTGTGGCGTACGAATCTGATCGTGTCGGTCGTCCTTGCGGTCGTCGGGTCGGTGGTCGTCTTCGGTGTCGTCTGGGGCAACTTGTGGCTCACCGATCGGATCTCGCCGCGAATGGAGTTGTTGGACCTGGGCGAGGACGATGAGATGATCGAGCGGTTCCGAGAATGGGTGGAACCCCGTCTGCGGTTCGTCAGGCTCGGAGTGGCGGCTGGGTTCGCCCTTCTGCTCGGTCTGGGCCTCGCCGCCTGGCGGGAGGAAGTGCTGCTGTTCCTCAACCCGGTGGCCTTCGGTCAGGCCGATCCTCAGTTCGGGGCCGACCTCGGCTTCTACATCTTCCGGCTCCCGTTTTGGGAGCTCCTGACATCCTGGATATTCAACCTCGGCGTGCTCACGTTGATCCTGGTTGCCACCGTCCATTACCTCAACGGTGGGATCCGGTTGCGGCCGGGTAATCGTCTGTCGATGAGGTCTGGTGCGAAAGCTCATTTGTCGGCCTTGGCCGCGGTCCTCGCTGCGGTCCGGGCGGTTGGATATTGGATCGATACGCGCGAGTTGCTGTATGCCGGGGAGAGTTCGTTCTTCGGCGCCGGCTACACCGACATCAACGCCCGGCTGCCTGCGCTGCAACTGCTGGCGATCGTGTCGTTGCTCGCTGCCGTCCTCTTCCTCTGGAACATCCGCCGCCCCGACTGGACCCTCGCAATCGTCTCGGTGGGTGCGTGGGCGTTCGTTTCGGTGGCGGCCGGTCTCGTGTATCCGGCAATCGTCCAGCGGTTCACGGTCCAGCCGAACGAACTGGCGCGTGAGTCGGAGTTCATTGCGCTGAACGTTGCCGCCACTCGCGATGCCTTCGGACTCGACGAGGTCGAAGTCAGGCAGTTCGAGGCGGATCGCAGCCTCACAAGAAGCGACATCGATGCGAACCGGCTCACCGTGGACAATCTCCGGTTGTGGGACCCGGGTGTCATCACCCGGACCTATCAGAACCTGCAGGAGATCCGTGCCTACTACCGGGTGGATTCGGTGGACACGGATCGCTACGTGATCGACGGCCAACCCACTCAGGTCCTCGTTTCCGCCCGCGAACTCGACGAGAGTTCCGAGTCGATTCCGACCGATTGGCAGAACCAGATCCTCAGCTATACCCACGGCTTCGGCGCGGTGCTGAGTCCGGCGAACGCGGTCGAATCAGACGGCCAGCCGGCATTGCTCGTCAGGGATGTGCCTCCGGTGTCGGACTTCCCCGAGCTCGGGCTGACGCAGTCACGGATCTATTTCGGCGAGTCTTACGACCCTGACAAGCCGGTCATCGTCCGCACTGGCGACTTCCCCCAGGAGGTCGACCTGCCGGTCGGACAGGTCAACAACTTCAACGAATACGACGGCGAGGCGGGCGTGGAGATCGGCGGTTTCCTGCATCGCCTGTCATACGCCCTCCGGTATCGGGACTTGAACATCCTCATTTCTTCCCAGCTCAGGGATGACAGCCGCATCCTGCAGGTCCGCAACATCGAGACGATGCTCGAGAAGTCCGCCCCGTTCCTCCGTGCCGATGCCGATCCATACCCGGTGTTCATGGACGGCCGGATCATGTGGGTGATCGATCTCTACACCATTTCGGACAAGTACCCGTACAGCCAGCCGGTCACCATCAACGACACCCTGCGTCTCGCCCAGGACTCCGGGCTGCCTCGCGCCGGTTTCAACTACATCCGCAACTCGGTGAAGGCCACCATCGACGCCTTCGACGGCACGATCAAGCTGTACGTGGTGGATCCCACCGACCCGGTGGTCACTGCGTGGCAAGGCGTCTATCCCGAACTGTTCACCGACGAGGAAGTCCCTCCCACGATCGAGGACCACTTCCGCTATCCACAGGACCTCTTCAAGATCCAATCCGAAAAGTACCTCGACTATCACGTCGTGGAGACCGGTGACTTCTTCCGTCGATCCGACACTTGGTCGATCCCGCGCGATCCGTCGACGATCGACCGCGACAGCGGCACGCTTCTCTGGGGTGACGGTGCGACGGCCGACGGCCGGACTGCCCTGCTCGATCGTTTTCTCCCCAACTATCTGCTCGTCAGTCTGCCGGGAGAAGATGACCTGTCCTATGTGATCATGCAGCCGTTCACCCCTCAGAACAAGCTCAACATGGCGTCGTTCCTGGTGGGTGACGCCACGCCGGGGCGCTACGGAAGACTGGTCGACTTTCGCCTGCCGACCGGGTCGCTGGTGGAGGGCACCGGACAGGTGGGGGACAGGATCAATCAGAACGCCGAGATCGCCCAGCAGCTGACCCTGTGGGACCAGGAAGGTTCGAATGTCCTGTTCGGCGACATGCTCGTCGTGCCCATCGAAGAGTCGATTTTGTATGTGATGCCGGTGTATCTGGCCGCTTCCAACGGTGGTGGTCTCCCCGAGTTCCGGCGGGTCATCACCGTGTTCGGCGACACCATCGAATGGGACGCGACCCTGGAAGGTGCGCTCGATCTGGTCTTTGGCGGGGAGGGCACGCAAGCCGAGGAGCCCGACGACGGCCTGCCCCAGACCGAGGACGGCAGGACGATCGACGAACTTCTCGCTGATGCCTCGGAACGTTTCGAGCGGGCCCGTGCGGCGCTGCGTGCGGGGGATCTGGCGGACTACCAGAGGCTGTTCGAGGAGGCCGAGGATCTGGTGAACCGGGCTCTCGCCCTGGTCGACGCCGATCTCGACGCCGCCCTGCGGGGTCTGCTCGCCGGGTGATCGGTCGGATGGTTAGGTTGTCGGCCATGCGCAGGATCACGCCGTGACTGCCCCCTTGTGGGCGCCTTCTGCCCAGCGGGCGGCGGAGTCGTCGATCGATACTTTCCGGCGAGCCGTGGCAGAGGCTCGCTCACTCGACATCCCTGACACCGACGCACTGCATCGGTGGTCGATCACCGACCCGGCGGCGTTCTGGTCCGAGGTCTGGGATCGCGCCGGCATCATCGGTGACAAAGGCGACCAAGTTCTGCGCCGCGGGGCGTCGATGTCTGACGCCGAGTTCTTCCCCGACGCCCGACTGAGCGTCGTGGAGAACCTCCTCGACGGACGAGGAGCATCCGATGACGCGCCTGCCATCGAATACCGGCGAGAGGATGGTTTGCACCGGACGATCACCTGGTCGGATCTGCGCGCCGAAGCCGCTGCCTTCGGCGCCGCCCTTTCGAAGATGGGTGTCGGAGCGGGCGACCGGGTGGCGGCGTGGATGCCGCACATGCCCGAGACGGTGATCGCCATGCTGGGGGCGGCGTCCATCGGGGCGGTCTTCACTTCGACCTCGGCAGACTTCGGCATTGCGGGCGTCGTCGATCGGTTCGGTCAGGTCGAACCCAAGGTGTTGGTGGCTGCCGACGGGTACCTGTATGGGGGGGCGGAGTTCGGGCGGATGGACCAGCTCCGTGAGATCGTCGGCCAACTTCGCACTGTTCAGAAGGTGGTGGTCGTACCGAACCTGGGAGCGCCAGACATCTCGGAGGTGGACAACGGTGTGGGCTGGGACGCCTTCGTCGGCCCGCACCGAGGCGCGGCGCTTTCCGTCGAGCGTTTCGCGTTCGACCATCCGCATTACATCCTCTATTCGTCGGGGACGACAGGGAAGCCCAAGTGCATGGTGCACAAGACCGGGGGAGTGCTCATCAAGCACGTCCAGGAACAGAGGCATCATCTCGATATCAGGCCGGGCGATCGTCTTTTCTATTTCACGACCTGTGGCTGGATGATGTGGAACTGGCTCGTCTCGGGACTGGCAGTGGGCGCGACCATCGTGCTGTTCGACGGCAACCCGTTCCATCCCGGTCCCGAAGCCCTGTTCGACCTGGTCGACGACCTCGACATCACGCTGCTGGGGGTCTCCGCCAAGTACATCGACGCGGTGCTGAAGTCCGGGTTGCGGCCGGCCGACTCGCACCGACTGTCGGCGTTGCGAACGATCGCATCGACCGGGTCGCCGCTCTCGCCTGACGGATTCTCTTTCGTGTATGACGGGATCAAGACCGACGTCCACCTTGCGTCGATTTCCGGTGGGACTGACCTCTGCGGCTGTTTCGTCGGGGGTGATCCGACCAAGCCTGTCTATCCGGGTGAGATCCAGGCCAAGGCGCTGGGAATGGCGGTGGAGATTTTCGGCGACGACGGTCGGCCGGTGGGTCCGGGCGAACAAGGCGAACTGGTTTGCACTGAGCCGTTCCCTTCGATGCCGATCACGTTCTGGGGCCCGGACGGGGATGCCCGCTACCGGGCTGCGTACTTCGAGCGCTTCCCGGATGTGTGGACTCACGGCGATTACGCCGTGTGGACCGACCGGGGCGGGATGGTCATCCTCGGCAGGTCCGATGCGACGCTGAACTCTGGTGGGGTGAGGATCGGCACGGCGGAGATCTACCGGGTGGTCGAACAGTTCGAAGAGGTGGCGGAGGCGGTGGCGGTGGCCCAGCGGCAGGGATCCGACACCAGGGTCGTGCTCTTCCTTCGCATGGCCGAGGGCGCCGAGTTGACACCGGAGCTCGAGGCGGAGATGCGTCGCCGGCTGCGGATCGAAGAGTCTCCCCGCCACGTTCCTGCGGTGATCACGACGGTCGGCGACATCCCTCGCACGCGCAGCGGCAAGATCTCGGAGCTGGCGGTGACCGCCGTCATCAACGGCGACGCCGTGAAGAACAGCGAGGCGCTCGCAAACCCCGAGTCTCTCGACATGTATCGGGAGCGGGCCGAACTCAGCGGTTGAAGCCCCTGGCTCGTGCGCTACTTGCGTTTGAGAGCGTCCCTGCCCTTTTCGAGAACCTGTTCGACCTCGTCCTTGGCGTGTTCGACCTTCTTCTTCACGTCCCAGTCGTCGATCTTCTCCTCGACGAGATCGGCGAAGTGAGTGGCGCCGCTCCTGGCGGAAGACGACACCCCCGACGCGGCGCGATTGGAGACGTCGGCAGCCTTACGCCCGGCGCTCTCGACGACGTCGATCGCAACCCCGACGATCGCACCGGCGAACGCTCCGACGGCGAGTCCCTTCCAAACGTTCTTCATTGCGTCTCCTTGTCGTGCTGTTGGACGCCGTGTCTCCGGCTGTCTCAACCGATCCCACCCTCGGCGGTCAGTTGCTTGAGCAGCTCATGGCACCGCAGAGCCCTCTGATTATCCTCGTCTTGGCACTGC
>JBBDWN010000132.1:0-16565 GCA_040902855.1 Acidimicrobiia bacterium | reverse complement strand
CCCCCCTCGCCCGGCCCAAAGCGGCGGGGCGGTCCCCCCAACGTCGCTTCGCTCCTGGGGGGACAGATCACTGCTCGTCATGCGACACAGAGTGAAACCAGGCCAAACCCGATCGACCACGCCCACCGTCCGGGGGGTGCCGGGGGGTCGCCCCCCTGCACAATCAAGCCGTCTGGAGGTACGGGCGCCAGGAGGGGTCGACGGCGAAGCCGGTGGATGCGTAGATCCATCCGAAGCGTTTGGGGGCGCGGGGATCGCGCATGAGAGGCATGCCCGCTTCTACCGGAGTGCGGTTGCCTTTGCGGACGTTGCAGCGGCGACAGGAGGCGACGACGTTCTCCCAGACGTGCTGGCCTCCCCGCGACCGGGGCACGACGTGGTCGATGCTCTCGGCCCCGTCTGGGCAGTATTGGCACTGGTAGTCATCGCGCCCGAACACCGCCCGGCGGGTGACCGGAACGGTGCGTACGTACGGAACAGCCACGAACGACGTCAACTTCACGACCGACGGCACCCGAACCACGACGGTCTCGGCGTGCCACTCGTCGTCACGGTCGGCGACCGACACGGCCTTCCCATGGATGACGAGGACGACGGCGCGGCGAGCACTGACCACTGAAAGTGGCTCGTACGAGGCATTGAGAATCAGGGCCCGTGTCACGCCTCCGGCAGATTACCCGGTGGTCTGGGGAGTGCCGAACAGATCGAGGGAATCGAGTCCCTCCAACACTCCGGCGGCCTACTGGACCTTTCGAAGACGGTCTTCCAGCCCCATCATGAGGCGGCTCTGCGCTGGCGGTCTGCCCACAGCAGAAAGCTCACCAGGTCGCGTGACTCCGCGCGACGATCCGTTCCGTACGCCGTTGACCGACGCCATGCAAGTTGATTGGGGTCCGGCAGTGGAAGGAAAGGGGGCTGGCGCCACCACCCGCGCCGAACATGGGCGACGCCTGTCACGAGCGCCGACCTCACCAGCCTGAACAGACTCCGTATGCGTTGCCCTACCGTGTTGCCCCACCTCATCTGTGCCGATCCCACCCACTCGGATCTGACATGTGTTTCACTCCCTTTCCATAAGGCTACCCGAGAGCTTGAATCTGACCAGGGGTAGAGTGCCGTGACATCCACCATCGGGGAGAGATCCGCGTTGACTTCAGTTGAGACACCGGTCGAGGACGAACGTGTCGAGTGGTTCGCAGAGCGCTTCGACAAGGTCGCATCCAACGTCGAACACGTCATCCAGGGAAAGCGCGAAGTCATCGAGCTGGTGCTGTCCGCTCTCTTCGCAGAAGGCCATGTGCTCATCGAAGACGTACCCGGTGTCGGCAAGACACTGCTCGCCAAGTCGATCGCCCGCAGCATCGACTGCACCTTCCACCGCATCCAGTTCACACCGGACCTCCTCCCGTCCGATGTGACCGGGGTCAGCGTGTGGGACCGCCAGGCCTCCGAGTTCTCTTTCAAACCGGGTGCGATCTTCGCCAACATCGTCGTCGGCGACGAGATCAACCGCGCCAGTCCCAAAACCCAGGCTGCGCTCCTGGAGGCCATGGAAGAACGCCAGGTCACCTCCGACGGCGTCACGAGGGAACTCGGAGCGCCGTTCATGGTCGTCGCCACCCAGAACCCCCTGGAACACGAAGGCACCTATCCGCTGCCGGAGGCCCAACTCGACCGGTTCACCATGCGAGTGCGCATCGGATATCCGACCCGTGAGAAGGAACTCGAGATGATGAACACCCATGGTGTTCGCTCCGGTTTCCATGATCTCACGCCGGTCATCTCCGCCGAAGACGTGGTCGACATGATCGATGTCGCACGTCGAATTCATGTCGCGCCGTCGCTGCAGGGCTACATCATCTCCTTGGTGGAGGCCACCCGCAATCACGAGGAACTGCTTCTCGGCGCATCCCCCCGCTCCTCACTCGCCCTCCAGCGCCTGGCCAGAGTGCGGGCGGCGGTCGACGGCCGCGAATTCGTCACCCCGGACGATGTGAAGGCGCTGGCCGTGCCGACGATGGCCCACCGCATGGCGCTCCGCCCCGAAGCGCAGATGCGCGGGACCGCCATCGAAGACGTGATCGGATCGGTCCTGCGGAACCTGACCGTTCCGGGCAGCAGCCGGATGGCTACCTGACCGTGCTCACTGACCGCGGCTGGGCAAGCCTCGGGGTCACCGCAGCACTCATCGCCCTCTGGATCGCGCTCGGCGAGATCGAACTTCTGGCGGCGGCCGTCGTGGTCGCCGTCGCCCTCGCAGCAGCCGTCGCCATCACCCGGCTCTCCCGTCCCTCCGTCGGAGTTGTGCGTCGCCTCTCCCCCAACCTCGTCCATGAGGGCGACCGGGCCGTCGTCGATGCCGTGATCACCAACCACGGTCGGCACACGCTGACGAATCTCGCGTTCGTCGACGAGGTCGGCTCCCTCGGCCGGGCGGTGTTCGAAGCAGGCACCATCCGTCCGGGAACGGCCGGAGACGCCGAATACCAGATTCTCTGCCGACCCAGGGGTGTCTACCCCGTCGGACCGGTCACTGCCACCGTCACCGACCCTCTACGGCTCGCCAAGGTCACCTCGGTGATCCCGGGGATCGACCGCCTGATCGTCTATCCGGAAGTCGAAGACCTCGTCGGCTTCCCGATGACACGCGGCCGCGATCCGGCCATGCAGGCCTCCCGGCCGGAATTCTCCCGGCGAGGTGGCGAGGACTTCTACACCCTGCGCGAATACAACTACGGCGACGACCTGCGTCGGGTGCATTGGCCGTCGTCTGCGAAACGGGACGAGTTGATGATCCGCCAGCTCGAAACACCGTGGCAGAGCAGGGCGCTCGTCATCCTCGACCTGCGGCACCAGGCCTACGAGTCCGAAGAGTGTTTCGAAAAAGCCGTTCGAGGGACGGCCTCGATGGTTCGGCACCTCGCCCGGGACGGATTCGACGCCGACCTGTGGGCGGGGGGAGTCTCCGCCACACCGATCAGCCAGTACGGAGCGGTGATGGAAAAGCTCGCCATCGTCGAAAGGGAAAGGCGGCTCGACATTCGGGTCGTGGCCGCCCGACTCAGGTCCGTCGGCCGGGGAGGAGCGCTCGTTCTCGTCACCGGCGTGCCCGACTCAGACCTGCTGGAAGCCCAACGCCTCATGTCGCGCGAGTACCGGACGACCGTCGTGCTGTCGGCGAGCGAAACGACAACCAGCGGAGAGATGGCTTTTCAGAGGGCGGGTGCAATCACGGTGAACGTGACTCCGAGCGAATCGTGGGCGACGGCGTGGGCAAAGGTGATGGGGAGAGGAACATGGTCCAACGTCTCATCTGGTTGATCGGACTCGGCGCCGTCGTCCTCAGCCTCGCCAGGCTCGGACGGCTCCTCCAGCCTCAAACAGAAGGTCCGGCATGGCAGATCGTGCTGCTGGCCGCCGTCGCCCTCGGCGCGGCCTTCACCTGGGTGGCCCGCTCATATCGCCTGTCAACGCCGATCGTGCTCGCGATCAACGCGATCGGCCTTGCAATCGCGGTGCTTCGGATCACTTCCCCCGCTTCATTGCTGGCCGGAGTCATCCCGACGTCTGCCACCGTCGAGATTTTCCAGACTGAGATGGCGTTCGCGGGCGAGATCATCCGATTCGGTGCCGCACCCGTGCTGCCGGTCGCGGGCCTGGTCGCCGTCCTCGCCATCGTCTACTGGGCGCTGGGCGCGCTCGGGGCCATCGGCGTGTCCTCCCAGCGGCCGTCGCTTGCAACCGTGCCCGCACTTGCCTTCTACCTCCAACTGGCCACCCTCGACCGCCGCTCGCCCGGGCTGGGATGGCTCGCCGCCTTCGCTCTCGTCGGCGGCCTCGCAATCGTCGCGATGGCCAACCCGGGCGACCCGGCGGCCGGAAGGCTGCGGTCGAGAACCGGAATGCTCATCCCGCGTGTGTCATTGGCCGCGACAATGACCGTCGCCGGGGTCGGAGCGGTCGGTGCGGTCGTCGCCGCCAGTACCTTCGCCGCCACCGTTCCCGAAGCAGGAACCCTCCAATGGCGGACCCAGACCGGGATCGGATCCGGGTTGTACGGAGGATCGTCGTTCAACCTGTTCGTCGGAATGCAGCAGACGCTCGTGTCTCTCTCCGACGAACCGCTCTTCTACGCCACTGTTTCGGATTCGGCTCCCCCGAACCGCGACCTGTATTGGAACCTGATCACCCTCGACTCCTACGACGGCGAGAATTGGATCCCTGGTTCACAGTCGTGGGCCAAGCAGGGTGCCACCCGGTGGGAGCGCGAAGACCTGGCATTCCAAGGACCGACAGTGCCGGTCGCAGCCCGAATCCAGGTCGCCAGCCTGCGCGAGTCCGTCCTCCCCAGCCTCTACTCGCCATACGTTCTGCGCAGCGACGAGGACCTCATCCGTGAAGGGTTCCGAGTGCGGGAAGACGGGTCGCTCGGTATCGACCTCCGCACCAGCCCGGGCTGGGAATACGAGATCGAGGCCAACGTACCGGTGCCCGACATCAACTATCTCGCATCCACAGGAGGCATCCTGTCGCCGATCTTCGCCGAGGCCGCCGAAGCCGGAGTCTTCGCCGGAGCCGCCCGCAGCCCGCAATTCCTCGACCGACCCGAGGACATCTCCGAATACCTCAGCCTGCCCGAGGACACGCCGGTCGAGGTGAGAAACCTGGCCCGTACCGTGACCGAGGAAGGCACTACGGTCTTCGAGCGGGCGCTCATCCTCGAGGCCTGGCTGAGCGATCGAGGCACGTTCACCTACAACACCGACGTCGACACCGGGCACTCGTCGCTCGATCTCGCCGAATGGCTACTCGACGCCGACTCGAACAACTACCGCACCGGCTATTGCGAGCAGTTCGCCACCGCCATGGCGGTGATGGCCCGGACTCTCGGCATCCCCAGTCGGGTGGTGCTCGGATTCACGCCCGGCGACGTTCAAACCCAGGCAGACGGCTCCGACGTCATCGTCGTTCGCGAGCGCAACGCCCACGCCTGGGTGGAGTTGTGGATGAACGGCCAGGGTTGGGTCCGATTCGATCCCACGCCGCGATCCGACGGGGCCAACGTGCCCCTGCTGGCCGAGGTCGGTTTCGACCTCCGGGAATATGTGCCTGCGCCCGCCGAGATCGACAGCACCGGGTCTGCGATCGCATCAGGCGAGCGTCCCGACCTCGGGCCGGAGATCGACACTCTCACCGGCGACGCCACCCCCGACCTGACGTCACAGTCGGACTTCGAGACCCCACTGTGGGTGTGGGCGGTCAGCGTGCTCGCACTGACGTTCGCCAGCATCCCCGGGTACAAGTGGGTGCGACGGAAGCGACGGCTCGCCGCCATCATGACTGGCAACATCGACGCGGCGTGGGACGAGATCGTCGACCGCCTGCGCGATCTCGAAGGCGACATCCCCGTCTCGGCGACCGCAATCGAGATCGCCGGGGGCCTGCACGAAGATCTCGTCCCCCTGGCGACCCTGTACACCGCGTCGGCGTACGGGGGGAAACCGCGCGGCGACGGAAGAGCGGCATTCGACAAGGCAGACGGTCGGATCACCCGCCGCTACGGACGATGGGAGCGCACGGTGGCGGCAGTCGGGTTGAGGTCAATCCGCCGACGGTGACCGCCGGTAGAGAGTCGCGAACTCTCAGCCCTCCGCAGTCATCTCTTCTGCGACGTCGTCTTCGACACGGCGCAGCATGTTGAGGAACTCGCTGCGGTCCAACTCGAACCGGCTGACGTCTTCTTCCACGGTGCGGGTGATCTCGTCGATGGCGACGAAGAACGCCAACTGACCTTCCCGCAGAGCGTCCATGAGCTGTCCGTCGTCACGGGCAATACGGAAGATGGTCTGACCGTCGGTGACGAGTTTCACCTCGGCGAGGTGACTGTCCATGTCGGCGTTGCGGCGCAGATAGTCCCATGCTCGCCGTACCCGCTGAAGCGACATGCCGTTGTCGAGAAGGCTCCGAACCACGCGGAGCGCAACGAGGTCCCGGAAGGAGTAGAGACGTCGAACGCCGGGGCGGCCGCCTGTGTTCTGGATGGTGGGTGAGACCAGGCCCACCCTGTCCCAATACCGGAGCTGATGATGTGTGCACCCGGTGAGTGACTGTGCCTGCTGGGCGGTGAATCCTTCTCGCAACCGAACCCTCTCAATCCTTGCCTCGGGATCGGCGGGTGCACTGCACGCGCAACCGATCAAACCTTCTCCTGTGGCCCTTCGAGAGTCGGACGTCCGGCGCCGCGACCCCAAGGGGGCGTCACACTAGCGGTGGCGCGTCAGCCGCGACGAAAGCGGCGGTACCAATTCGAAGATGACGCGTCGGGATGGACAACAGACCGCGCACCGGCCTGGATTCGATTCCGAATTCCGTAGGCGAGCGCCGTCGCGGAAGCGACCATGAGGACGAAACCAAGGAGGGCGAGAGGAGTGGATGTAGTGAATGTGGCGAGCACGAGCACCATGCCGACGACCAGACCGACGAGCGGGTACCTCACCCCGAAGCGACCGGACCGGTCGATGTTCCGGACGGCCAGAGCCAGGTCTGGGTCCTCCTCGTAGAACTGGCGTTCTATCTCGTCGAGGATGCGCTGTTCGTGATCGTCAAGTGGCATGTTCGGGTCGATCGCTCCACTCGGTCCAGGGTCATTCATTATACGTTCGTACATGATTCAACGGACATGGCGAATGCAGCCGCAGCTCAATCTGCCTGATCGTTCGACGCCGACGCCGGACCAACCGCCTCGGGGCCGAAACGGCGCCGAATGGCATCGACTGCGGCGTCGACCTCGGCCCACCGCGTATCACTCGTCGTCGCCAGCTGTGTCGCTCCGTCGGTTTCGGACAGCTGGCTCACCCCGATCCCGAGCAGACGCACCGGACGGCCGTCGCGGTCGGCGGTCTCCAGAAGTTCACAGGCGGTCACGAACAGGTCCCGATCACTGTTGGTGGGTTGCGGGCCGGTCACCGAGCGGGTGACGGTCTTGAATTCCGAAGTCCTCACCTTCAGCGTCACCGTGCGCCCCGCCAAGCCGGCGCTGCGCAGCCGCCACCCGAGCCGATCGGCCAAGCGTCTCAGTTCGACCCGCAGACGGGCGTCGTCTCTGATGTCGGTGTCGTAGGTCTCCTCGACCGACACCGACTTGACCTCCCTGTCGGGTTGGACAGCGCGCGGATCCCGACCATGGGCGAGTTCGACGAGGTGAGCAGCGACCGCCGAACCCACTGCCCGTTCCAGTGCCCTCATCGGCACCGTGCGAAGCTCGGCCACGCTTTCGACTCCGAGGACTTCGAGCGCCGCCCGGGTGGCCTGGCCGACGCCCCACAGCGCCTCGATGGGAAGCGAGTCGAGGAACCCCAGCTGCTCGGCGCTCTCGATGTGCCGCAGCCCGTCAGGCTTGGCCGCCTCGGAGGCGAGTTTGGCGAGGAACTTGGTCGATGCGACGCCGACCGAGGCGGTGATGCCGACCTGACCGGCGATCGCGGTCCGCACGGCCTCTCCGACTGCGACGGGTCCGTCGAAGTGGCGGCGGAGCCCGCCGATGTCGAGGAACGCCTCGTCGATGGAGAGGCCTTCCACGAGCGGCGTGAACGAGCGGAAGATCTCGAAGACCTGTTCGGAGATTCGCCGGTATTCGGCATGGTCCGGGGGAACGATCACCAGATCCCGGCAGAGCGAACGGGCTCGCGACATCGGCATCGCCGAGTGGATCCCGTAGCGCCGTACCTCGTAGGAGGCGGCGGCAACCACGCTTCTCGGTCCGGCACCGCCGACCACGACCGGGCGGCCGACGAGTGACGGCTCCCGCAGTCGCTCGACGGCCACGAAGAAAGCATCCATGTCGACATGCAGAATCCGCTCAGCCCACACCCGCCCGACGCTACCGGGCTTTTTAGCGAACCAGCGCTTCAAGAACGTAGCGCTACGCGTACCAAAAGCCTCGCTGCCTCGCTAGAAAGCGGGGATGGCAGGACGGGTGCATTTGGTGAGACATGGGGAGGTCTCGAATCCGGACCACGTGGTGTATGCCTCGTTGGCCGGCTTCGAGCTCAGCGAGACGGGGGTCGCCCAAGCGAAGGCCGTCAGCCGCTACCTCCGGTCTGCACCGATCGTGGCGGTGTGGTCCTCGCCACTCGAACGGGCAATCTCGACGGCCGAGCCAATCGCAGCCCACTTCGGCGTGCCGATTCGCATCGAGGCCGAGCTGATCGAATGGAAGATGGCCGATGACTGGGCAGGCGTCGGATGGGACGACCTCCCCTCGGAGCGACCTGGCCAACTCGAGGCCTATCTCTCCCACCCGCTGGACATGCCGTTCGCGTCGGAGTCGCTCACCGCGCTCGCCTCCCGGATGCGAACGATCCTCGCTGCGATCTCTGAACGGCACGACGGGGACGTGGTCATCGTCTCGCACCAAGATCCGGTGCAGTCGGCACGCCTCTCGCTCACTGGACGGGATCTCGCCAACCAGCACGTCGACAAACCCCAGCATGGAACCGTGATCACCCTGAAGCCGGGAACGCCGTGGAAAGAGCTCACGTCCTGGAGCCCGGAGCAGGGAGCCGAGTTCCCGCCGTCAGTCTCCGACGACGGGACTGACCCCGAAGCGGAGGCGGAACAACTCGGCATCCGTCTCGAAGGCGAGGACAGGTAGATCGTCAGGCCGGAACCAGCCGACCTCGACCGCATCGTCGCCTGCCCTGGCGACACCGCCCAGGACCCGACCGTTGAACCAGATGCCGACGGTCAGCTTCTCTGGATCATGAAAGTTGGAGGCGACGAAGACAGGCTCTCCGACTTCGACCTCGAGTCCCGTCTCCTCGGCGACCTCGCGGGCCGCCGCCTCCCGAATCTCCTCGCCGTAGTCGACGAAGCCGCACGGCACGCACCACAATCCCGGTTTCGTCGCCCCTCGGCCCCGCTTGACCAGCAAGACCCGCCCTTCGTCGTCCTCCAGGACGACCGCCGCTCCGACCCCAGGGTCGCGGAAATGCACATAGCGACAGCGAGGACACCCCATCCGGGCCCGCCCTCCCCTCGTCACGACCTCCAGTTCCGAGGCGCACATCGGACAGAACCGGAACTCGCCGGGCCAGAACTCATCTTGCACAGGAGTCCAAGTCGGTTGACACTCGGGTCAACGTACCGTGCTCACTTCGATACTCACCACCTTCGCTCTCCTCGTCGCGTCGCTCTCCGCCGCGGTGGTCCTCACCGGTGAGGAGGCCGTGTGGATCGACGGGGCCGGCGTGATGCTCGCCTCCGGCCACCTGCTCCTGACGGCCGTCGTCATCGTCGGCTCCCTGGTGGGCGCCGCCCGCTGGTCGGTGGGGCTGGGTGCGGGCCTCGCCGGGGTCATCGCGGTCCCGGCGGTCGTCCATCCGATCGGCCCCGTATGGATCGTCATGGTGGCCGCCGCCGGACTCGCACTCGCCGGACTCCTGGGCACAGGACTCCGTGCGGTGATTCGACAGCGACCTCCTGCAGACTCGCCGCCGAAGAAGGCCGCAGCACTTGCGTTGGGTCTGCTGGCCGGTCCTGTGCTCATCGGCGCCCTCCAACCGGATGGCGTCGGCCTTTTCGACTGGATCCTCGCCGGCGGGACGGTCGCACTCGCCGTCTGGTATTCGCGGGCGCAACCGGCTGCGCTCTGGGCGACTCGACTCGGGTTGCCGATCGCCGTCGCGGCAGCGGTGGTGGCCATTCCGTTTCCGGCGTCCGTGGTCGCGGCGATCGGCTTCGCCACACTGACATGGCTGGCCTGGTCAACCGACGCGCGGATCGCCGTGATCCCGCTCGCCTCGCCGGGCAGAGCCGTTCCGATCCCCGCCGAGTTGGCGCCGGGCGAGATCCTCGATGCGGCGGGGTTGGACTTACGCGGACGCCGAAAGGAGGACTCATGACCGACATCCGTCTCCCGAACCCGTGGATCGCGATCCCGTCGGTGGTACTCGGCCTGCTGGGCGGCTGGGTCACCTACCTCGTGATGGAGTTGTCGTGCCGGGTCGAATCCGACGGAGTGGTCGAGACGTGCACCGGGCTGGCGTTGTCGCTGGCAACCGTCGTCTTCGTGTTGGCCACGATCGGGATGGCGGTCGTCCTCGTGCTCGTGTACCGGTCGATCGCCGAGTACCGAGACGCGCAGGCAAAGGGTGAAGAACCCCCGGGTCCGGGGTGCGAAACGAGCTGACCCCTCAGGCTCGGCTGAGTTCGGCAGCAAAGGGGGATTCGTGTGCGTAAATCTGTCTGGATGGCTGAGTGTTTCGTGTTGACGGAACGAGGCCCCGCTGCCGATAGCAGAAGACAAAGTTGCTTACCCTGGCTGCCGGAACGAAAGGTTCTACGGACAATGACCAACATGACACCGACATCATCCGAGAGAACCGCCCACAAACGGACCTCGGTAGCCGTCGGGATCGCCGCCGCCACCATCGTGGTTCTCGGGGCGTACCTTCTGCTGGCTGGCCGAGGCGATCTGCCAGAGCCGCCACTCGTGCAAGTTCCAGACTCACACGCAGCCTTCACAGTGCTGAACGCTGGGTTCCCTATCGACGGTCCACCCGAAGCCTCACCCGGCGCCTTCTGTGCGGGGGGTGGGGGCGGATGGCAAGTCTGTCTCGTCCCGGACGACGGCATTCTCGCTGTTGTCGCCTTCGGCAACTCTGATGCCATGTCCGTGATCCTCGAAGGAAGTGGAGTCCCAGAAAGGTTCGTCTCCGTCCCTGCCGGTAGAGACTCGATCTTCGGCGTGGAAGGTGCGAGTGGGTTCATCACCGCCACCGTTCTGGTCAATGGTGAGGAGGTTGGGGAGTTCAGTGGGCCAGTCGCTGAGCAGTGACACGCTTTCGAGATTTCTGGTTTTTCGGTAGGTCACGACCAACACACTTCTTCATTGCTTGGGCCTCGGGGATTATCAACACAAATACCCCAGGCATCCAGACCCCTCAACACCCCCAAGGGCCACTGGACACCAAAGTTGAGGGGTCGATTTACGCACACGAAACCCCCTCTGCTGCCGAACTCAGGCTCGGCTGAGGATCAACGTCACGTTGTGGCCGCCGAACCCGAAACTGTTCGACGCCACATGCTCGATTCCGCCCACCTCACGCGCCTCGTTGGGGACGTAGTCGAGGTCGCAGGAGGGGTCGGGTTCGTCGTAGTTGATGGTGGGGGGAAGGATTCCGGTCTGGATGGCGCGGATGGAGATCGCCGCCTCCAGGGCGCCTGCGCCTCCGAGCAGATGGCCCGTCATCGACTTGGTCGAAGAGACCGGAACAACCCTGGCGACGTCCTCGCCCAGCGCGACCTTCAATGCGAGCGTCTCCGTCGAGTCGTTGGCTTCAGTGGAGGTGCCGTGGGCGTTGACGTAGTCGAGGTCCGATGCGTCGAGACCGGCATCAGCGAGTGCCGCCTTGACCGCCCGCGCCGCCCCCGTGCCCCCCGGCTTGGGGAGGGTGATGTGATACGAATCGGCCGACATCCCGTATCCGGTGACCTCGGCGTGGATGGTGGCGCCACGCGCCAATGCCCGTTCCCGCTCTTCGAGCACCAGCACCGCCGCTCCCTCCCCCATCACGAATCCGTCCCGGCCAGCATCGAACGGACGCGAGGCGGCAGTCGGATCGTCGTTCCGGGTGCTGAGGGCGCGCGCCTGTGCGAAAGCGGCGACCGCATAAGTGGTGATCGCCGCTTCCGACCCACCCGCCACCATCACGTCGGCCGCACCCCGTCGAATGATCTCGGCCGCATCGCCGATGGCATTGGCGGAGGCGGAACATGCCGTCACAGTGCATGACACCGGACCGAGCAGGTGATGTTCGATCGAGACCAATCCTGCGGGCATGTTGGCGATGATCTTGGGGATCCCGAGCGGACTGACCCGACCGGGCCCCCGCTCGTGAAGAACACCGACTTCTTCAATGAAGGTCTGCATGCCGCCGAAGCCGACACCGATCAGCGCGCCGGCGCGCTCTGCATCTTCGGAGTCTGGGTCGAGTTCCAGGCCTGCATGGAGCATCGCCTCACGGGCGGCGACGAGTGCAAACTGGCTGCAACGATCCAGCCGCCGCGCCTCTTTCGCCTCGAAGTGGTCGGTCGGCTCGAAGTCCGACACCTCGGCAGCGATCGAGACCTTTTGGTCCGAAGTGTCGAACAGGGTGATAGGGCCGGCGCCGGAACGTCCCGCCACCACCGCGTCCCAGGTGTCGGCCATGGTGTGACCGAGGGGCGTGATCGCCCCCAGCCCGGTCACGACGACCCGGCGGCGCTGGGAGTTCACCTCAGCCGGAGAGCTTGGCAGCTACGAGATCGACGGCCTGGCCGACGGTGTGGATGCTCTCGGCGTCCTCGTCGGGGATCTTCACGCCGAACTCGTCTTCGAGCGCCATGAGCAATTCCACGACGCCAAGCGAATCGACCTCCAGGTCCTCCTCGAAATTGGCGTCGTCGTTGATCTTCGCCTCGTCGAGCCCCAGCTCGGAGACGAGGAGCTTGTGCAACCTCGTCGAAATCTCACCACGATCCATACGTCACTCTCCTTCGCGTTGAACGGCAGCCTAGAGGGCGATGCCCCCGTCGACCGACAGAACCTGGCCGGTGATGTATCCAGCCCCTTCCGATGCGAGAAAGGCGACGGCGGCCGCCACCTCCCCAGGGTCGCCGAAGCGGCCCAATGTGATGGCACCGAGCGATGCCTTCTTGGCTTCGTCACCCAGCGCATCCGTCATCTCCGTGGCGATGAAGCCAGGGGCGACCACGTTGACGGTGATCCCCCGCGAGCCGACCTCCTTGGCGATCGACTTCGACATCCCGATCAGGCCCGCCTTCGACGCGGCATAATTCGCCTGGCCCGGATTTCCGGCGATCCCTGCAACCGAACCGATCGAGACGATCCTCCCCCATCGGGCCTTCAACATCCCGCGCATGGCGGCCTTGGAACAGAGGAAGGCCGAACGAAGGTTGGTGGCGATGACGGCGTCGAAGGCTTCGACGCTCATGCGGAGTAGGAGATCATCGCGAGTGATACCTGCATTGTTGACGAGGATCTCGACCGGACCCAGTCCCTGCTGCACCCTCTCGAACATGGCCGAAACCGCCTCAGGGTCTGCGACGTCGGCACGGACCGCTATCGCCTCTCCACCGTCCGCTTCGATGGCAGAGACGACCTCGTTCGCCGCGTCCGCCCTCGAGGCGTAGTTGACCGCCACCCGATGGCCGGACGCGGCGAGGGCGAGGGCGATCGAACGCCCGATGCCGCGGGATCCGCCGGTGACCAGTGCCACCCGACTCATTGCTTCACACCGACCCCGAAGAAATCGAGACTCGGCTGGAGGAGGTCGAACACCGTTCCTTCGAAATCCGGGATCTCGGCATCAGATTCGGCGATCGGCGTGACCCGTTCGCCCCACTTCACCGCGGCCGCAGCCCACGACAGGCCGCCGCCGAATGCCGCGAAGACGACGTTGCCGTTCGGCGGTATCCGCCCTTCCTCCAGCGCTTCGGTCAATGCGACGGGAATCGTGGCGGAACTCGTGTTTCCGTACTTCTGAACGTTGATGAAGACCTTGTCCTCGTCGATCTCCAGGCGGCGGGCGGTGGCGTCGATGATGCGCTTGTTCGCCTGGTGCGGGATGAGCAGATCGATGTCGGCCAGCGACCAGCCGACCTCATCGGCCACCTGCCGGGCGGCCTCGCCCATTCGGACCACGGCATTGCGGAAGATTTCTGAACCGTTCATCACGACCCCACAGGAGGACGCGGCACGAGGTGCCCTCGTTCCGGAAGAGCCGAAGCTCGGCACCATGAGGTGCTCGGCAATCCTTCCGTCGTTGCCCATCGTGCCGCTGAGGAGCCCGATCGGCTCGTCGGTGGGGCGCATGACCGCGGCCCCCGCGCCGTCGCCGAACAAGATGCAGGTCGCGCGATCCGAATAGTCCATCACGTAGTGCATCTTCTCGACACCGGTCAGCAGCACGTTGCGCGCCACACCCGTCCGGATCAGCGAGGACGCCATCACCATCGCGTAGATGAAGCCGGAACAGTTGGCGTTCACGTCGATGGCACCTGCGCCTTCTGCCCCGATCTTCGCCTGCAGGTAGGCGACCGAAGCGGGGATGATCGACTCGGGAGTACAGGTGGCGTTGATCATGAAGTCGATTTCGCCCGGTTCCATGCCGGCGGCGGCGATTGCGCGAAGCGATGCGACTGCGGCCAGGTCGGACGCTTCGACGTGGGAGATTCGCCGCTCCTTCATGCCGGTGCGCGAGGTGATCCACTCGTCGTTCGTGTCCACGATCTTCTCGAGGTCGGCGTTGGTCAGCACGGTCGGGGGCATCGCCTTCCCCCATCCGACGATCTCGGCATTCGGCATCACGCACCTCCAGGGCGGTCGATGGTAGAGAGCGCTTGCACCGCGGAGTCGATTCCCGCCAGATCCGATACGGTCAGCACCTCTGCCCCTTCGACGGTCCGCTTGGCCATGCCTGCCGTAACCTCACCGGGACCGACATGGACGAAAGTGCCGATCCCGTGGCTGGCGATGTTGCGCAGCGTGTCGGCGAATCGAACCCGCCCGACCACCTGATCGGTGAGGGCCTGGGCGACCTCGGCGGGGTGGACGGGTGTCGCCGTGACGTTGGCGTAGACGGCGAAACGTCCCTCACGCGGCTCGATCGTGGCCACCGCAGCCGCCACACGCTCGGCAGCCGGCGCCATGAACGGCGAATGGAACGCACCGGCGACCTTGAGACGTACGGCGCGCCGCACACCGAGGTCCCGACCGTTGGCGTCGAGCCAGTCGAGGTCGGCGGTCCCCCCGGCGACGACCACCTGGCCGGGTGCATTGTCGTTGGCCACGGTGAGACGGCCACCGGCAGCTCGGCTGGCCGCCTCGACCGCTTCGGCCAATTCGACATCTGCCCCGAGGAGTGCGGCCATTCCCGATGCTTCGAGATCGGCGGCGTCGGCCATCGCCCGCCCCCGCTCGGCGACCACTCGGAGCGCGTCGTCGTAATCGATGACGCCTGCGGCGGCCAGGGCGGTGTATTCGCCGAGCGAATGGCCGGCGGCCGCCACCGGAAGGTACGGCAGGCGATTCGACAGCTCGTCCCACAGCGCATAGGAGAGGGCGAATAGGGCGGGCTGGGCGTGTTCGGTCCTGGTGAGTTCGTCGTCGGGACCGTCGAGGCACATCGAGCGCAGCGACCATCCGAGAATGTCGTCGGTGCGGTCGCCGAGAAGATCAGGTCGGGCGTCGAAGAGGTCTGCTCCCATTCCCACGAACTGGCTTCCCTGGCCGGGAAACAACACCGCAAACGTCATCGAAACTCTCTCTTCGGGCTGACCAGCCTATTGGCCGGCATGGAAGAGCGTTGTCACCAGCCGATCGACATCGCCCCGGTCGACGTCGCGATGGGTGACCAGCCGCCACACCCCGCCGAAGAGCGGCGGATTGACCGACATTCCGTTGGAGCGGATGGATGCGATCGCCACGTCGATCGGCACCGGAAGACGATCGACCGCCACGTTCACGATGTTGGTCTCCACCGATCGCGGGTCGAGGGCGTCTGGAGCGTGATCAGCGATCTGGGTGGCGAGATACTTTGCGAGGTCGTTGTCATCGGCCACCCGATCTCGATCGCGCAGCGCGATGCGAGCCGGCGCTGCCAGGACCCCCACCTGACGCATGCCGCCGCCCATCCGCTTGCGGAGATAATGAATTTCGTCGATCAGCTCGCGGCAAGCGCAGATGATCGAGCCAACCGGGGCTCCGAGACCCTTGGAGAAGCAGAACGTCACCGTGTCGACCCCGTCGGCGAGTTCGTCGGCGCCGACTCCGAGGGCGGCGGCGCCGTTGAAGATCCTGGCTCCGTCGAGGTGGATCGAAAGGCCGTGTTTCCGAGCTGCGGCGTTTCCGGCAGCCATCCCTTCGACCGGTGTGACCCTGCCGCCGGACAGGTTGTGGGAGTTCTCCCACACCATCAGTCGGATGCGGGGAAAGAAGGCTCCGGCGGTGGCCATCACCGCGTCGATCTGGTTCGGCTGGATCCACCCTTCCGGAGCGTGGACCGGGCGGAACGACACCCCGGAGAACGCCGACGCGGCGCCCTTCTCGATGTTGCGAACGTGGGCGCCCTCGTCGCACAGGACGTCGTCTCCTGGGCGGGTCTGGACCATCAGGCTGAGCTGGTTCCCCATCGTTCCTGTCGGAACGAAGATGGCCGCTTCCTTGCCGACGACTGCAGCGGCCTCCTCCTGCAGACGGTTGACCGTCGGATCGTCGCCGTAGACGTCGTCACCGACTTCGGCGTCGGCCATCGCCCGACGCATCTCCGGTGTGGGACGGGTGACAGTGTCGGATCGGAAGTCGGCCGTGCCGTCTGCGAATGCCATAGGCAGCGGAGGCTAGATGGCTCGGAGCACCGGGTAACTTCGCAACATGCGTGGCTCGGCCGCCTGACCCGTTTTTACCCCTCCAGGCGCGTCACCAATGAAGCGTTTAGAGGGGTAAAAGCGGATCAGAGGCGGGTCAGGGCGCGTTTCAGGCCGAGAGTGGCCTGGGCGATGCG
>JBBDWN010000131.1:9523-16649 GCA_040902855.1 Acidimicrobiia bacterium | reverse complement strand
CTGACGGCTGGTTGTGGTTGGACGTCGAGACCCAAGACTTCGCCGAGATCTTGCGGGCGGGCACGGCTCTCGGTTTCGATCCGCTCAGCATCGAGGACGTCGTCACAGACATGCTGCCGAAGATCGACCTGTTCGACGACTACCGCTACCTGGTGTGTCACGAGTTGCAGTTCGCGGACGATCGGATCGGCACGGCCGAATTCGACCTGTTCATCCGCGATCGGATGCTCGTGACGTTCCGGCCAGGCGAGGTGCACGGGGTCTCATGGGTATGGGATCGGCTCGACTCATTGAGCGCGATCAGTTCTCCCGCCGAGCTGGCGGCGTGTATTCTCGAAGCGGGCAGCAGGCGGTTCCCCAATCTCATCGATGCGCTCGAAGAGCGGATCGAAGACCTGGAGGATCGAGCCATGCTGGCCGACAACACGGTCATCGGGGCCGCCCAGGCGTTGCGCCGAGACGTGATCGTCCTGCATCGGGTGTTCGCACCGCAGCGTGATGTCATCCAGCGGCTGGCGATGGACGACCTACTCGATCGGCAGTCCCGGCGGGCTTTCGCCGACGTCTTCGATCACCACTTCCGATTCGTGGGGTCGCTCGACAGCGCCCGCGCCCTCATCAGCAGCATTCAAGAGACGCACCGAGGCGCTATCGCCGCTCGCACCAACGAAGTCATGAAGGTGCTGACGGTGTTCTCGGCAATCATGTTGCCGCTCACGCTCGTCGCCGGGATCTGGGGTATGAACGTGGCACTCCCCTTCGAGGCGTCCCCCGATGCGTTCGGCATCGTGGTCGGAGGGATGGCCATCCTCGCCGTCGGCGTGTGGCTGTATTTCGCTTGGCGGGGTTTCGTGGGTGGAATCCGCCTGTCTCGCATCCCCAAGGCGGTCGGATTGACGATCGCCCATCTCACCGCCCCGGTCCGGCCGCTCCTCGGATGGCCGCCCAGCGACTCGAATTCAGACAGCGATCAGGTCAACCCGTAGCCGCCGTCGATGCGAATCACGTCGCCGGTGTGATAGCGACTCGCGTCACTGGCCAGGTACACCGCGATCCCTTCGAAGTCCTCGGGTCTTCCATATCGCCCTATGGGGACGCGAGGCAGGTTGCGTGAGTCGAAACGTTCTGCGCCCAGCAACCCGTCGGTCATCGGAGTATCGATCCAGCCTGGCATGAGCGCGTTTGCCCTGATCCCGTGCTTGCCGTGTTCGACCGCGATGCTCTGGACGAGGGCCAGCAGTGCCGATTTCGCGGCCGAGTACGCCTCACCGCGCGGCATTCCGAGCCGGGCACTGAGACTCGACGTCGCAACCAGAGACCCGGCAACCCCGCCCGCGATCATGTGGTTGACGGCCGCCCGGAAGGTGAGAAACGCCCCGTCGAGGTTGACTCGCATCGTGGACCGCCAGTCATCGAGTGATGTCTCGCCGAATCGCACGCTGCCCGCAGGAACGCCGGCGTTGGCGAACACAGAGGTGACCGCGCCGTATTGCTCGATCACCGTCCCCATCGCCGCTTCCACCGCATCTTCGTCGCCGACGTCGCACACCATGGCCGAACTCGACGGCGCGATGGTCCTCAAATACGAGATCGCCGCTTCGTTCTTCTCGGGATTGGTGCCCCAGATCGACACGGTGGCGCCGGCCCGGGCGAGTCCGGTCGCCATGCCGAGACCGATTCCCGAATTCCCTCCCGTGACGACCGCCACCTTGCCGCTCAAATCGAACATGCTGCTCCCATCAGCTGATCGTAGAACGTAGGTCGGCGGTGCGGCGCTCCGCATTCCGCCTGTCGGCGCGGACTCCGTACACTCCCGGTCATGTTTGGTCCGCTCAATGGTGTCAGAACCGCACTCGTCATCGCTGCCGCGATCGCGGCACTCGCTGCAGCCGTCCTCGGCGAGTGGGTGATGGCGGCAATGCTGTTGCTCGGCGTGGCGCTCCACGGGGTGGGCTGGTGGTACCTCTGGCGTCGACGTCAGCCGTCTCACGGACGGTGACTGCGGTACCACGCCATCTCCTGCCGGACACGACGACGATCGCGGCGGACGGGACCGCATCCATCGGAGGATGTGCGCTCACCGATCTTGCCGAGGAGTTCGGCACTCCCCTGTTCGTGTACGACGCCGCCCACATCCGGGTCCGCGCCAAAGAGGCGGTGTCGGCGTTCGGGGACGGGGCGATCTATGCATCGAAGGCGTTCCTCTGCCGGGCTGTCGCCAAACTGGTGCACGACGCCGGTATGGGCATCGATGTCGCCACCGGCGGCGAACTCCACGTGGCCATCGCCGCAGGTGTCCCGGCCGCCCGTCTGGTCCTGCACGGCAACAACAAGGCTGATCACGAACTGGCACGCGCACTGGAAGTTGGCGTCGGCCGCATCGTGATCGACAACTTCGACGAGATCGACAGAATCGAGAGCATGGTCGGCCAGGGCGCGCCAGCCCCAAAGGTCCTTCTCCGAATCACTCCGGGCGTCGAAGCTCACACCCACGAGTACGTGTCGACCGGTCAGGACGACTCGAAGTTCGGATTCACGGTCTCGACGGGGGCTGCGAGATCGGCGGTTGAACGTGTGAGGCAGTCCGACGCCATGGAACTGGTCGGGATACACGCCCACATCGGTTCACAGGTGTTCCGTGCTCAATCTTTCGCTGCAGCCCTGGAGGTCATCGCCTCGTTCTCCGAGCCGTTGTCCCTCCCGGAACTGTCGATCGGGGGTGGCCTCGGGGTCGCCTACGTCGAGGGCGAGTCGGCCCCGACCATCACGGAGTGGGCCGAGGCACTTTTGGGTCGAGCAGCAGAACTAGGGGTGCGTTCGAAGATCTTCGCCGAGCCGGGGAGGGCGATCGTCGCTTCGGCTGCGGTCACCCTGTATCGCGTGGGCACGATCAAGGAGATTCCCGGCGTTCGGACCTATGTGGCCGTCGATGGCGGGATGAGCGACAACCCGCGACCCGTGCTGTACGGCAGCGGGTACGAGACGTTCCTGCCTCGCGCCACGGATGCCGAGCGCTCCAAGGCGATCAGACTCGTCGGCAAGCACTGCGAATCCGGAGACCTCCTCGTCCGCGACGGCCGCCTGCCCTCAGACGTCGCGGTCGGCGACATCGTTTCCACCCCGGTGACAGGGGCATACGGTCATTCCATGGGGAGCAACTACAACAAGGTGCTGCGCCCCGCCGTGGTGTTCGTCGAGAACGGCGACGCCCGACTCGTCGTGCGACGGGAAACCTACGACGACCTTTTGACGACCGACGTCGGGTAAGGGCGCGATGGTTCACCTGATCGATCGGCTCGCGCCCCTCGGCTTCCTGCTCGACCGGAGGTCGAAAGTGTTCGCAGACGGATGGGGTGAAGACGAGCACGTCGCTCTCTTCGGCACCGGCCTGACCGCCGCCGACCCGCTTCCGACGCTCGATGTCGCCTGGGGTCGCAAGGAAGAGCATCCCGGGTTTCGTCTACGGAGGGCATCGCTGACGAGTCCGGTTGCCGACTTGCTTCCGCACCCCGCCCGGACGCTCACGGTCGAGTGGATCGAGCCGGCCCAGGGCACGGGTCGCAGCGTCGTGCTTCTCCCCGCCTGGAACGACGAGACCTTCGATGCTCGCCGCAAACTCGCTCGCCTCCTCGCCGCCCGTGGCATTGGCTCGTTCATCGCCGACATCGCGTTCTACGGACAGCGCCGGCTGCAGCCGGTCAACCGTCCGGCGATCGGGTCGGTCGGTGACTTCGCCCTCATGGGATACACGGCGGTGGCAGAAGGGCGGGCACTCGTAGCGCTTGCAACAGAGTCTGGGACTGCAGGAGCGTCGGGCTACTCGATGGGAGGCAACCTGGCGGCGTACGTCTCCGCCTCGATGCCACGTCGGATCGCGACCGCTCCCCTTGCCGCATCTCACGGACCGGGCCCTGTCTACCTCGAGGGGGCGTTGAGACGCGCCATCGACTGGAAGGCACTCGGCGGACGGGCCGACGCGGTAGATCGTCTTCGGGACGTCCTCGAAGGTGCTTCGGTGCTCAACCTCCCTCCCCTCGCCCACCACCCGGCGGCCGTGATCGTGGCCGCCGAGCGGGACGGTTGGGTGCTCCCTGAGTTCAGCCGTGATCTGGCCGCGCATTGGGGCGCCGAGCTGCGTCTGGTCCATGGGGCCGGGCACGGGACTCTCCTGTGGCGACGCAAAGACGTGCTGACCAGCGCGATTGTGGACTCCTTCGATCGGATCGAGGAAGAGTGACCGTCGCGGAGTCGAAAGAAGCCGATCGGGGACGTAATCTCCCCGCCGTGAACCGCATCCTGTCCTGGATCCCGACGATCCCCTTCCTTCTCGCGTTCGGCATTGCTCTCGTCGTCTTCGACGTCTCCGGGCGGATCGTTCGACCTTTCTCGCTCAGAGGTTTCGAGTACGTCATGGCGGCGCTCCAGCGGACCCTTACTTCGTTGTTCTGGATCACGGGCACGCGGGTGTATATCGAGCGACCACCCTCGATCCAGCCGCGCACCGGGTACGCCGTGATCTCGAACCATCAGAGCCTCCTGGACATCGCCATCCTGGGCGGGACGCTCTTCACGAACTTCCCGAAGTACGTGGCGAAGAAGGAGTTGGGCAAGGGGATCCCATCGATCTCGCTCAACCTCACGCGCGGAGGGAACGCTTTGATCGACAGAGACGACCGGCGCCAGGCGATTGGCGCCATTCGGGAACTGGCCAAGACCGCGCAAGAACGGAACGTGTCGGTAGTGATCTTCCCTGAAGGGACCCGGTCGCGTGACGGATCGCTCGGCGAATTCAAGAGAGCGGGCGCACTGGCACTCCTCCGGCAGGCGGATCAGCTCCCCGTCGTGCCGATGGCGATAGACGGAGCATGGAAAATGTTTCGCTACAACATGATGCCGGTGCCGTTCGGCACGACCGTGCGAGTGCGCTTTGGCGATCCGGTACCTCGCACGCCGGACGATGGGGAGGCCATGCTCGTGTACGCCGAACGTTTCATCCGTGCCACGTTCGAGAAGTGGCGGACCGAAGCCTGACTGTCCTTGCAGGTCAGAGAAGCTTCTCGGCGTACTGCTGCCAGCGCCAGGTGTCCTCGCACATGCGATCGACGTCATGCTCAGCCCGCCACCCGAGTTCTTCCTGGGCGCGTGTCGGGTCGGCGTAGGTCGCCGCCACATCCCCCGGCCGACGGGCGATGACCTCGTAGGGAATCGCTACTCGCGACACTCGCTCGAAGGCGGTGACGAGTTCCAGTACCGACGTCCCGACTCCCGTACCGAGATTCCAAACGTGAAGGCCTGGGTGGTCGACCAGAAAACGCATGGCTGCGAGGTGGCCCCTCGCCAGATCCACCACATGGATGAAGTCGCGCACACCGGTTCCGTCAGGCGTGTCGTAGTCGTCGCCAAACACGTAGAGCAGAGGAAGCCGCTCGGTCGCCACTTGGGCGATGTACGGCATGAGATTGTTCGGTACATCGTTCGGGTCTTCGCCTATGAGGCCGCTCTCGTGGGCGCCCACAGGGTTGAAGTACCGCAGCGCTCCCAGCTTCAACCGCGGTACCGAAACTGCGAGATCTCCGAGGACTTGTTCGACCATGAGTTTCGATCGGCCGTACGGATTCGCCGGGGTGCCGAGCCGGGCGGTCTCCGGTACGGGGAGAACGTCGGGGTCCCCGTAGACGGCGGCCGACGAGCTGAACAGCAGTGTGTCGATGCCGTTGCGCAGCATCGCCTGGAGAACTGCAACGGAACCTCCGACGTTGACATTGAAGTACTCCAGCGGGCAGCTCACCGACTCACCGACCGCCTTGAGCCCGGCGAAGTGGATCACACCATCGAAGTCCGCGCCCTCCATCACCGAGTCCAGCGCCTCCGGATCACGCACGTCGCTACGGAAGAAGGGAACCCGATACCCGGTGAGCATCTCCAACCGATCGAGCACCGATGCTTTCGCATTGACCAGGGTGTCATAGACAACCGGTTCATGACCCTCGAGGACCAACTCGACGACCGTGTGACTGCCGATGAACCCGGCACCGCCTGTAACGAGAATCTTCATCCGGTCAGGCTATCGGCGTTTTGGACAACCACGGGCGCAGCGCCGGCTCGGCAAGAGACCACCAGGAGTCGAGTGTGCGATCGTCGATCTCAGAGTCCACGACGTACAGCCCCTTGGTGTCGTAGCAGTCGAGGAACGCTTTCAGCAGCCCGGTGAGGCCCGCCTTGTACGTAGGCGAGGCAAAGACGGCTGCATCCGCCGACCGGACCCGATCCGTCCACTCTCCGACGGCCGGTGCCGTCGGAGAGAACAGCTCTGGAGCGATGTCGGAGAGTTCGAGTACCTCGACGGTCCCGCTCGCCGTCGACGCCATCCGGGTTGCGACGCGTTCGGCGACAGTGGTCGTGCGACCTCCACGTTTCGGGTTTCCGACGACGGCGACGACGCGCATCAGAGCCCCGGGGCGTGGCCGGAGGCCGTCAGAGCGATCCGAATCCGGTCGGCTGCAGCCTCGAGATCTTCCCGCTCTGCCGGACGTGCGCAGGAAAAGTCGAGATCGGTCATCTCGTCCCACACCGGAACGAGATGGATGTGGAGATGCGGCACCTCCAGACCGAGGATCATCAGTGCCACCTTTTTCGGGCTCCACTCTGAATCGATCGCCGCGCCGATCGTCGCCGAGACCGTCATGAGGTGGTCGCGGAGACCGGCGGGACAATCCAGCCAGTGGTCGATCTCCTGACGGGGCACCACCAGCGTATGTCCCGGTCGGAGCGGTTCGATGCTGAGGAAAGCGACACAGTGTTCATCCTTCCAGACGAACACGCCGGGGAGTTCTCCTTCGATGATGCGGGTGAAGAGGGTTGGCATGGGTCCGAGGGTACCGGCGCCTGCGTAGGATCGTTCGGTGCCGATCGAAGTCCACCGGATCTCGTGGCGGGCGATGCTCCCGGTCTACCTGCACGAACTCACTGCCTGACGGAGTCCTGCGCAGTGGGAGCAGCCGCCGATCAGGCGGCTACATTCGTCCCTTCGTGGCTGATTGGATTCCCGCCGACATTCCTCGCGCACTGGCCCTCCTCCGGTCGCCGGCGCTTGCGCCGTTCAAGAAGCCCGGTCTCGCCGACGAGT
>JBBDWN010000131.1:0-9513 GCA_040902855.1 Acidimicrobiia bacterium | reverse complement strand
TCTGGGAGCGTTTCGAACCCGAGTTCGAAACGCTCTTCCGGAACTTCCATCGTCTGTACGGCTGGCGTTGGGACTTCGCACTGCAACTCGAGCGATTCGTCGAGGCGATGGCGGAAGCGGCGGCGACCCGCAAGAAGAGGCATAGGCGTCGGGTCGACATCACTCCGAACGCCTGGCTCCACGACCCGGTGACGACGTGGGCGCAGGCATACGTAGATCGATTCGTCGGGAAGTTCGACAGGCTCCCGAGCGCACTCCCCCACCTCCGTCGTCTCGGGGTGACGCACCTCCATCTCATGCCTCCCTATCTGGGCCCGCACGACAACGATGGCGGGTACGCGGTGAGCGATTACCGGAGGACGGACCCGAAGTTGGGTTCCATGGCCGATCTCGCGACGGCGATCGATGACCTGGCCGAAGCGGGCGTCGGCATCGTCCTGGATGTCGTGCTCAACCACACGTCCTCCGGGCACCGTTGGGCGGAGGCTGCCCAAGGGGGCGACTCTGAGTTTCGTGCCTATTACCACATGTACGACGACCGCTCCGTTCCCGATCAGATCGCATCGCACCTCCGGTCCGTCTTTCCCGACCGGGCAGGCGACGCATTCACCTGGCAGGCCGAGGCACAGGCGTGGATGTGGACCACATTTCACGAGTACCAGTGGGATCTCGACTATCGGAACCCCGAGGTGCTCACGGCAATGGCGGGTGAGGTCGGGTTCCTCGCCAACCTGGGGGTTGCGGCGCTTCGCCTCGACGCCACTCCTTTCATCTGGAAGATCCCCGGCACGAACTGTGAGAACCTCCCTGAATCCCACGTGGTGATGGAGCTCCTGAGCGCCTTCGTTCGGGTGGCCGCACCTGGGGTGCAGCTTCTCAGTGAGGCGATCGTCCATCCAGACGACCTCACACGGTTTGTCCGTCCAGAAGAGTGCCGGTTGGGATACAACCCGTTGACGATGGCCCTCATCTGGGAGGCCGCCGCCACCAAAGACGTCACGCTTCTCGCAGACGGACTGAAGCATCGGACGACGCTGCCCGCCGGCTGCCAGTGGCTCACCTATCTCCGCTGTCACGACGACATCGGCTGGGGATTCGCGGACGAGGACGCCCGTGCGCTCGGGATCGATCCTGACGGTCATCGCAGATTCCTGAGCGACTTCTACTCGGGGGACTTTCCTGGCACCTGGGCTGAAGGTCTGCGCTTCCAGCAACATCCTGAGACCGGGGACACGAGGATTTCAGGGACCCTGGCGGCGCTTGGGGGCCTGCAACAAGCGGCAGAGTCGGATTCTCCTGAAAGCGTGGACATGGCCGTGCGGCGCATCATCGCCCTGTACACGGTCATGTTCACCGCGGTCGGCATCCCATTGATCTATCTCGGAGACGAGATCGGACAACTCAGCGACACCTGTTACCTGTCGGACCCGTCGCGGGCCGTCGACAACCGGTGGGCGCATCGTCCCGCATTCGACTGGGCCGCTCTGGACCGCGCTCTCGAAGGCACGGATGCTTCTGGCCGCATTCTGGCGGCTGTTACCCGGCTCTCCGCCCGTCGTGCCGCATCGCCCGCGTTCCGGTCGGCGACGCCACGGCTTCTGGACTCAGGCAATGACTCGGTGATCGCATACGCCAGAGCCGCCGGCGGCCGTCAGGTCACTGTCGCCGTCAATTTCTCGGATCTCCCTGCGACCACACGGGTCTCGCAGTCGGGGGTGGAGTGGAGCGATGTCGAGGACCCACCCGGACCGGTGACGCTCGAGCCGTACGGTGTTCGCGTATGGGAGCGGAGCATCGAGTCGCCACCCGACGCCGGCTGAGATCCGTCAAATCGCCAGCTGGAGCTGGGCGTCTGGGCGCTCATATCTCGGCAGGCCCGACCACGCGAGCCCGTCCATGAACGCCCAACTCCGCCTGTGAATCGCCGACGGTCCATAGCCGTGAAGCGCGGCCTTATGCAGCGGACATGGGTAGCCCTTGTTGGCTTCGAAGTTGTACATCGGGTACGACTCCCCCGCCGCACGCAGTATCCCGTCCCGAGTGACCTTTGCCACGATCGACGCCGCCGCGATCGACAACGATGTCCGATCTCCCCGGACGACAGTCGTGACCCGACCGTTGCCGACGAAATCCCAATTCCCGTCGAGGAGGATCCGGTCCGGAATTACCCCGAGACCTTCGATGGCCCTCCGGGCAGCGACTCGTTGGGCCTCCGACATTCCGAGCTCGTCACATTCGACCTGGGAGGCGTGGCCGACCGACCAGGCGGTCGCCCAGTCCACGATGCGCCCGCACAGCACCCCGCGTTCGGACTCGGTCAGCATCTTCGAGTCGCGAATCTTGTAGACCCGTCGTTCGGACGGGACGATCACGGCTCCGACGGTGAGCGGGCCGGCCCATGCTCCTCGACCCACCTCGTCCATCCCGACGACGATCTCGCCTTTCGACCAGTACTCCCTCTCGAGGGTGAGCCCAGGGGCGGACCGCCGCAATGCAGGGCGAAGGCGAGGGGCGGTCTCCACGGCCGCCAGCCTAGAGGGACAGCAGGTGGATCCTCGCGCTCCCTCTCGGGAACAGCGTCCACTACTTGGGTCCTCCGGTGGAGCCCGACGAGACCCGAGCGGCGCCGTTCGTCCGGGTCGCGCACTGCGTCTACAACATGGGTCATCGGGTGATTCCCCCGTGAGACCTCCAAGGGGCGGTCCGCCGTCCGGGGGGTGCAAGGGGGTCGCCCCCCTGCACAATCACATGGCCCATCGGGTGGGTCCCCCGGGGAGACCTACCAAGGCGGTCTGCCGTCCGGGGGGTGCCGGGGGGTCGTCCCCCTGCACAATCAAACAGTCCGGGGGGTACCGGGGGCCCCTGCATGTGCAGCGAGATGGCCCATCGGGTGGGTCCCCGCGGGGACCTACCAAGGTGGTCTGCCGTCCGGGGGGTGCCGGGGGGTCGTCCCCCTGCACAATATTTCAGTTCATCCGAGGGTCGGGCGGGTAGGTCGAGTAGATCGACAGGTCGGAGGTTTGCCGTTTGAGCACGGTGATCCACAGGCCGTCGGGTTGGGCGGTAACCAGGTCGGCGGGTTCGAAGTCGACGACGAACCAGGCGCCTTCCGCGATCTCACCCGCCAGTTGATCGGGGCCCCACCCGGCGCATCCTCCGAACACCCGAACGGGGGCGTCGTCGACGGGTGGAGCGGTCAGTTCGACGACTTCGAGGGATCCGAAGCGGATGCAAAGACCGATCCCGACTTCGGGCTGGACGGGCCCGCCATGGAAGACGAAGGCAGGCTCGACGGTGTTCGCCTCCCAGTCCGGCAGGAATTCCGCAACGGGGATGGTCGTTGGCCGGTCGAGCACGACTCCGAGCGATCCGTCGGCGTCGTGTTGGAGCATGAGTACGACGCTTCGGGCGAAGTGGGGATCAACCAACCGTGGAGTTGCGACGAGAAGTGCGCCGGGACGGAGTCGGCTCAGGTGCATCGATTCGCGGGCAGCGTGAGGATGAAAGTGCTCATCGTCTCATTCTTGTACACGAGGGAGCCTCCCATCTTCTCTGCCAGCCAGCGGGAAACGGACAGCCCTAATCCGACCGAGTTCGGCTGCGTCGGTACCGAATGCGCCCGCTCGTACGGTTCGAAGATCCGTTCGATCATCGCCGCGTCGATTCCGGGCCCCCTGTCTGCGACAGACAGTTGGGCGGCGCCGTCGACTGACAACAGCGAGATCGCGCCGGGCAACTCTCCGTATCTGATGGCGTTGGTCGCGAGGTTGCGAACGATCTGACGGATCCGCTGGGCGTCTCCGCAGGCCTGGGCCTCTCCGATGACTTCGAACTGTTCTCGCTTCGACGGCGGCAGTGCGGCCAACACCGAGTCGACCGCCTTGCGGAGGTCGACCTTCTCGTGGATCAGTGTGATCGAGTTGGTGTCGGCCCTCGCTGCGACGAGCAGGTCCTCGACGATCGCGGCCACCTCGGAAGCCTGGTCTGCCACGAGACCGATGAAGTCTCGTTTTGTCGGGTCATCGAGATCGTCGTAGAAGGTGTTCAGCTCTGACGTCAACCCGACCACTGCCGTGAGCGGAGTGCGCAGCTCGTGGCTCACCGAGGCGATGAACTCGTCCTTGGACGCCACAAGTTCTTCCAGCTGACGGGCGGTACGGCGTTCTTCGGTGATGTCACGCGCGACGAGAGAGATGAAGTGCTGGTGCCGCTGTGCGACCGCCGAGGTGAGGATTACGTTGCCGCCGTTGGACTTCAGTGAAATCTCGCCCCGCCACTCGTGGGGCCCATCGCCGTCGTCACGCCACGCCCGCAGCGACGCGGCGTCTGCTCCTTCGCCGATGAACTCATGAACTCGGGTGCCTCCCAACTCGACTTCCTCGTTGTCCGAGAGGAACCGCCGCATCGACGCGTTCACCCGGTAGATGTTGTCGGACTCGTCGGTCAGCCAGACGAGGTCGGTCGTTGCTTCCAGGATCTCGGAGGTACGTCGGCGCGCTTCTTCGACCGTCCGTTGTGCGGTCACGTCGACGAGGACGCCCTCGAAGAAGAGAATCTCACCCGCTCGGTCTCGTATCGCACGTGCGCTGTCCGTCACGGTGATGATTGTTCCATCGGCCTTCGTGAGATCCAGCTCGTAGTTCATCACGACATCGGAGTTGTCGAACATCGACACCCACTCGGCCCGTCCAGCTCGGTCCTGGTAGTGCAGCTGGGCGCGCTGGACTGCTCCGAGGAGCTCCGCCGGGTCGGAGAGGCCGAGCATGTTCGCCAGTGCGGGGTTGGCGGCCAGCACCTCGCCCGACGGAGCGGATCGGTACAGCGCGACCGGAATCCGGTCGAAGAGCAGGTCCAGTCGTCGGGCTACCGTCGATTGAACGTGATCGGGTGCCGCCGATTCTGTGGAGGCATCGAGCGTGACCTGCGTGAGCGGCCGTCCGGAAAATGTCACTGGCCGAGTGGTCACATCGACCATCACCCGGCTGTCGCCGGTGGAGACGAGTTCAGTGCGGATCACGCGTGACGAATTGAGCGGCCCCTCGATACCGAACGTGTCATGAAGCGACTCGCCAGCGAGATGCTGTCCGACGAACACGATGGCAGCGGGGTTGGCGTAGACGATCTCGTCGCCGTCGACCACGAGCGTCGGTGAGCCGTTCTCCTCGAGTGACAGGCGAAGCTGCTCCTGGGCAACGGAGAGGTCCTCGAGTCGCGCGCCCACCGAGCCGAAGATCCACGCCAATCCGGCTGTGAGGAACGCGAACGCCGCCACCGGGACGAAGACGCTGAATGCGCCGCCGGCCACATCGGCGCCCACGATCGATTCCATTCCGCCCACTTCGAGGGACAGCGCGGCTGCCCCGGTGCCAGCGAGAGCGCCAACTCCGGACAGCACCTTCGTCCACCGTGGGCGGAGGAGTGCCATCGCCGCGATGGCACCGATGAGAACGAGGATCGAGCTGTATTGCAAGCCCAATCCGGCGAGGGTCAATGCAGTGACGAGGTCGTATGCGCCCATGACGGCCAGGCGTCTCGATGATGGCTCGTCGCGTCGTGAACCACCGAGAGACGTCAGGACGCCTCCGAGCGCCAGACCGAGGACCGCCCACGACTTCGGGTTCTGACCGACGATCGCGATAAACAGCACCGGTGCGGTGGCACCGAGATACAGCACCCGGCGAACGAGCCAGGGTTGAGCGAGCGGAGTCGGGGTCACTTGTTCTCATCGGCCCTTTTCAACTGTGGCTTGACGATTCTGCTGGACAATCCGTCAATCTTTGCCTGCGTTTCGAGTTGTCAACCGAGGCGGGACCCGATCCAGGCGATGACGTCGTTCACGACTTCCGGCCCCTCGGGTTCGTTGAACAGTTCATGTCGCAGCGCCGGGTACAGCCTGCGCTCTACCCCCTCCAGTTCGCCCAACACCGCAGTCGATTGCGGCGGCACGATCGGATCGGAGGCTCCATGGATCACGAGGGTGGGAGTCGACAGGCGATCCAGGGATCCGCGAACCCGATCCATCGCTGCGAACATCTCGGCGCCATATCTCGCCGTCGTCTTCGGATAGGTGAGGGGGTCGGCGAAATATGCCTCCCCTACTGCCGGATCTCGGGAGAGTTGAGACCCGTCGAGCCCGTTCGGAATCTCGAGCTTGGGGGCGATGGCCGCCATCACAGGGGCGAGCGCCCGCATCCACGCGGCGCCGCCGAAAAGCGCAGGGGCGCTCAAGACCAGGAGGTCGGGAGCGGGCCGCTCCGACAGTGCATATTCCAATGCGAAGAGCCCACCATTCGAGTGGCCGAGGAGGATCACCGGTTTGCCGCTCTCCTTGGCGTGGGAAACATGAGCCTGGATCTGGTCGAGGACATCGGACCATTGATCGACCCATGCCCTGCGACCCCCCGAGGCCCCAAACCCGATCTGGTCGTATGCCGTGACAGCGATACCGGCATCGGCGAACTGCTGGCCGACGGCCTCATATCGCCCGGAATGCTCGGCGATGCCGTGGCACAGCACCGTCTCGGCCCTGACCTCGTGTGCCGGCTCCCACCGTCTGACGAGTTCGTGAGTGCCCGCTGGTGTCTGGGATGGTCTGGCGATGCTCGTCACTGCTGCTCCTGGAAGGCGTCGTCGAATGTCTGCTGCATCATCGCACGCATCGAAACCGGGCTGGTGCCAGGAGGCGGGGCACCCGAAGGACGCACGATGACAAGGTCGGGGAGACCGGCGAGGTCTTCCGGAACAGCAATGCCGAACGGGCCGGGGAGGCGCACACCGGAGGGAGCGATGAAGGGCAGACCAAACGGAGGAGGTGAACCGAAGACAGGCCTTACCCGCCGCTGCTGGCAGATCGGCTTGAAAATGGCTCGGAGGGCCCCGGCGATGAGGTTCGGATCGTGATCAAGGGTGGGGCCGATCTCGATGAGCGGACCGGACACGGGGAACGAGGAAGCGGCGATCCGATCGCGGATCACCACGGTCGACCAGGCCGAAGGAACGGCCAGCAGACGTCCGAACACGTCGGGAACCCCGTGAACGAGAACGTCGTCGGGACGTGAATCGACCAGAGGGACACCGTCGCGGCTCGCAGTCACGATCACGTCGATACCTGCCTCGGCTGCCATCTCGCTGGCCCAAGTTCTGGCGGCCCCGGGGGCAGTGGCGACCACGACGATCCGAGCGGCCCGCCCAATCTGGTCGGCGATCAGCGGTGGAACGGAGGGTTCACCCGTTGCAGCAGATGCCACGTGCCTCGTATCTCCACCTCGATGGGGGCGTCCGTTGGCGGCTCGATGTACCCCATGCCGATTCCTGTTCCCAGCGCAGGGCTGAAGTTCCCGCTCGTCACCCAACCTGTCGCGCCATCGGCACGGAGAGCGTTTCCGGTGCGGGGGATCTGTCGGGTGCCGGTCGTGAAGGCGACAAGGCTCCGGACGGGTGAGTCCCGTTCTGCCAGTAGCGCGTCGCGTCCGACGAATTCGTGGTCCCATGCAACCGCAAACCCGAGTCCCGCTTGGATTGGCGTCACCGCCTCGGTGAGATCCTGACCCCACAGGGGCAATCCGGCTTCGAGTCGGAGCGTGTCGCGTGATCCGAGACCGCAGGGTGTCGCTCCGGCATCGAGAAGCGCCCGCAGTACCGCTGCGACGACCTCCGGTTCCCCGACGATCTCGGCCCCCCTCTCCCCCGTGTATCCGGTGCCACCGATGCGTACACTCGCTCCGGCGAAGTCCGCTTCGACCAGGTGTCCCCGGCGGACGCCTACTCCGAGAATCATCTCCAGGAGACGGGGCGCGTTTGGACCCTGGACGGCGATGGAAGCGGTCGTAGGTCGTAGGTCTTCGACGACGACACGATCGCCGGCTTCACGGATTTCGTCGAGCACGCGAAGGTGGTTTCCGCCGTTCGGCATGATCCATACGCGATCCGGCCAACGCCACACCATCAGGTCGTCGATGACCCCGCCGAACGGGTTGAGGATCATCGTGTACTGGGTGCGACCCGGTTCCAACTCCGAGACGTCGTTGCACAGCCTCCGCCTGAGGGCGGCCTCTGCACCATCACCGGTCACGGCTGCGCGTCCAAGATGGGACACGTCGAAGACCCCGACCCCAGTGCGCACTGCGTTGTGCTCGGCCAATACCGACTCGTACTGCACAGGCATGGACCACCCACCGAAGTCGACGAACCGGGCTCCAAGCGTTTCGTGGATGTCGTGGAGCGGAGAGCGAAACGACATCAGGGGCTGCTGCCGCGACTGTCCAGTTTGGTGACCTGCGGAGGGCCGGGCATACGGGTGGGGAGCCGCTCGGAGACATTTGGAGGCTGTTCCAGCCCGTACTTGTCGACGAGGTTCAGGAAGTCGCGCTGGTAGAGGATCTTGACGCGAATGTCCGGGTACAACTCACGCAGACGCCTGACTTTGGCGTTCTTCTTCGTCACCAGTTTCTGGCTCATCGTGGTGATCTCGATATACAGGTCGTCTTCGGGCAGGTAGAAGTCGGGGCTGAAGTACTGGCTGGGCCGCCCCTCTCGGTCCCAGGCGACAGGGAATGAGGTCGGTTCGTAGTCCCACTCCACGCCGTAGAAGTCGAGGAGGAGGGCGAACTGTCGCTCGCTGTTGTGGGCGAACCGTGTGTCGCCCTCGGTCATGGAGGCAGCGTTCAGGTGGCTTCCGCCAGAGCTGCCGGTTCTTCGACTGGATGCGGCGTGAGGTCGACGAGGTCCCCGGCGAGCTCATCCTGGACCGGTCCGACCGCGATGCCGAAGACTCCCTGACCCCTACGGAACACGTCGACGACTTCGTCCGGGGAATGGGCGGCGAAGATCGTCGTGCCGTCAGACAGCAGGGTGACGTCGGCCAACGGCATGTCGCTTTCGAGCTGATCACGCAGGATCTCGACTGCGGAGCGGATCCGCTTCAAGCTCATCCCTGCATCCAACAAGCGCTTGATCACCTTGAGCTGGATGAGATCGGTGAACGAGTACAGACGTTGCGATCCTGACCCGCTCGCCTCCTTGGCCGACGGGCGGAGAAGGTCGGTGCGTGCCCAGTAGTCCAGCTGGCGATAGGTGATCCCCACCAGCCGACAGACCTGCGGCGCCCGGTACCCGAAACCGGCTTCGCCATCAGCGGTTTCGGCTTGCTCCGGCATCGAATTCGGCACGATCGGTCCTCCCTGGGGCTGGAGTGGGCATGACCACTCACATCATCGTAATTCTTTTGATGTCATTCCCTGGCTCGGAAAGCTACCGCTGCCCCGCAGGAGTTGTCAACAACCTGTGGAAAACTTCTCTCCCCCCAGGGACGAAGTCCCGTTGGGGGGAGTGGCCGAGTCTGCGAGGCCGAGGGGGGCCGTCCGCGAAGCCGCCAAACCCGTCGGTTCACCCTGCGCGTGATGTGATCCACGAGTTCGCTGACGCTCACGCCCCCCTCGACGGTCCACTTCGTGTCCCGCCGGTCCCCCCAACGTCGCTTCGCTCCTGGGGGGACAGGCGTTTACTCCTCGTCGA
>JBBDWN010000130.1:0-16672 GCA_040902855.1 Acidimicrobiia bacterium | reverse complement strand
CTGGGTTCGCCGACGCGATACGATCGGTAGATGGAGCCGATGACTACTGAGCGCCGGATCGAGGCGTATGCGTGGATGTCCCTCACCCGCACCTTCGACGACGCCATGGTCGCGATGTGGAAGCAGGGTCGCGGGCTGGGCGGGGCGTTCAGCCAGCGAGGTCACGAGGCGATCTCGGTTGCCGCAGGCATGGCGCTCGGACCAGACGACGTGGTCGCACCGATGCACCGGGACCTCGGCACCTACCTGGTACGCGGCATGACCCCCGAACGGATATTCGGCAACCTGTTGGGGCGGGCAACCGGGCCAACCAGGGGACGAGACGCCAACCTGCACGGAATCGGCGACCTCGACCTCGGGATCATCGGATTCATCAGCCACATCCCGCAGGCCCTGCCCACCACCCTCGGGGTGGCGATGGCGTTCAAGCTACGACACGAACGCCGCGTCGCGCTCACAACGGTCGGCGACGGCGGGTTCACGTCGGGCGGGACGCACGAGACCCTGAACATGGCCTCGTTGTATCGAGCGCCGTTCGTCCTCATCGTCGAAGACAACAAGTACGCCTATTCGACCCCGCTCGAACAGCAGATGCGCTCGGCCCGGTTCGCCGAGAAGGCGGCCGCCTACGACATCGCCTCGGCCAAAGTCGACGGCAACGACTTCGACGCGATGTACGCGGCTGTTTCGGTCGGAATCGACCGAGCCCGGGAAGGCGGCGGGCCCACGGTCATCGAGGCGGACACGATGCGCATGCTCGGGCATGCCATCCATGACGGCGCCGAGTATGTGCCCGAGGAGATGCTCGCCGCCTGGAAACGGCGCGACCCTGTCGCCGCCATGCGCAGCCGACTGCTCGACGAGGGTGCCATCACCAACGAGGAGCTCGACGCCATCGATCAGACCGCCCGCGGCAAGATCCAAGAGGCGATCGCTACGGCCGAGGCCGCTCCGCTGCCGGATCCCTCCACCCTTCACGACGGGGTGTACGCGTGAGCGAGAACTTCGGATTCACCGACGTCGAGGAGAGCGACGGGCGAATGCTCACGTATCTCGAAGCCATCGCCGAGGCGATCGCGCAGGAGATGGAGCGGAACCCTGACGTGATGGTGCTGGGCGAAGACGTCGGCGGCAGCTTTGGCGGCGCCTTCAAGGTCACCAAGGGCCTCGCCGAGCGATTCGGCGACGATCGCGTCCTCAACACCCCCATCGCCGAACTCGGTTTCACAGGAATGGCGAACGGCATGGCGCTCATGGGCCTGCGGCCGATCGTCGAGATGCAGTTCGCCGATTTCATCTCCACGGCCTTCGACTCGATCGTCCAATTCGCTTCCACCGCGCACTACCGCTGGGGAGGCAAGATCCCGTGGGTCATTCGTGCTCCCAGTGACGGCGGAATCCGGAGCGGACCGTTCCATTCTCAGAATCCCGAGGCGTGGTTCGTCCATACCCCGGGGCTCAAGGTCGTCGCGCCGTCCACCCCCGCAGACGCCAAAGGCCTCCTCACTGCGGCGATCCGCGACGACAACCCGGTGATCTTCTTCGAAGCCAAGCCTCTGTACCGGTCGATCCGCAGTCATGTCCCGGAGGGCGAACACGTCGTGGCGATCGGTGAGGCAGCGACGGTTCGGGAGGGTGAGGACGTCACCATCATCACCTATGGGTCGATGGTCCACGTTGCGGCCCAGGCGGCGGACACGGTGCCCGATGTGAGTGTTCGGATCCTCGACCTTCGCACCCTGAAGCCGCTCGACACCGGGGCGGTGCTCGAGGCGGCGAGGGCGACCGGCAAGGTGATCGTCCTGCACGCCGCCAACCGCAACACGGGGTTGGGCGCCGAAGTGGCGGCCCTGATCGCAGAGGAGGCCTTCGAGTTCCTGGACGGTCCGATCATCCGCATCGGCGGAGCCGACACGCCGGTCCCGTTCAGTCCGCCACTCGAAGACGCCTACCGCCCCTCGCCCGCCATCGTCGCCGACGCCATCAAAACCCTGGCCGCATACTGATTCTTAGCGAACCAGCGCTCCACAAATGAAGCGCTGAGAGGGACAAAACCGGGTCGCGCACTTTTGTCCCTCCAAACGCGTCATTCATGAAGCGGTCATTCGCTAAGAACGCGGTGGGGGTGGGAGCGTTTAGCCTCCGGTGGATGGCAGGTGGTTCGATTCTCGGTGCGTCGGTCAAGCGAGTGGAAGATCCCCGGTTCGTCACCGGAACGGGGACGTATCTGGCCGACATGCACTTCCCTGGCGAGGTGTGGATGTCCGTCGTCCGCTCGACCGTCCCCCACGCAGTCGTCACCTCGATCGACACAGATGCCGCCAAGACCATGCCAGGAGTCGTGGCCGTCTACACCGCCGAAGACTTCGCCGGTCTCATCATGCCGATCGAGTACGGCGGACACCCCGAGGCGATGCAGCGACCGCTCATCCCCGCCGACCGGGTGCGCTTCGTCGGTGACATCGTTGCCATCGTCGTCGCCGAGTCGGCAGCCGAGGCAGTCGACGCTGCCGGCGAGGTGTGGCCCGACTACGACGAACTCCCAGTCCTGGTCGACCCGAAGCTCGCAGACGAGGCGGACGCCCCGCTGCTCTACCCCTCGCACGGCTCCAACATCGCAAAGGAGCACCGCCTCGAGTCGGCGACGAACGACGCCGGACCGGACGAGGTCGTCATCACCGCCACGATCCGACACCAGCGTCTCGCCGCCATCCCGCTGGAGACGAACTCTGCGGTCTCGGTCCCCCGCGACGACGGTGGCGTCGACGTCTGGGCCGGTTCACAGCAGGCGCACGGGCACCGCAACACGATCGCGTCCACGCTTGGTCTCGATCGCGACCTCATCCACCTCAAGATCCCCGACATGGGCGGCGGGTTCGGGGCGAAGATCGCAACGTACCCCGAACAGGTCCTGACGACCGCAATCGCGCTGAAGCTGAAGCGCCCGGTGCGGTGGGAGGAGACTCGCCGGGAGAACCTCGCCGTCATGAGCCACGGCCGCGCCCAATCCCATGATGTGACCATGTACGCCAGCCGGGAAGGGAAGGTCAGGCGGATCGAATACGTCGTCACCCAGGATGCCGGTGCCTATCCGCTCTACGGGGCGGAGATCCCGCTCTTCACCAAGCGTATGACGTCCGGCCCATATGACATCCCCGAACTCGAATTCACGTCCCGCTCGCTGGTCACGAACACGACCCCCACTCACGCGTACCGGGGGGCTGGTCGGCCCGAGGCGACGTTCACCCTGGAGCGGTTGATGGACATGCTGGCGGCAGAACTCGACATCGATCCGGCCGAAGTCCGACGACGCAACTTCATCCCGCCTGAGGCGTTCCCCCACGTGACGGCCTCGGGAGAGCGGTACGACAGCGGCAGATACGCCGACGCCCTCACCCTGGCACTCACCACCGCCGGGTACGACGACTTGAGGTCCGAACAGCGGCGCCGGCGCGAGTCAGGCGACCGTCTTCAACTCGGTATCGGACTGGGCAGCTACGTCGAGATCACCGCTCCCGGAGGTCGCAAGGACTGGGGGCGCGTCGAGATCCACCCCGACGACACGGTGACCATCTATTCCGGCGCCTCCTCCCACGGACACGGCCATGAGACGACATTCACCCAACTGGCGTCCCAGGTCCTGAAAGTGCCGATGGACCGGATCCGCTTCGTGCAGGCCGACACCGACCTGATCAAGCGGGGTGGTGGGACGATGGGGTCACGGTCGATGCAGATGGCAGGCTCCGCCATCAAGCGGGCGGGCGATTCGGTCGTCGACAAGGCCAGGCAGATCGTTGCGATGGCAGCCGAGGCGCTCGTCGACGACGTCGTCCAGTTCGACGACGGTCGCATCGGGGTCACAGGAATGCCCGACTCGGGTCGCACTCTGGGTGAGATTGCCCGACTCGCAACCGATCCGGAGAACCTCCCTGAGGGCATGGAACCGGGACTCGACGCCGACGACACATGGGAGCAGGAGCACGCCACCGTTCCGTTCGGCACTCACGTCTCGGTCGTCGAAGTCGACACCGAGACCGGCGATGTGAAACTCCTCCGCCACATCGCCTGCGACGACCCCGGAACGGTGTTCAGCCGGATGATCGTCGACGGTCAGGTCCACGGAGGAGTGGCACAGGGCGTCGGCCAGGCACTCTACGAGCAGATGCTCTACGACAACTCGGGCACGCCGCTCACCGCCAACCTGACCTCATATCTGATCCCGACCGGTGTGGTCCTCCCGTCGATCGAGATCGATCGGACGTCCACGACGACCGACCTGAACCCGCTCGGCGTCAAGGGCATCGGCGAAGCCGGGACCATCGGGTCGACTCCCGCCGTCGCCAACGCCGTCATCGATGCGCTCACCCCCTTCGGAGTCCACCACATCGACACGCCCCTCACGCCGTCGAAGATCTGGAAGGCCATCAACGGGTGAGATTCGCCCAGGCGACAGAGCTGGCCTCCCGCTCCCGCAGCCCATGGTCCGATGGGCTGGATCGCCGCAAAGACACATCGAGTCTGCGGTCCTCCGGGAGTCCGACCGCCTTCCCCCCGGTTCTACGAGGACCACACTCCGGAGGAGTTCCTCGATGGGATGCTGGACACGATCTCCCCGGTGATCTTCAGAGACGGAGCGGTTTGCGTGCCGGGAACCGGGGCCCGACACTCCACTGATGGCCGACATCGTCGTCATCGGAGGGGGAATCGCAGGGATCTCCGCCGCGGCCGAAATGGCGATGTCGGGTGCCGCGGTCACCCTTCTCGAAGCCGAGCCGCAACTGGCCTATCACACCACGGGCCGATCTGCGGCTCTCTACCTCGAAAACTACGGACATCCGACCGTCAGGGCATTGAGCCGGGCGAGCCGCCGGTACTTCGAGAATCCTCCGTCCGTGGACTCACCGGTGCTCACGGAGCGCGGAGCGCTGGTCGTCGCACCGCCCGACCAGGTCGACCTGCTCCGACGGCAAATGGCGGAGGGACGCGAACACGGAACCCACCTCGAAGAGCTGAGTCCGCCCGAAGCGCGCGGAATCGTTCCCGTGCTGCGCGAAGAGCAGATCGCTCTCGCCTCCTACGAGTCGGACGCCGCCGACATCGATGTGGCCGCGGTCCACCAGTCGTTCGTTCGAACCTTTCGAGCGCACGGAGGCGCGATCGTCACCGGTGCCCGCGTCGGCTGGATGCGACGCGCGACCGAATGGTCGATCACGGCAACCACCGGGGAAACCTATTCCGCCGAGGTCGTGGTCAACGCCGCAGGCGCGTGGTGTGACGTGATCGCCGACCTGGCCGGCGCCCGCCCTATCGGCCTCCTTCCCAAGAGACGCACCGTCTTCATGGTGTCGGCGCCGAACGGCTCGGATCGATGGCCGATGACGGTCGACGCCGCCCACACCTTCTATTTCAAGCCAGACGGATCCCAGTTGCTGTGTTCGCCCGCTGACGAAACGCCGACCGAGCCCTGCGACGCCCGCCCCGAAGAAGTCGACATCGCCCTGGCGATCGAGAGGATCAACGAGATCACGACGCTCGGGATCAGGTCGGTTCGATCGAGTTGGGCGGGACTGCGCAGCTTCGTCCCGAATGGCGGCATGGTGATCGGATTCGACGATGAGGTGGACGGCTTCTTCTGGCTCGCCGGCCAAGGTGGGACCGGGATTCAGACATCACCGGCGGCTGCGGCGCTCGCCGCTGACCTCGTGGCCGGCACCACCCCCCGCTCGGGACTCGATCCCGCACCGTTCTCTCCCGACCGCTTCCGACCGTGACGCCGATCGATACCCTCCGCCCATGACCTTCGCCGACGTGGCGGTCATCGCCGCCACCGTGATGGCGTGGTGGTCGCTCATACCCCAGATTCGCAAGCTGATCCGAACCTCAGATGCCACGGGCGTATCGGGGACGTGGCCTGCGATCGGTCTCGTGTCCAATGCGGGGTGGACCGCCTACCTCGTCTCCCAAGAGTTGTGGGCGGCGACTCCGGCCACCACGGTGATGGTCTTCTTCTACTTCGTCGTGCTGCGCACCCTGAAGAAAGCGAACGTCTCGCTCCAACCGCCGCTCGTCCGTGGTCTCATATCGGCCGCCCTTCTCGGGGCAGCCTTCGGCTTCGGGTCGTGGACCGTGCTTGGACTGGTGCTGGGTTGGGCGTACATCCCACAACTCGCACCGGCGGTCTGGGCGGCATACAGAACACCGAAACCCTACGGGGTCTCGGCAGGCACGTGGGCTCTCATCGGAATCGAAGCCGCGCTGTGGCTCGTGTACGGCGCACTGTTGGATGACACGCCAGTCGTCATTTTCGGATTCGTCGGCTTCGTCGCCTCGGTGCTCATCCTGGCGCGGGTGTGGGCGACGGTCGGATTCGGTCGACGCGTCGCCGGGCCGTAGCGGCGAAGGCGGCCTTAGGCTGACAAGGTGAACGTCCGAAGCGTGTTCGACCAACTCGACAAGACGATCTCCGAATGGATGGCGGCCCATGGGGTGCTGCTGCTGCGGTGGAGTATCGGCCTGGTCTTCTTGTGGTTCGGCGCCTTGAAACTCGTGCCAGGGCTCAGCCCGGCCGATCAGCTCGCAACGGAGACGACGGTCGCTTTGACATTCGGACTTCTCTCCGAAGACGTCGCCCGTCTGGGCCTCTCGCTCCTGGAGATGACCATCGGAGCAGGCCTTCTCACGGGTCGGTTCTTGCGTCTGACCCTCCTGCTCCTCTTCGGTCAGATGGCGGGAACGTTCACGCCGATGATTCTCTTCCCCGACCTGATCTGGACGTCGTTTCCGTTCGGTCTGACGCTCGAAGGTCAGTACATCGTCAAGAACGGTGTACTCATCTCGGCTGGATTCGTCATCGGTGCGACAGTGCGGGGCGGGCGAATCGTGGTCGAGTCCGACCGCAGGGCCGAAGATCGATCCTGAGCCTCACGAAACCCCGCCGATGGGGGAGGCGTCAGCCAGGTTCTGCAACCGCACCTGACCCCGGGCGAGGACGCGTTCGGCGACCGTGATCTGCACCTGCCACAACTGTTGTGTGCGACCCTGGTGGATCGGCGTTCCCTCCCCCGCAATTGTGCCTTCGCGGACCGAGGAAGTCGGTTGCGTTGTGGACACCCACCACGCCGACCATGCCCTGTTCGGTCGCCCAGGTCGCCGCCCCGACACTCGCCAGAGTTTCGACGATGGAGCAATAGACCCCTCCGTGGAGGATCCCGTACGGCTGCATGTGATGGGCGGCCAGTTCGAGGTGAGCGGTGACGCGGTCGCCGCCGACGTGGTCGAGGACCAGTCCCAACCAGGAGTGAAAGTCGATGTTCTCGGACATTCCCGGAAGCTACAGGGTCACGGACAGGCAGGGCGCCTCCGCCGAGGCGTTCCCCTGCTCCGCCCGAAACGGCTTCGCTCTCGGGCGGAGCGGCGACGGATGGGTCTCGCAATCTCAGCCGATGAGCGGATCCAACCGATCAACCGCGGACGCAATGTCCTCCGGCGACTCGGAGTACGAGAGTCGGACGAAACGGTGACCCTCGCCCGGGTCGAAGTCGATGCCAGGCGTCACCGCCACCGCCGCCTCGTCCAGCCAGAGGTCTGCAATCGTTCGACTGTCGCCCAGCCTCGACACGTCGACCCAGAAATAGAACGCACCGTCCGGCGGTGCGTACGGAAGACGCCATCCATCGAGAGCGTCGACGAGCAGCCGCCGGGACTCTGCGTACCGGGCGACGTTGGCGTCGAGTTCTTCGGTCGCATCGAATGCCGCCACCGCCGCGTGCTGGGCCAGAGCAGGTGGACAGATGAAGAGATTCTGAGCGAGGCGTTCGACCCCGCTGACCAGAACCTCAGGCAGCACGAGCCATCCGATGCGCCAACCGGTCATCGAGAAGTACTTCGAGAAAGACTGCAGAACGATCGCCTCATCCGTGTGGGACACGACCGACGGCGCCTGACCTGTGTAGGAGATCCCGTGGTAGATCTCGTCCATCAGCAGCGTGACGCCGTTGCTTCGACACCACTGCACCAATGTCCCTAGTTCGGTATCGGTCAGTTGCGTGCCCGTCGGGTTCGACGGCGAAGCGAGAATCAGGCCGTCGATCGGCCCGGCGGCGTCCAGGAGGGCAGGCGTCGGCACGTAACGGGTGTCCGGTCCGACCCGTACTCCGACCAGGTGCAGGCCGAGTGCGGCGACGATATTTCGATATGCGGCGTATCCCGGCTCTGTGATCGCAACCCGAGCGCCGGCATCGAACGCTCCCAGAAGTGCGAGCACCATTCCGCCCGATGCCCCCACCGTGACGGCTATCCGCTCTGCGTCGACGACAACATCGTGTCTCGCGGCGTAGTAGCCGACGATCCGCTCACGCAAAGCGCCGATACCGAAGGCGTCGGTGTAGCCGAGGCGTTCGGTCTCGACAAGGTGCGCTGCCGCGTGGCGAACCGTCGTCGGGGCCGGAGTCGACGGCTGACCGACCTCGAGATGCAAGACATCGCCCGAAACTCGGTCTCGGGCGTGGGCGCGCTTGAACACCTCCATCACGTAGAACGGCGGTATGCCGGCCCGGCGCGACTCCTTCATCGGGGCTCGACCAGCAGCCGTCCCGCACGCAGTACCGCCGCCGGATGGCGGAGCACCGAGACGTCTTCATAGGGATGGAGGTCGAACGCCACAAGATCGGCGGACGAGCCGACCGCGAAACCGGTCGGCAGCCCGGCGGCGTTCCACGCATCGGTCGAGACGGCGCCGACGGCCTGCTCGGCAGTCATCCCGTAGTCGACGAGGCGAATGGCCTCCTCGGCGACCCGGGAAGTCGGAATGATCAGGTCGGTTCCCGCCAGGACGGTGACGCCATGACCCTGGGCTTCGGGGAGCAGGGCGCGCACACGGTCGAGGCCCTCGGCCACGATCCGACCCGCCGTCCGCTCCATGCCGAACTGCTCGATCACGGCCTCCATCCGGAGGACGGTCGGAACCCACATTCCGGAGCGGGCGCCGAGGGCGCGCACGTCCTCGTCGGTGAGGTACAGGCCGTGCTCGATGGAGTCCACTCCGGCGCGCACCGCCATCGATGCCACCTCAGGGGCCATCGTGTGGACTGCGACGCGCGCGCCGCCGGCGTGGGCGACGCTCACTGCACGCGCCAGGGCCCCTTCGCCGAAGTTGGCGACCGGTCCGATGCCCTTCTGCGGCCAGTCGGCGACGATCTTGACCCATCCGGCCGATTCGCGGGCGGCCTCGCGAACCACGTCGGAGAGCCCCGCCTCGTCCGTCTCGGTCGCAAAGCCCGGGAAGTACCCGGTGGGTCCGGCGATCATTCGGCCGGCTGCCTCCAAATGGGGTCGTCCGGTCGGCGGTCGATCGGTCAGGGACAGCACCGCCGTGTCACACGAGCCCTTCTCGAACACCAGATGGACACCCGCCTGGATGGCAGCGAACGCCCGCCTGGCGATCGCTGCCGGATCGCCGGGGACGAGGGTTGCGATGTCCTCGTGGGCGAGGTGAGCATGACCGTCGGCGAGACCGGGGAGGGCCACCCTGTCGGACAGGTCGAGCACGTCACCTTCCGTCGGCTCGGCCCACAGACCGCCATCGACACCGCGCTCGAACGTCTCGCCCATCAGGTCCGTGAGGATCACTCGCATGCCGCGCAGGGTAGGACCGGTCACCGATCGCCTATGGGGCCAAGCCGAGTTGAATGTGGGGGTGCGTCACACCGCTGCCATCGTCCTACTCGCCCTCGTCACCGGATGCGGGCTGATTGCCACCGATCCACCGTCGACGACGGTGACTTCGGAAGTGCCGGCCGTGGAGTCGTCGACCTCGACCGATCCGCCTACGACGCCGACCTCGTTCGTGGCCGACGAGTTGACCACGACGCCGTGCCCGACGGACGACGCCGCGTTCGCGCCGGTGTGCGAGGCGTACGAACTCATCCTCGACAACTACGTCGACCCCGTCGACAGCACCGTGCTGGCAGACGCGGCTCTCCTCGGAGTGCAGGCACTCGCAACCAGCGGAACGGCTCCGGGACCGCTCACCTGTCCGTTGCCCGATCCTGCGTTCCTGCCGGTATGCGAAGCACTCGACGCTCTCGACGTGGGAGCGGATGCGCTCGAGTCGATCCTGTACGGCATGGCCGAATTCGGCCTCGATGCCAACAGCACCTACGTCGCACCCGAGGCGCTCGCCCTCATCCAGGAGCAGCAGACAGGGAGCGTCGAAGGCATCGGCGCCCTCGTCATCACAGAGGATCGCGCCAGCCCTGACCCCGAGAACACCGTCTGCAACATCGTCACGGCCACGTGTGCACTGGTCATCGTCTCGACCCTGCCGGGGAGTCCGGCGGCAGCAGCCGGCGTGCAACCGAATGACGTCTTTCTCACGGTCGACGGGGTCTCGGTGATCGGCAGGAGCATCGACGAGATCACTACTGCCGTGCGCGGCCCGGCCGGGACCGACGTCGACATCACGTTCGATCGGGCCGGGGAAGTGGTCGACGTGACCATCACCCGGGCGGCCATCGAAATCCCGGTGACGGTGGTGGAGTCATTCGGCTCTGTCGGGTATCTCCGGTTGAACCAGTTCACCGGGAACGCCGGAGACCAGGTCGAAGACGACCTCCGCGCGCTGCTCGACGCCGGAGCGACGACCATCGTCCTGGATCTTCGGGACAACCCGGGCGGAACCCTCGACTCGGCGCTCGACGTGACGAGCCAATTCCTCGAAGACGGGCTGATCGTCCGCACGGTCGGGCCGGACGAGGAGCGGAGCTATTCGATCCGGGAAGGCGGGCTCGCCACAGATCCGGCGATCGAGGTGATCGTGGTCGTGAACCGCGGTTCGGCCAGTGCCTCCGAGGTGCTGGCCGGCGCGCTGCAGGAGCGGGGACGCGCCCTCATCGTGGGCGAGACGACTTTTGGCAAGAACACCGTCCAGCAGCGGTTCGGACTGTCGAACGGCGGCGCCATGCGGTTGACGATCGCCCGCTGGATCACCCCGGGCGGACTCGACTTCGACAACGGAATCGTCCCAGACGTCATCGTCGAACTCGACCCCACCGTCACCCCCGCCGAACTCCTCCCCCTCGTCGTCCCGGCTTTTTAGCGGGGCAGCGGTTCATCGCGGCTTTTGGTGTGCGAAACGGTCTATTTTTGTACCCCTGCCCCGCTAAAAAGCCGGGTAGGGGGCCTGGCAGAAGCCGTGGTTGCAGTAGCCGTTGGGGTTCTTGAAGAGATACTGCTGGTGGTAATCCTCGGCATAGAAGAACGGGCCGGCCTGGCGAATCTCGGTCGAGATCATGCCGAACCCGCCCTCGTCCAGCTTCGCCTGGTACACGTCGCGTGATGCGAGAGCCGCCACCAACTGGCTGTCAGTCGTCGGATAGATTGCGGACCGGTATTGGGTCCCGACATCGTTGCCCTGTCGGTTCGGCGTGGTTGGATCGTGGTTCTCCCAGAACGCCTTGAACATCTCGTCGAGGCTGGCCTTCTCGGGGTCGTACACGACGATGACCGCCTCGGCATGACCGGTCCGCCCGGTGCACACCTCCTCGTACGTGGGATTCGGCGTATACCCGCCCTGGTATCCGGCGGCCGTCGTCCACACCCCGTCGAGGTTCCAAAAGTATTTCTCGGTTCCCCAGAAGCAGCCCATGGCGAACGAGATCACCTCGTGGCCATCGGGGAACGGTGGGGTGAGAGGGTTCCCGAGGACCAGATGCGGCTCCAGACCGGTGACGGCATGCGCCCGCCCGGCCAGCGCCTCATCAGCAGAAATCATCGCATCGCGATTTTTTGATCGTCCGAACATGGCTTCATTCTCGTTCACCGACCGGACCAATGCGCCCGGTTCACCGAATGTTTCGATCGACCCCGGCTTTCGACTCTTCGCCGGGTCGAATACCCTCCGTGACACCGATGCGTATCCGTGGGCTCATCGCCCTCACCGTCACCACGACGCTGCTGTCTGGCGTCGCCTCCCCCGTCTTCGCCCAAGTCGACGAGGCTGAAGAGCGCGCTCGGTCCGCTGCCGACGAAGTCGACGCCGCCTACGCAGTGGTCTCGTCGGCGCTCGCAGATGCGGACGAAGTGGAAGCCGCGCTGTTCACGGCCCTCGACGAGTACCAGATCGCCGCCGTGGACCTCGCGGCTGCTGGCATCCGGTTGCAACAGATCAGTGACTCGCTCACCTTCGCGAATGCCGAAGCCCTCGCCGCCGAACAACAGCTCGAGAGCCACACGATCGCCGCCTACATGGAGGCCGTGACGAGCACGGCGAGTGTGGTGTTCGACGCCGAGTCGGTGGAGGAGGCGATCTTCGTCGGACAGGTCATGCGCGAATCTCAGGTCAACGCCCTCACGACGCTCAGCGACCTGTTGAGCCAGCGAACCGAACTCGAACGGATTCGCGCAGAGCACGCTATCGAACTCGTCCAGGTCGAGTCGCTCGAGCAACAGCTCGCAGCCCGCACCGAGCGTCTCCAGGAACTCTTCATGGCCGCCAATGCTGAAGTAGCGGATGCCTTCGCCCGAGCCGCCGAGGCCGACGCCACCTTCCGGGCGGCGCTCGACGGAGTCGATCGGGCGATTGCCGAAGAGGAGGCGCAGCGCAGGGCGGCGGACGCTGGGACGACCACCACGACCAGCCCGCCGACCACGACGCCGGAAACCACCACCGAGACCACGACGACCACCACGACCACGACAGAAGACTGGCCGCCGATCCCGATCAGTGATCGCGTCATGGCGTGGCGCCCTCTGATCGAGGCGCATTTCGCACCGGACCTCGTCCTCGACGCGCTGGTGATCATGCAGTGCGAGAGCCTCGGCGATCCGGACGCCCTCAACCCCTACTCCGGAGCTTCCGGTCTCTTCCAGTTCATATCGGGGACGTGGGCGGTCGCCAGCGTGCGAGCGGGTGTGGGCGACCGGTCGGTCTTCGACGGCGAAGCCAACATCATCGCTGCCTCCTGGCTGGCCGAGTACTACCGGGCCAGGATCGGCGAGCCCTGGCGGCCGTGGTCCTGCCGCACCTACCTCTAGACAACTCCCCGAAGGCGCAGCTGTTCGGCGGGAAACAGTCTGCGAAGCCGACACCACGGCTTTCGCTTCCTGAAACGTTCGGGAAACAGGCCCACGGCATCGTGATGAGTGCACCGACAAGGGGGTCATTGGAGATGTCACAGGCAACCGTGATCGTCCCGCAATCCCGAGCACTCGTGGACGGAGTCGCATCGACGCTCCGTCGCTTCGAGGGAGACGCCGCCGGGGCGTCCACCGAGCCGTCGGGCGCCGCCCGAGGGCTCGAGACTTTCCAGAGGGCGCTTGGGAGGGCTCTGCAGGCGGCGCACCTCGAGACCGTGCAGGAGCTGTCTGTGGGCGAGTGGGGGTGAGACGCTCCCGCGGTCTGACCCTCACTACATGGGGATGGCCCGGCCGGTGTCGGCCCGAAAGAGCCGCATGCGGTCGGGGGCCCAGGTCAGTTCCAGCCGGTCGCGGGGCGGGCGATTCTCCGTCATGACGAACGTACCGGCAGCGCTTCGTCCCAGACCGAAAAAGACGTTGATGCTGGATCCCAGATCCTCGACCCGACTGGCAGTCCCATGAATCGTTCTCCCAAATGGCGTCCCTGGTGGCGCAATCACGAGCTCGTGGGCATGAAGCCCGACGACCACCCGAGTCCCGGCGGTGAGTCCGATAGCGGGGGGCTCGATCACCACACGATCGCGGCCGACATCGACCGCGACCCGGCCATCCGCGACCACGACCGTCCCGGGGAAGAGGTTCATCGGTGGAGACCCGAGGAAGGACGCCACCGTCGTCGTATCAGGGGACTCGAACACGGTCCGGGGTGAGCCGGTCTGGGCGATGCCACCGCCGATCACAACCACGAGCAGATCGGCGAGCGCCCTCGCCTCCTGCTGATCGTTGGTAGCGACGACCGTCGTCATTCCTCCTGTCTGGTGGAGTAGGCGGAGTTCCCGCCGGAAGCGCTGTCTGACGTGCCGATCGGCGCTGGCGAGGGGCTCGTCGAGAAGCAGCACTTCGAGACCGTCCCTCGATATGGCACGCCCGATGGCCACCATGCTCCGCTCACCTCCCGAAAGGGTTCGCGGCGATCGTCTCCAGAGTCTCGTGATGCCGGCCCGCCGTGCGCTCGCCTTCGATATCTGGTCGGTGTGCTCGGCATCGGCTCCGCTGACCTGGAGTGGGAAGCGGAGGTTGGCGGCCACGTCGAAGTGGTCGTAGAGGGCGTCGTTCTGAAAGACCATGGCGACCCCGCTGGGTGGACCGGTGGTCGCAACGACGGGGCGGCCCCCCACCATCACCGTGCCCTCGTCGGGGCGGTCGAGGCCGCAGATCATCCTGAGAAGCGAAGACTTTCCCGACCCCGACGGTCCGACCAGGGCCGCGAGCGCGCCAGATGGAATGGTCAGGTCGACGTCGGACAGAACCAGACGATCGGCGTATCGCTTCGACACACCCTGGAAGCACACCTCGGCCATGCCCAACCGTAGGTCACAGCCGGCGATCACGACGGAGGCAACCCGCCCCGGTGCCAACATGGTCCGGTGCACCTGACGGACGGACACGACAGACTGGGCGCGACCCCCGATGGCGCGGGGGTCAACTTCGCGGTGTGGTCGAGTGTCGCCGATCGAGTCCTGCTCTGCCTGTTCGACGGCCACACCGAAGACCAGTTGGAACTCCCGGGCCGAAGCGGTGACGTCTTCGGCGGCCACGTCTCCGGTGTCGGGCCGGGGATCCGGTACGGGTTCCGAGTCGACGGACCGTGGGACCCTCGGAAGGGGATGCGGTGCAACCCCGCCAAGCTGCTGACCGATCCGTACGGGCGCCTCTTCGACATCGGAGCAGGCGATCGTCGGCTGCTGATGGGAGATGCGGCACACGGCCCGAGGCGGCGTCGCGACAGCGCTGATGCGGGACTGCGATCGGTCGTGATCGACGGCAACTTCGACTGGGGTGATGACAGGGCGCCGAAAGTGCCAATGGCGGACTCGGTCATCTACGAGGTCCACGTCAAGGGCATCACCCAACACCACCCTGATGTTCCCGAACACCTACGCGGAACCTACGCCGGGCTCGCACATCCCGCGGTCATCTCACACCTGAAGACGATCGGAGTCACGGCGGTGGAACTGCTCCCCGTGCACCAGTTCCTCCACGACCAGTTCCTTCTCGACCAGGGTCTCCGCAACTACTGGGGCTACAACACCATCGGGTTCTTCGCCCCCCACGCCGAATACGCCGCCACCGACGACCCGGTGACCGAGTTCAAAGGAATGGTGCGCCTGCTTCACGCCGCCGGGATCGAGGTCATCCTCGACGTGGTCTACAACCACACCGCCGAAGGCAACCACCTCGGACCCACCCTGAACCTGCGCGGCCTGGACAACCGGGCGCATTACCGACTGGATCAGGATCCAGCGCTGTATCTGAACTGGACGGGAACTGGCAACACTTTGGACCTCGGATCCCCGCCCGCCCTTCGCCTGGTGATGGACAGTCTGCGCTACTGGGTGGAGGAGATGCATGTCGACGGATTCCGTTTCGATCTCGCCACGACCCTCGGTCGGACCCATTCGGACTTCGACCCGCTCGGCGGGTTCTTCGGAGCGGTGGCCCAGGACCCGATTCTGCAGGGCACGAAGCTCATCGCCGAACCGTGGGACGTCGGTCCGGCCGGGTATCGGGTCGGTCAGTTCCCCGCCCGCTGGTCAGAGTGGAACGACTCGTACCGGGACACGGCACGCGACTTCTGGAAGGGAACGGCAGCCAGCCTGGGAGCTTTCGGGAACGCCGTCACCGGGTCGTCACCGCTGTTCGAACTCAGCGGGCGCACGCCCACCGCTTCGATCAACTTCCTCAGTTCGCATGACGGTTTCACGCTCGCCGATGTCGTCTCCTATGACCATCGACACAACCAGGCGAACGGTGAGTCCAACGGCGACGGCCACGCCGACAACCGATCATGGAATTCGGGGGTCGAAGGGCCCACCGAAGACGAACTCGTCCTGACCATCCGCAGGCGCCGGACGCGCTCGATGCTGGTGACGTTGCTTCTCTCCCAGGGCGTTCCGATGCTCTTGGGCGGTGACGAGTTCGGACGGAGTCAGGGAGGGAACAACAACGCCTACAACCAGGACAACGAGGTGTCCTGGTTCGATTGGGAGGCGGCCGATGCGGATCTCGTCGCATTCGTGGCACGGCTCACAAATCTGCGTCGAGACCACCCGACTTTCCGGCGCACCGCCTGGCTGCACGAGCACGCCGACGAAACCCACGACCTCGTCGGATGGTTCACCCCGGCCGGTGAGGAGATGACGCCGCTCCACTGGGACGACCCGGTTGCCATGGCGGTGGCGCTCTACCTGGCAGGCCGCGTCGTGCACTCCGCCGAAGGCACCGTCGTCGACGACGATGTGATGCTCCTCTTCAACGGCGGATTCGACGATGAGGTCTTCTCGCTTCCCGAAACCGTGGGACGGCACGGATGGTCGGTCGTCGTCGACACGGTCGACTCGAGTCGGGAGGGCGAGGTGACCGATCGAGTCACCGTGGGCGGCTTCGGCGCAGTGGTGCTGATGCGACAAGCCACGACCTGAGTCCTCTCTCCCCCTCGCGACCGAGGCTTTGCGAGGGAGTGCTGGGGGGAGTGGCC
>JBBDWN010000129.1:4814-16694 GCA_040902855.1 Acidimicrobiia bacterium | reverse complement strand
GAGTTCTCAGAGAGTTCTCAGATCGCCAGGAACTCCTGGATCCACGGATCGGTGGTGGTAGTGCGGATCTGGTCGAGTGTGCCCGACGCCACGATGCGACCCGCCCGCATGATCAGCGCCCGGTCTGAGACCCGGTCGGCCTCGTCGTGGTCGTGGGTGACGTAGATGGCAGGGGTGGACGCCTCGGTCAGTATTTCCCGAATCTCTTCGACGAGCCGGTCGCGCAACATCCGGTCGAGGGATCCGAGAGGTTCGTCGAGCAGCACCAGGCTCGGTCGGGGCGCCAGGGTCCTGGCGAGGGCCACTCGCTGAGCCTCGCCCCCTGACAGCCCGTCGATGACCCGACTCTCCCACCCGGCCAGTCCGACGAGTTCCAGGACTTCGCTGACCCGCTGGGAGATCTCCTCTCGTTCCAGGCCTTGCATCTCGAGGCCGAAGGCGACGTTCCTTCCGACGTTGCGGTGGGGGAAGAGGGCATAGTCCTGGAACATCAGACCGAAACGTCGTAGATGCGCCGGCACGGATGTCAGGTCCTCGCCGTCGAAGGTCACTGATCCCAGGTCGGGACGCTGCAGCCCGGCGATCACCCGCAGCAACGTCGACTTCCCGCATCCGGATGGTCCGAGGACGGCAACGATCTCGTCGCCGACTTCGACGCTCGCCCCGTCGAGGGCGACGGTGTCACCGAAGGTGACGTGGATGTCCTCTGCCATCAACATCAGAACGATCCCAACTCTCCTGCCCGCAGCCGGTCGAGAGACATGACGAGCCCTCCGACCAGCACCATGAGGATCACCGACATCGCCATCGCCCCTGAGAAGGTGACCGCTCCCGGCCTTCCCAACAGGCGGAAGATGAGCGTCGGGACGGTCACGGTGCCGGGTCGGACGATGAAGGCGGTGGCTCCGAACTCACCGAGCGACACCGCGGCGGCGAAACCTCCGGCCACTCCGACCGCTCGCGCCATCAGCGGCAGGTCCACTTCTCGCCACACGCGCGCCGGGGAGGCTCCGAGAACTGCGGCGGCGTCGCGGAGCACGGTCCGGATCGACCGGATGGTGGGAAGCACCGCCCGCACCACGAACGGAATCGCCACCAGCGCATGCGCGATGGGGACGATGATCGGAGCGGTTCGAAGATCGATCGGCCGGTCGAGAGCCACCAGGAAGCCGAGTCCGATCGTGACTGCCGAGGTACCGAGTGGCAGCATCACCACCACGTCCATCCATCGACCCCAGCCTGGTGCGGATCCCGCCACGACCACGGCCGCCGGCACCCCGACGGCGAGGGCGATGAGGGCGGCGATTGCCGCAGATTGCAACGAGTTGCCGATGGCGGCCCCAGGGTCGACGGCCAGCGGCCCGGGATCTGCCAGGAATCGCCAGCCTGCTGCCCGCGACCGCATGCTGCGAGCGATCAGAACCGTCGGAGGGACGAGCGTGAGCGCCGTGGTGGCAGTGACGATCGACCACATCCAGATCCGTTCACGGCCCCGCGCCACCCGCAGTACCTGCGCCTCGGGGCGGAGGTGCAGTTTCCGGGTGCGGCGCTCCTGTAGCCGGGCGTAGGCCGTCATCACGGCGACGATCCCGACGAGTTGCACGAGTGCCAGCGCGCCCGCAGCGGGGAGATCGAGATAGGTGGTGACCCGCTGGTAGATCTCGACTTCGATCGTCCGCAAGCGCAGCCCTCCCAGGAGGAGGACGATCCCGAAACTGGTGAAACTGAGGAGAAAGACGATCGACGAGGCGGCGGCGATCGAAGGAGACAGCAGCGGCAGGGTGACCTGACGAAACGCCGTCCACGGGGATGCACCAAGCGTGCGAGCCGCGTCGATCGGCGACCGGTCGAGGCGAGCCCAGACGGTCGTGACCGTTCGCACGACGACCGAGACGTTGAAGAAGACGTGGGCCACGAGGATCGCGACGACCGAGTCGCGCAGTCCGAGCGCGATGAAGGCGCTCGCCACGACCACCGACGGCAGGACGAAAGGAACGGTGACGAGGGCCATCACTGTTCTCCGGCCGGCGAAGTCGAAGTTGGACACCACCCAAGTCAGAGGGAATGCCACCAGCAGGGTGAGAACAGTCGACACCGCTGCCTGCCACAGCGTGAACCACAGCGCCCGCCCGGTCGAAGCGGTCAACAGGAAGTCCATGCCTCCCTCGCCCGTGGCCGCTTCGATCAGAATCGAAGCCACCGGGTAGACGAAGAAGTAGCCGAGGAAGAGAACCGGGACTCCGACGAGGAGCATCCGCCCGGTTTTCACGGGAGGACGATCTCCGCCCACTCTTCGATCCAGCGCTCCCGGTTCTCTTCCACCAACTCAGGGTCGAGCCGATTGGGGCTGGCCGGTACGACGGTGTGCTCGACGAACTCGGGCGGCAACTCCACAGTGGCGTTGGCGGGAAACACGAACCAGGTGAGGGGGACTTGGGATTGAAACTCCGGTGAGAGCATGTAGTCGATCAGCATTCCACCTGCCCGCTCATTGACTCCGCCCGCCAGCACGCCGGCGAACTCGATCTGGCCGTAGCAACCCTCGTCGATGACCCCGGTGATGGCTTCACCGGTCGGAGGGTCGGCAAAGATGACTTCGGCAGGGGGTGACGATGCATAGGACACCACCAGAGGCCGGTCGCCGCCCCACCACGTCGAATCGGAGTAGTAGGCGGTGTCCCAATCTCTCGCCACGCGTACCCCGTTGTCGACGAGGGCACGCCAGTAGTCCTGCCACCCGTCTTCCCCGAACGTGGCGATAGTGGACAAGAGGAACGCCAGCCCGGGTGACGACGTTCCTGGGTGTTCGACCACGAGGAGGTCGGCGTACTCGGGGTTCGCCAGTTGTTCAAGATTGAACGGTGGAACCAGATCCCCCGAGAAGTAGGCGAGGTCGTAGTTGAGGCACACGTCGCCGCGATCGATCGGCGTCACCCGATGCTCGGGATCGAGTTCCAGTTCGTCGGGGACGTCCGCCAGGAGAGGCGATTCGTAGGCGACGAAGATCCCTGCCTCGAAGGCCCGCGTGAGGAAGCTGTCGTCGACCCCGAACAGGACGTCGGCGACTGGATTGTCGACAGTGAGGATCGCCTGGTTCACCATCGAACCTGCGTCACCGGCCGGCAGCACCCGCACCTCGATCCCGGTCTCGGCCGTGAACGGAGCAAAGGTGTCTTCGCTGACGCCACCGGCGAAGGAGTCATGGGTCATCAGGGTGATGATCCCGGGTGGGGGTTCGATCGATGGTTCGTCGGATGTCTCGCCGCCACCGCAGGCGGCGACGATCAGGCCGACGACTGCGAATGTGATTGGCGTCCTGGTGGACATTCTTCACTCCTCCGTCTCGTCGTCGGAAGCCGGACGGGGGGATGAGCTGAGGTCCCTGCGCCAGCATTATCCGGATCAGGTTCAACGGTCGGAGTCTCGGAGACTCCCTCTCAGCCCGGTCTCACCGAGCTCCCGTATGGGCAAGCTTAGTTCGCGGGCCCGATAACCACCGCAGTGTTGTGCCCGCCGAATCCGAAGGAGTTCGATACCACGGCCGATGGCGTCCATTGACGATGGCTGGTGACGATGTCGGTCAGTGGGATGTCGGGATCCAAGGAGGTCATGCCCACGTTGGGTGGGAGTTCGTTGCGTTCGATCGCCAGGGTGGAGGCGACGGCTTCGATCGCTCCGGAGGCGCCGAGGGCGTGGCCGGTCGTGCCTTTGATCGAGGAGATGGCCGGCTGGTCGTCACCCCAGATGCGAGCGACGACCTCGCCTTCGGTGCGGTCGTTGAGCTCGGTCCCGGTGCCGTGGGCATTGACGTAGCCCACTCTGTCAGGCTCGATCCCGGCGTCGGCCATTGCCAGCCGCACCGCCCGCTCGGCTCCTTCGCCTCCTGGGTGGGGGGCGGTGATGTGGTGGGCATCTGCGGTCGCGGCGGCTCCGAGGATCTCGGCGAGGATCGGAGCCCCCCGTCGCAGCGCTATTTCTCGCTCTTCGAGCACGAGGATGCCGGCTCCTTCCCCGAGCACGAATCCGTCCCGATCCCCGTCGAACGGACGAGCGATCATCGACGGGGACAATGCGCGGGCGGATCGGAATCCGGCGATCGTCGGCTCCCGCACCGCGCCTTCCGCCCCGCCGGCGATTCCGGCATCGGCGTATCCCCATTGGATCTGGCGCAGCGTGTCCATGATCGCCTGCCCACCGGCGGCACAGGCCACCACCGGGGTCGTGGCCTGTCCTCCGAACCCGTAGTGGATGGAGATCGTGGCTGCCGCCGCGTTGCACATCATCATCGGGATGAGCATCGGCGACGGACGCGGGTTCTCGGTGTACGCCTCGTAGATGAGTTCTTCGAGCGAGGGCAGTCCGCCGATACCGGTCGCCACGCCGACCGTCACCCGGTTCGGGTCGACATGGTCCAGCCCGCCCGACTGTTCGAGCGCTTCCATGGTGGCGACCAGCGCGAACTGCGTGAACCGGTCCATGCGCCGGTGCTCCCGCTTTGGAATCCATGGTTCCGGGTCCCAGCCCAGGACTTCGCGAGATCCGGCGGAGGGCGCAACGCCGAGACCCTTCCAGAAATCGTTGACCCCGACGCCGGCGGCGGAGACGACTCCAACTCCGGTGACGACTACCCGTCTGCGTTCCATGGGTCCATTGTGGCGCGTTCGTCGAGTATTGCCGTCAGAACGCCGCCTCGTAGAGCGGCTCCGCTCCCGCAGTGATCGCCGCTTCCAGTCCTGTCGCCCTCGGCAGCAACTGACCGAGATAGAACGCGGCGGTCGCCTTCTTCGCGGCAAGAAAGGCGTCAGGCTTCGTTCCCCCTAGCCGATCGGCGGCCAGCCACGACCGTGCCATCAGCCACCCGCCGCAGGTGGTTCCCATGAGGTCCAAGTAGGGCATTGCGCCGGCGAGGGCGTCGTTGTATTCGCCTGCTTCCAACTGTCCGATCAGGTAGTCCGTGCATCGCTTGGCTGTCGCCACTGCGTCGCTCAGATGGTTTCCGAGCCGGGGAGCGGCTGCACCGATCTCGGTCGCCGCCCGGGCCATCTCGCTGAGCAACGAAGACACTGCTTCACCATCAGACAGTGTCAGCTTGCGCATGACCAAGTCGATCGCCTGGATGCCGTTGGTCCCCTCGTAGATCGGCGAGATCCGGCTGTCGCGATAGAACTGGGCGGCGCCCGTCTCCTCGACGTATCCCATCCCACCGTGGACTTGCAGTCCGAGGGAGGCGATCTCCACGCCACGGTCCGTCAACCATGCCTTGACGATGGGAGTGAGCAGTGCCACGCGGTCCCCGTGCAGCGTGCTGACGTCGGGATCTTCCGCATGGCGATGGTGGTCGACGCCGGATGCCGTCACGTAGAGCAACGCCCGCATGGCTTCGAGAAAGGCCCGCATGGTGAGGAGCATCCTGCGAACGTCAGGGTGGTCGATGATGAGCGAGGACTCGTCCGTTTCGGCCCCGACCGCCCGACCCTGCGGGCGCTCATTGGCGTAGGCGAGGGCCTTCTGATACGCCCGTTCGCCGACGGCGAGACCCTCCGCACCGACTTCGATGCGTGCGGTGTTCATCATCGTGAACATGTATCGCATGCCCTGCTGTTCTTCGCCGACCAGGTATCCGACTGCCCCGGAGAAGTCGATGACACAGGTCGGTGAGGCGTGGATCCCCAGCTTGTGTTCGAGCGAGACGATTTCGTACGAGTTGCGGTCGCCCAAGGTCCCGTTCGAACCGACCAGGTACTTCGGCACGACGAACAGGGATATCCCTTTGGTACCGAGTGCCGAACCCGGGGTTCGGGCCAGCACCAATTGAACAATATTTTCAGTCAGGTCCTGGTCCCCCCAAGTGATGAAGATCTTCTGGCCGGTGATCCGGTAGGTGCCGTCGTCTTGTGGCTCGGCTTTCGACGTCAACGCCCCGACATCGGATCCGGCATGCGGTTCGGTCAGACACATCGTCCCCGACCACTCGCCGGTCACGAGCTTCTCCAGATACAGCGCCTGCTGTTCCGGTGAACCGTGCTCCATGAGGGCGTCGATCGAAGCCTGGGTGAGCATCGTGCACAGCGACATCGCCAAGTTGGAGCTCTTGAACATCTCGTGGACGCCCATTCCAACCAGCAGCGGCATCCCGCCACCGCCCCACTCTTCGGGAAGGTGAACCCCCGCCCATCCCGACTCGAGGTACTTGGCGTATGCCTCCTTGAACCCTGACGGAGTACACACCTGGCCGTCGACCAGCTGCGAACCCTCGACATCTCCTGGCCGGTTGGTGGGAGCGATGACCTCCGAGAAGAAACGCCCTGCCTCAGCGAGAACCCCGGAGACTGTCTCCGAATCCGCGTGCTGGAAGCCGTTGAGCTTGGCCACGGCGCTCAAGTCCGCGACGTGGTTCATCACGAATGCCAGATCGTCCAACGGCGGCGTGTACCCGGGCATCAGCGCCAATCGTATCCGGTCCTCGTCTTGCGCAATCCGAGATGACCGGTCAAGGTTCCCGGCTTCGCGACCGATTAGATCTTTATGGACTCCTGGGGGAAACAGCGGAGTCGGGTGGCCACGGCGTCGCTGACGGCACTGGTCTTGCTCGCCTCTCTCATCGCGCAGCCGGCACCGGCTCTCGCTCAAACTGACGGATTCGATCCGTCGCAGATCGTCTTTCCGGTGATCGGCGACGTCACCTTTATCGACGACTTCTATCAAACCCGTTCGGGTGGTCGGACACATGAGGCAACCGACATCATGGGGGCCAAGATGCTCCCGGTGGTGGCGGCCGCAGACGGTGTCGTCCGCTGGATCGGATCGACCTGCTGTTACCTGTCGATCGATCACGGAGGCGGTTGGGAAACCTGGTACATCCACCTCAACAACGACACCCCCGGCACCGATGACGGGCTGGCGTGGGGAATCGCCCCCGGCATCGAACGGGGGACCGAGGTCTACAAGGGCCAGCTCATCGGCTGGGTGGGTGACTCCGGCAACGCCGAGTGGACGGGATCTCACCTCCACTTCCAGATCTTCCAGAACGACGTGGCCATCAACCCGTACGAATACCTGCTGACTGCACCTCGTTTGACCGAGCCTGCGCTCCCGGTCTACACGGGCACGTTCTCCGACGACGAGACCTCGGTCCACCAGGAGGACATCGAGAAGCTGGTCGCCACCGGGATCACCAATGGCTGCAGCACCGAGCCGATGCTGTACTGCCCGTCGGATTCGATCACTCGCGGACAGATCGCGGCATTCATCAACCGGGCGCTCTCCCTTCCTCCGAGCGAACAGGACTGGTTTGCCGACGATGACGGCACGCTGTTCGAACCGGACATCGACGCAGTCATGAGCGCAAGCATCGGCTTCGGATGTGACGAGGCGAACTACTGCTCGGACGCTCTCCTGCTGAGAGACGAGATGGCAACGCTGCTGGTTCGGGCCTTCGATCTTCCCGCAACCGACGTCGACTGGTTCGATGACGACGACGGCAACCCGCATGAAGACGACATCAACGCCCTGGCATCGGCCGGTGTGACCGTCGGCTGTTCGATCGAACCGGCTCTCTACTGCGCGTCCGACACGGTGACCCGGGCGCAGATGGCTTCGTTCTTTGTCCGGTCGATGGGACTTTGACCAGGTTTCAGATACCCGCAGCCAGTTCCATCAGCGTCTGTCCGGCGGGAGCGTCGAGTTTGACCGTGGCGAGGGCATCCTGTTCGGTCGGTCCCAGGTTGACGATCACCATCGGCGCCCCGCGTTGGACGACCGACAGCGGGATGAAGACTGCGGGATAGACCCCCATCGTCGATCCGACGACGAGCACCGCATCGGATTCATCGGCCATCGCTCGCGCCTTGTCCATCTCGCCGTCTGGCAGCAATTCGCCGAACATCACGGTGGTCGTCTTCACGATTCCGCCGCAGTGCGGACATTCGGGATCTTCCATTCCTGCGTCGACCCACGTGAGGACTTCCTCGGTCGCCCATCGGGCGTCGCATCCGAGACACAGTGACTTGCGGACGTTGCCGTGCACCTCGGCGACGGCCGTGTCGGGGACACCGGACGCCTGGTGAAGCCCGTCGACGTTCTGGGTGACGATTCCGCTCAGTCGGCCCCTTCGATGGAGGTCGGCGAGGGCGAGATGGGCGGCGTTCGGTCGGATGTCGGCCCGATCGCCCCACAGTGCGCCCTCTTGGTGCATGCGCCAGCCACGGACGCGAACGTCGCGGGAGGACAGATAACGGGAAATGCTGAAGTCGTCTGGGTCGACTTTGGTCCACAGCCCGTCGGGTCCGCGAAAGTCAGGGATTCCAGACTCGGTGGAGCATCCGGCGCCGGTGTAGGCGAGGATTTTGGCTGCCCGACGCAGAACATCGATGGCGGAACCGAGTCCCTCCATCCGGGCTCAGACCGAGACGGGTGTGAGCTTTTCTTCCAGCTCGGCGATGACCGAGCGGATGTCCAGGGCGAAGTCGATGACGTGTCCCGGCAGCACGGCTCCGTGCTTTTCGAGGAACAGGTCCACGATCTCGGTCTTGGTCTGTTCTGAAGTCATGGCCCTACTCTCCCACGTTGGGGACGCTTTCCGTAGTTCATCGGCCGATTTCCGGATCGGATTGAGCCGCTCGCGTGCGAATCGTGAAGACCGAATCCCCCGACAGCACCCCGCCGCGGCCGAAGAGCCGTCCGAACTGCCAGTTGGAAAGCCCCAGCTCCGGTCGGTCCAATGCGTACTGGCCGTCGACCCATCTGGTGAAGCCGTTTCCGACAAACGGCGCGTCGATCCGGTTCCAGAATCGTTCGTGAGCCGAGGCATCCGAGGAGATGAGACTGGCCACGAATCGGGGACTCTGGTCGTTGAACAACCGCACCGCCTCGTCGATTCCCTCGACGACGGCGAGCGTCACTTCCGGCGAGTCCTCCCATTCCCATTCGTGACCGAGTTCGGTGTCTGCGACGAGTTCGGCGCGGGGTTCGGTGACGGCACCTCCGGCTCGCGAGATCTCGACGGGGTCGAACCACTTGGCCGGGATTCGAGACATCGCTCGCTCCGTGACGTGCAGCTTCGGCTCGACGTTTCGGCGCTTACCCGCCCTGGCGAGGGCGTCGAGGAATACCGGCATCAGTCGATCGGCGGCCGAGTCGGCGATGGCGCAGGTGTTCAGGGTGTTGCAGACCTTGCGGTCGAGCGAGTGATAGACGGCGGCGGCGAACGCGTCGGAGTCGGCGGTGTCGTCTGCCACGATCCATGCCCCGCCTGTTCCGTGCAGGCTCACCGAGATTCCGGCCTGCCGGGCGACGGCGCCGAGTTGGCCGACGGCCGCGCCGGATCCGCGCGCGACTGCGAGGGACAGTTTCGGATTCGAGAACATCGCCCATCCGGCTGCCCTGCTGGGCGTGTCGACGAGTGTGGCGGCTCCGGCAGGCAGTCCGGCGGCGGCGAGTGCAGGGTCGAGGGCGTGCTCGACGATCGCCCGGGCGGTTCCGAGGGCGTCGGACCCGATGCGGAAACAGACGGTGTTGCCGGCGCGGAGCACTCCGGTGGCGTCCGCAAACACGTTCGGGCGGCCTTCGAAGACGAATCCGACCACCCCGAGCCCCGCCCGCACCAGGTCGACCGTCCATCCGGTGTGGCGGACGGTCTCGACCACCTCACCTCGCCCGCCTGATCGTTCAGCCCACGTTCGAAGTCCGGCGATCATGTCGGTTCGCATCGTCTCGGACAGCGTCAGTCTGGTGGTGCTCCGTCCTGCCTCCCGCGCCCGTTCGACGTCAATGTGGTTGGCCTCTGTGATGGGTGTGAACGCCGACTCGTCGGCCAGGCGGTCGGCGAAGCCGTGATAGAAGGCGGTGATCTCGGCATCCGAGACTTCGCCCATCGCCCCGAACGCGTTCCACGCCGCGTCGACTGCGGCAGATGCGATGTTCCAGTCGGACTTTGGGACATGGAGCAGGTCGCCGGTGTCTGAGACGACGATCAGCCGGTCGCCCTTCCCGAATGCGCCGGCGAGTTCCTCCGAGACGGTGGTAAATCGGTCCCCGCCGTACGGGATGACCATTCCGACCGTCAGATTGGTGAGGTGCTTGCCCATAGAGAGGTGAGGCTAATGACGATCGCTGTTTGAGTCGCAGCCGTCATCAGGGGAGAATCCCCCGATGATCGACAGCACCATGCAGGACTTCCCGCTCACCACCGCCCACCTGCTCCGGCATGGGCGGACGATCTATCCGGCGTCGAAGGTCCTGACCTATCACGGCCCGGACGCCGATATCCAGGAAGCCACCTTCTCCGAGGTGGCGGAGCGTGCCGACCGCCTCGCTGCCGCTCTCAGCCGACTCGGGGTCGAACCGGGCGATCGGGTCGGCACATTCATGTGGAACAACCAACGCCACATGGAGGCATACCTTGCTGTCCCTTCGATGGGAGCCGTCCTCCACACCCTCAACATCCGGCTGTTCCCCGATCAGCTCGCCTTCGTGGTGAACCACGGAGCAGACGAGGCGATCATCGTCGACGCCTCGATCGCCCCGCTCCTGGCCGCGGTTCGTGACCAACTGAAGACGGTCAGGCACATCATCGTGTGCGGTGAAGGCGACCTCGCAGGCCTGGGTGACACCCTCGACTACGAGGATCTGCTGGCCGCCGAGGAATCCGGCTTTGACTACCCGGATCTCGACGAGCGCACCGCCGCTGCCATGTGTTACACGAGTGGGACCACTGGCAACCCGAAGGGCGTCGTCTACTCGCACCGCTCGACGTTCCTCCACTGCTTCAACGTGATGTCGGCGAACACGCTGGGGTTCTCCGAGGCCGATCGGGTGCTGGTGATCGTGCCCCAGTTCCACGCCAACGCCTGGGGCATGCCCTACGGGGCGTGGGCGGCAGGCGCCGACATGGTCATGCCTCAGCAGTACCTGCAGTCCGGTCCGATCGTCGACGTCATCGAGCGAACGCGGCCGACTATTTCGGGTGCGGTGCCGACGGTTCTCAACGAGGTGCTCCACAACCAGCCGCAGGCCGATCTGAGCTCCTTCCGCTTCATCACCTGCGGAGGGTCTGCGGTGCCACGTGCATTGATGGAGGGTTTTGAGCGCACGTTCGGTGTCGAGATCGTCCAGGCGTGGGGGATGACGGAGACTTCGCCACTGGGTGCGATCGCCCGGCCCCCCAAGGATGCGCCCGAGTCCGAGCGGATGGAGTGGAAGTCGAAGACCGGCCGCATCCTGGCCGGGGTCGAGATACGGATATGTGACGACGACGGCACCGTCCTTCCCTGGGATGGCACCACCCAAGGTGAGATCGAGATCCGTGGCCCGTGGATCACTGCCTCCTATCACCTCGACCCGTCCGAGGAGAAGTTCCACGACGGGTGGCTTCGCACCGGCGACGTGGGGACGATCACAGAAGGCGGCTTCGTTCAGATCTCCGACCGTGCCAAGGACGTCATCAAGTCGGGGGGCGAATGGATCAGTTCGGTGGATCTCGAGAACGAGCTGATGGCCCATCCGGCGGTGGTCGAGGCGGTCGTGGTCGGCGTCCCCGACGACCGCTGGGACGAACGGCCGCTGGCCTGCATCGTGGTGGCTCGAGGGGCGACGGTGACACCGGAAGCGCTCAGGGATTTCCTGGCTTCCCGTGTGGCCAAGTTCTGGCTGCCGGAACGGTGGACGTTCATCGACGAAGTCCCCAAGACGTCGGTCGGGAAGTTCGACAAGAAGCGGCTGCGCGCCCGTCACGCCGAGGGAGAACTCGACATCGTCGAGCTCTGAAGGCTGTCAGCGGTCGGCCAGAACCTTTTTCGCCCGATTGATCGCCTTCTTGCGCTTCTTGCCCTTGACGACCGACGGAAGTCGTGACCGCTTCTGGCGGACTGCGGCGTCGATCAC
>JBBDWN010000129.1:0-4714 GCA_040902855.1 Acidimicrobiia bacterium | reverse complement strand
GCCAGCGCCGAACGCTCCACCTACATCGTCGTACTCGACGATTCCGTCACCGATGTGGAAGCCACCGCCCGCAGCCTGGTCCGAGGCGCCGGTGGCGAACTCGGTTTCGTCTACCAACACGCCCTGAAGGGATTCTCCGCTGATCTGACGGCCCAGGCCGCGTCGTCACTGGCAAGGAATCCGCGGGTGAGCGTTGTGGAAGCGGATCAGGAGGTCTCGATCGCGACTCATACTCCGCCACCTCTTCCTACCGGCATAGACCGGATCAACGCCGACGCCAACGAGACACTCAAGATTGACGGGACCGACGAGCGAGTGACCGGGGCCGTCGTCGCCGTGATCGACACCGGGATCGATTTCGACCACCCCGACCTGAACGTCAACACGGCCAAGTCGGTCAATTGCGCAGGAGGCAGCCCGTTCAAGGCATCGTGCACGGTCGGTGCGGGCGACGATGACAACGGGCATGGAACTCACGTTGCGGGAACGATCGGCGCCCTCGACAACGGAGTGAACGTTGACGGCATCCACGTCGTCGGGGTGGCGCCCGGCGTCGAGCAGTGGGCGGTCAAGGTTCTCCGCTCGGACGGCTCGGGATACATGTCGTGGATCGTGGCAGGCATCGACTACGTCACGGAAAATGCCAGCTTCGTCGATGTCGCCAACATGAGCCTCGGCTGTGAATGCTCTTCCAGCGCAATGGACACCGCGATCGAGAATTCCGTGGCCGCCGGAGTGACCTACGCCGTGGCAGCCGGGAACTCCGGCAAGGACGCATCGACGTTCAGCCCGGCCAATCACCCCGACGTGATCACCGTGTCCGCCCTGGCCGATTTCGACGGCGAACCGGGCGGGCTGGCGAGTCCGACGTGCCGTGATGACGAGGACGACACCCTGGCGAACTTCTCGAACTATGGGAGCCTCGTCGAGGTGACCGCCCCGGGGGTGTGCATCCTGTCGACAGTGCCCGGCGGCTATGCCACCTACAGCGGAACCTCGATGGCCTCGCCTCATGTTGCCGGCGCGGCTGCGCTGCTGGTTTCGAGCGACTCCACGCTAACTCCGCCAGGCATCCTGTTAGCGCTCGAGACCACCGGCAAAACCGACTGGACCGACGACTCCGGTGACGGGGATCTGGAGCCCCGCATCGATGTGGCCGACAGCACCGTGTTCAGCCCGACCATGGATGGAACCGGTGGTGGCGGTGACACGAATGCCGCTCCGACCGCCTCGTTTACGTTCTCGTGCACAGACCTGGCGTGCGACTTCGACGGGACCGCTTCGAGCGACTCCGACGGTTCGATTTCGTCGTACGCCTGGGAATTCGGTGACGGGAACACCGGCTCCGGCGCCACCGTCACTCACACCTATGGGGCAGGCGGCACGTACACCGTCACCTTGACCGTGTCCGACGACGACACGGCGATAGACTCCGACTCGCAAGATGTCACCGTCTCCGACGGGACTGTTTCACCCTCGCCAGAGGGCACCTACGTCGGAGATCTGGACGGAACCGCTACCAGCAAGAAAGCACTGTGGAACGCGACAGTCTGGATTCGCGTCATCGATGTGGTGGACGGCAACGTGACCGGAGTGGACGGTGTGGTGGTCGAGGGTTTGTGGGATCCCGCAACCGGACAGGACGGTAAGAGCACATCCTGTACGACCGGTGTCCACCCCGTCACAAATGAAGCAGGCTGGTGCAGCGTCAACTCCGGCAACTTCGCGAAGAGCACGAGTTCGGTCAAGTGGACAGTGACACACCTCAACGGCGCCCCATACTCAGGGGCGCCCGCTGGTGCTTCGGACCCGGACGGGGACAGCGACCTGAAGTCGATCACCGTCAGCAAGTCCTGATTCGTTGAGGGGGGAGCCCGGCCGGGCTCCCCCCTCACACCAACTCAGGTACTTACGAAGGCTGATCCGGTTTGCGGGCGGTGATGATCACGCTCGTGGCCACCCGCTCGTGTTGGTCGGCCGGTATGAGCTCATGCATGAGCGCCACCAGATCCGGAGTGAACAGCGGATAGCCGGCCGTGTGGCTGAGACTGAAGTCGAAACGTTCCTTCACTTTGATGTTCTCGAATCCGACCCGATCAAGTTTGGTGACGAAGACACGCTCCGCCAGGGCTCCCGACACTCAACCAGCCCAAGCGGAAGGGTGGGTGAGGATCTCGGGCGGCAGGTCTTCTTCGACGATCGTCAGATCGGCCACGCAGAGACGTCCTCCGGGTCGCAGTACCCGCAACGCTTCCGCCAACACTCGGCTCTTGCGGGCGGCCAGGTTGATCGTCCCGTTGGATATCACGACGTCCACCGATTCGTCGGGCAACGGTATGGCTTCCATTCGGCCCTCGATGAAGTCGACCCAGTCGATCCCGGCCTCGGCGGCGAACTCCGTCGCTCGGTCGACCATCTCCGGCAGCGAGTCGAGTCCGGTGGATCGCCCGTCAGGCCCCACTGCCCGTGCGGCGAGGAGCACGTCGATTCCTGCCCCACAGCCAAGGTCGAGTACGGACTCCCCTGCGGCGAGTTCGGCATAGGGGACGGGGTTACCGACTCCGAGCGCCCAAGCCTTGGCACCTTCCGGAAGCCATTCGAGCTGATCCTGGGTGTAGAGCCAGGTGGCCGCGCCGGTGGGCGACTCGAGCGCCCGGTAGGCGGCGCCGACGACGGCGTCGATCTCGTCGGCGTGAATCAGGTCGCGGGAGATCGTCATTCGTCCCCGATGGAGTCGATGAATTCGCCCAGCCGCACCGCGGCGTCAGGCGGCAGTTCCGGTCCTGCAGAGTCCTTCAGCAGGACGCGGAGTTCCTCTGCAAACTCCACTTCGCCGCAGCACCGGCGGCAGAACGCCAGGTGCTCGTCCATTTCGTCTCGTTCCGCTTCAGGCAGATCCAACTCGATGAAGTTCCAGAGGCGGCGTACCGCACTGGTGCAGTCGATCACGACGTCACTCCTTGCTCCTGACAGACGAGGTCGTGTTCCTCGGCGTAATTCCACATTTCGGTTTCGAAAAGGCGTCGGCCCCGGTGGAGCCACGACAGGACGGTGTTCAGAGGGATGCCGAGCATCCGGGACACGTCGGCGGTGGGTATGCCCTCCATGTGGACCAGGACCAGGGGGACCCGATATTTCGGATCGAGACGGTCGAGGACGGCCCAGACGTGGTCGTCGGTGAAAGAGTGGAGGAAGTCCAGGTGGACCGAGTCCGAGTAGGGGAGCGGATCTTCGTCGACGATTCGGCGGAAAAGTGTCTGCTCGGAGGTCTCGTCGAGAGGCTGCTCGTCCGGTGCCCGAAGTCTCTTGCGGTGATGGTCGTTGGCGCAGTTGATGAGGATCTGACGGAACCAGGCGGGTGCGGCCTGCGGATCTCGCAGTTGGGGGAAGCCTTTGAACGCCCGCAGCAGGCAGTCCTGCACGACGTCCTCGGCCCGGTCGGCGGCGAGTCGGCGCGCCAGGGAGTACAGCCAAGGGAGTTGCTCCCTGGCGATGACACCAAACGCGGTGATGGTCTGATCTTGCATCGTGTCCATCGCTGAACTCTCGGCTGAGGATACCGACGGCACATCCATGCTTCTACGCCCCTCCGATGGGTTTCCAGAAGTAAGGACGATGGGGGCCTCGGAGATATTGCGCGTGCAGGTCAGGTCCCCACTTTGGCGGGGCTGAGTTGCGTCGACCACGTCACGGTTCGGGTCGGGAGGCATGCGCCGCCCAAGCACGGCTGGTAGCTGATGCCTCCCGACACGACTTCACCGTCAGGGCGCCGCTGGCCGGTGACGACAAACTCGAGGGGCCCTTCGAGCACCATGAGAGCGACGTCGTTCCATCCGAGATGCTTCGCGACCGGATCCGGATAGGTGACCTCGACGTCATCGAGTCCGTTCACCGTGACGACGGTGGGGATCAGGAAGGGGTCGTCGGGCCGGTGCGGCTCGATGTGGACTCCCGCGGGCACATCGACTTCGAGCACGATTCGCACGCGGTCGTCGGCGACTTCAGCCACCGGAGTGACTGCGAGAGCGACCCGATCATCCATCGGCGGCCTCCGCCAGGAGTACTTCGATCGCGGCCTTGACCGCAACGGCGTGGACGTCGAATCGCTCCATGTTGAGGTACTCGGCGAATCGGATGACACGGTTCTCATCGAGTACGAGGTGAGCGTTGATGATCGCCACCTCGGGAGCCAGGCCCTCCTTGCGGGGGGCAAACCGCTCACAGATGACCCCGTCGGCATCAACGAGGAATGGTGACTTCCATTCGAAGCGGTCGGGCAGCATCCGGGCGACGGTTGCCGGCTCCTTCACGTCGATGACGACGAGTCTCAGGTCGTGGTCGGCGAAGCCCGCAACGAGTTCGGACTCGAGGTACGGCGCTTCTGCCGTGCAGTACGGGCACCATGTCGTGGTGAAGTAGACGAGCGTCCATTTCCCGGTGACGTCGCTGAACCGGACGGGGTTGCCCTCGACGTCGGGCAGGACAAAGTCTTCGACTGTGTCGCCGATCGTGTACGGGGACAGGGTCGGTGTGGTCATGGTCGCATCCTCCTAGAAGTCGATTGACTGGTAGAAGGACGCACCGAAGGACTGTTCTATTGCGCGCCTGGGAAAGTTTGGACCCGAGCCGTCTCGCGAAAGACTCCGTCGGACATGCCGAGATCGGTTTATGGGGGGTCGGCGCCGGTGACGGTGTAGGTGGTGCCGAGGGGGCT
>JBBDWN010000128.1:0-16769 GCA_040902855.1 Acidimicrobiia bacterium | reverse complement strand
CCGTCGACGAATTTCTGGAGGCGTTCGCGGGTGAGGAAGCGGATGCGCGGTTCGCGTGCTTCCTTGTCGTAGATGCCGAAGGGTGCGTACTTGTCCGAGACGAACAGGCCGCGTTCGGTGCCGGCGGTCTGGAATTCGAACAGGAATCGCTGGATGGCGCCGTCGTCCACCTCGGGGTATCCGTCTGGTGTGAGCGGGTCTTCGCGGATGAACGTGCGCTCCCCGCCCTTCTGGGCAAACCAGGTGTGATCGGCCATGCCGGGCGTCACGCGGTAACCGACGAGGGAGAGCATGCCGGTGACGAGTTCGGCGGCCGACATCGTCTTCGGGTCGATGCCCTGGGTGCGCAGTCCGGTGTCGATGGCCTTCGGGAGTCGAACGTCGGAACCGACCGGACCCACCTTGTCGCCGCTGCCGCGGCTGGGGAGGTCGAGTTTGGTTGGCCCTTCGTTCACGAGCACTTCGAGCGGGTCGAGGGCGATGGCGCTCAGGTTGAGGAGCGAGACGTCGGACGGTTCGGGAAGGATCCCTTCGGGGAATGACCGCGATGCGATCTCTCTCGGGACGGGCAGTCCGGCGGACACGGCGATCTCCGTAAATGACCCGACGCCGGCCAGATGGCGACGTTCGCGGACCACTTCGATCGCTTCGGCCATCAGCACGTCGCGCAGCACGTCGTCTACTTCGGATGCCATCGGGACGGCGAAGGTGACTTTGGCGATGCCGTCTTCGACGTCAAAGGCGGCGACGGGCGGCTTGGGCGGGGTGAAGTCGGGTTCCTGCGGGTCGAGCGCCTTCCTGGCGGCCCGACCTCCGAACACGGACGGCTTGGGTGGCGCGTCCGTGCCTTCGAGTATCGCCTTCTTATCGGGACGAACCCGCCGCAGGAGCAGCCCGACGACGAACAACGCACCTGCAACCAGGATGAGCGGTAGACCCAAATCCAACGGAGAACTCCCTCTTCGTATTCATCTCAGACTAGAGGGCGCTCAGGAAGCGCGGCGGGCCGCCACCATCCGCTCGCGGCGGACCCGACGACGCTCCCGTTCGGACATTCCGCCCCAGATCCCGAACTTTTCGCCATTGACGATGGCGTACTCGAGACAGTCGGCTTGGACCTCACATGCGTGGCAAATCCCTTTGGCCCGACGAGTCGACGCTCCCCGCTCGGGGAAGAACAAATCTGCATCTGCCCCTCGGCAGTTCGCGTAGTCCTGCCAGGAGAGCTCCACCACCGCCAAGGCTTCGATGAGTTTGCTCTGCATGCGGGGGTCCCCCTCACATCGTTGTAATTACACCAGTGTGAGCATGACACACAGCGCGCGCGCCGTCAAGGGGACCAATGAAGCATTGAAGAAATGGCAGTTGGCCTCAGATTCGGCATAATCGGCTTCGTCGTCGATCACGAGGTTGGAAGTGGCAGTGACTACAGGGTCGGAGAATCGCCGGGTCTTCTGGCCCGTCGAGTTCTATCGCTCCGCCGTCGGGAAGAAGTGGGTGATGGCACTCACCGGCATCGTCTGGATGGGATACCTCTTCGCCCACATGGTCGGAAACCTCAAGATCTACGTGGGTTTCCTCCCTGAGTTCGGGGCTTACGAGATCGACCTGTACGGCGTGGCGCTGCGTGAGTTGTTCTTCCCGATCTTCCCCCACTACGTCGTCCTATGGATCCTGCGTCTCGGGTTGATCGGCGCCCTCGTGCTCCACGTCCACGCCGCCTACAGCCTGACGATCATCAACCGGCAGGCGCGCACGGTCGGATATCAGGGCCCCCGGGAATACCTGGTGGCCAACTATGCCAGTCGCACGATGCGGTGGAGCGGAGTGCTTGTCCTGATCTTCATCGCCTGGCATCTCGCGGACTTCACGTGGGGGATCGCACCGTTCGCCCCCGACGGCTGGGAACACGGAGCGGTGTACGACAACTTCGTCGCCACCTTCAGCAGGGTGCCGGTGTCGATCCTCTACATCGCCGCCAACCTCGCCCTCGGACTTCACCTGTATCACGGCGTGTGGTCGCTTTTCCAGAGCATGGGCATCAACAATCCCCGCTTCAACCCGTGGCGGCGGTATTTCGCCATCGCATTCACTGCGATCATCGTCATCCCCAACGTGAGCTTTCCGATCGCGGTGCTCACAGGAATCGTGAGCTAGGAGCATGCCGATCAACCTCGACTCGAAAGTCCCCGCCGGCCCGCTCACCGAAAAGTGGACGAAGCACAAGTTCGACACGAAGCTCGTCAACCCCGCCAACAAGCGGAAGTACCGGATACTCGTCGTAGGCACCGGTCTGGCCGGGGCGTCGGCGGCGGCCACATTGTCCGAACTCGGATACAACGTCGACGTCTTCACCTTCCACGACAGCCCGCGCCGGGCCCATTCGATCGCCGCCCAGGGCGGAATCAACGCCTCGAAGAACTATCGCAACGACGGTGACTCGGTGTTCCGGCTCTTCTACGACACGATCAAGGGCGGCGACTACCGCAGCCGGGAGGCCAACGTCTACCGACTCGCCGAGGTCTCCGAGGCGATCATCGACCAGGCGACCGCCCAGGGTGTCCCATTCGCCCGCGAGTACGGGGGCCTGTTGGACAACCGCTCGTTCGGCGGCGCGCAGGTGTCACGCACCTTCTACGCCCGTGGTCAGACCGGACAGCAGTTGCTGCTGGGCGCCTACTCGGCGCTGATGAAAGAGGTGGCGTCGGGACGGGTCACCCTCCACACAAAGATGGAGATGCTCGACCTCGTCCTCAAGGACGGACGGGCGGTGGGGATCACCACTCGCCACCTCGGCACCGGCGAGATCCAGTCCTGGGCGGGACATGCCGTCGTCCTCGCCACCGGCGGGTACTCGAACGTGTACTACCTGTCGACGAACGCCATGAACTGCAACGTCACTGCGGCCTGGCGGGCGCACCGCAAGGGGGCGCTCTTCGCCAACCCGTGCTTCACCCAGATCCATCCGACCTGTATTCCCGTCTCAGACGAGTTCCAGTCCAAGCTCACTCTCATGTCCGAGTCGCTGCGCAACGACGGCCGTATCTGGGTGCCGAAGGATCCGGACGAGAAACGGCCTGCCAGTCAGATCCCCGACTCGGACCGGGACTACTACCTGGAGCGGATCTACCCGGCGTTCGGAAATCTGGTACCTCGCGACGTCGCCAGCCGCAACGCCAAGACCCAAGTGGATTCCGGACGGGGAGTCGGACCGCTCAAGAACGGCGTCTACCTCGACTTCTCCTCCGCCATCGACCGCCTCGGCCAACCGGCCATCGAGGAGCGGTACGGGAACCTCTTCGAGATGTACGAGCGGATCACCGACGAGAACCCGTACAACCAGCCGATGCGGATCTATCCCGCTGTCCACTACACGATGGGTGGCCTGTGGGTGGACTACAACCTGATGACCACCATCCCGGGTCTGTTCTCGATCGGCGAGGCCAACTTCTCTGATCACGGTGCCAACCGCCTCGGCGCTTCGGCCCTGATGCAGGGCCTGGCCGACGGATACTTCGTCCTGCCGTACACGATCGGCGGGTATCTGGCCGACTTCCTCAACGACCCGCTGGTTCCCACCGACGACCCGGCATTCACCGACGTCACCCGGGACGTGACCGATCGGGTGTCCGGCTATCTCGCCAGGCGCGGCACACGCACTGTCGACGATTTCCATCGCCAACTCGGCCGGATCGTCTGGGACTACGTCGGGATGAGCCGGGACGAGAGCGGGCTCCACAAGGCGCTGTCGGAGATCCCGGCGCTCTACGAGGAGTTCCAAACCGACGTCAAAGTGCTGGGAACCGGCGATTCGGTCAACCAGACGCTGGAGAAGGTCGGCCGGGTCGACGACTTCTTCCAGTTGGCGACCCTGATGGCGCGAGACGCACTGCACCGGGAAGAGTCCTGCGGCGGCCACTTCCGCGAGGAGTATCAGGATGCCGACGGGGAGGCGCTGCGCCGGGACGATGAGTTCGCGTTCGTGTCCGCCTGGGAGTGGAAGGGTCAGGGTGTCGAACCTGTCCTGCACAAGGAGAACCTCGAGTTCGAGAACGTGAAGCTGACCACCAGGAGCTACAAGTGAAACTCGTTCTCCAGATCTGGCGTCAGGCCGGACCGAACGCCAAGGGCGGTTTCGAGACCTACACGGTGGACCGCATCGAACCGGACATGTCGTTCCTCGAGATGCTCGACGTTCTCAACGAGCGGTTGACCTTGAAGGACGAGGAGCCGGTGATCTTCGACTCGGACTGCCGCGAGGGCATCTGCGGGACATGTTCGCTCATGATCAACGGCCAGGCGCACGGCCCCGAGTTGGGGACGGCCACCTGTCAACTGCACATGCGCAAGTTCTCCGACGGAGACACCATCGTCATCGAACCGTTCCGGGCGACGGCATTCCCGATCATGCGCGACCTGATGGTCGACCGGGAAGCGATGGACGCCATCATCAGCGCCGGCGGCTTCATCTCGATCCCCACCGGTTCGGCGCCCGACGCCAACGAGATCCCTGTGCCCAAGGAAGTCTCGGACACTGCGTTCAACGCGGCGGCGTGCATCGGCTGCGGAGCCTGCATCGCGGCGTGTCCGAACGGCGCGGCCAACCTGTTCACGGCGGCAAAGGTCGCCCACCTCAACCTGTTGCCCCAGGGTCAAGCCGAACGGTGGGAGAGGGTCACCCACATGGTCGACACGATGGAGACCTACTTCGGCTCCTGCACCAACCACGGCGAATGCGAGGCGGCCTGCCCGCAATCCATCTCGATCGACTTCATCGCCATGATGAACCGCGACTACATCAAGGCGAAGTTCAAGAACCGCCGCACTGTCAGCCAACAAGGCTGAATCCGACTCGATCCGATTGGCCCTCCGGCCCCACCATCAAGCTCGTCTCCGGCTGAGTAACTCGTCACCAGGCGAAACGCAGTGATCCCCCTCAGGTTCTGGTCACGCCCGCCCGATAGTACGGAGGACTGGTTCCTGCCATCGTAGAGCGCAGGCCCGGCCGTGAGTGAGCGCAGGAGCGCAGTCGGGGAACCTCGTCACCCTGCGGGGCGACAAGGCATTGCTAGGGGGATCATGAGAACCGTTCGCAAGTCGAGAGAAGACGGCGCATCGCTCGTTGAGTTCGCACTCATCGCCCCGCTTCTCGTCCTGTTGTTGTTCGGAATCATCGAATTTGCCTGGGTGTTTGCCCAGAATCTCGACGTTCGCCACGGAGCGCGGGAGGGTGCTCGTCTCGCCGCAGTCAATCATCCAGTGGGCCCGCTGTCCTCTCAGCCCGCCTCTCGCGACGCAGCCCAAACCGCCGCACTCGTCGCCGAGATCTGTGGTCGGATGGACCTCGCCGCAGATGCAACCGTGAGCTTGGCGAGCGCTGGAGGCGTCGGTGACCCAGCGACTGCCACGGTCACAGCACCGATCGACACGCTCACCGGATTTCTCGACTGGGCACTTCCCTCAGGAACGCCACTGAGTTCTTCTGTCGAAATCCGAATGGAACAATACGCAGGGTGGGCTGACACCACGTCGGTGACTGAGATCTGCCCCCCATGACCCAGACCGAGAGCACTACTCGCGACAAGGGAGTTTCCACGGAGCGAGGCGCAAGCCTCGTCCTCATCACGGCGTCCATGCTCTTGCTCATCGGGGTCGCTGCGATCACGCTCGATGCAGCTGGCGCCGGGTTCAATGAGCGACGGCAACACCAGAGCGCCGCAGACGTCGGCGCGCTCGCGGCGGTGCAGTTCGCAGTGCCACGCGATCTCGGGAACGCGGCCTGCGGAAGCTATTCAGGCACGACGCTGTCGCGCTGCAATGGCGCAATTGAGGCCATCGACGTCGCAGCCGCCACACTCGATGATCCCTCGCTGGCCGACTGGTCCGACAGCTCTCGTTGTGGAACGCCCCCGGCTGGGTATGCCGTTTCTCCGATCTCGGATTGTGTGGCGTTCCCGACAGGGAACCAACGTGCGTGGGTACACGTCCCGATCGTCGACAAGCCGACCGCTCTCGCCGGGGTCATAGGCTTCAACACGATCGGCGTGACCGCTGATGCCATCGCGGGAACCAGCATCGGCACACCGGGCGGCGTTCTTCCATTCCTGCTTCCCGGAAGTGCCGCATCGACCGATTACAACTGCCTGAAATCGGGTAGCACGCCCAACTTCGGTGAATGTGCCGACCTTCCGAGCACAGGCAACTTCGGAACGATGGACTTCTACCTGTATGGAAATACGGATTTCGGCTACACCTCGAAGTGTTCAGGCGATGAGAACGGTCGATTTGCAGCAAACCTCGCACGTGGCGTCGACCATCCACTCGGAGTGCACCCAACGGGCGTCGGTACCGGCAGACTCGATGACGCCTATTGCCCGGAGTTCTCCGCCGAGCCAGACATGGCCCGCGCTCAATCCGGTGTGGGATCGCAGGCGGCTTTTGAAGCGGGAATGCTCTATGGCGGAAATGCGTATTCGGCCGACCCCTATGACGGCCGTCTCGAAGATGCCGGCGGGTACCAGGTTCGTGACGCACAAAGCCCAAACGCGGCCGTTGTTCTCAACAACGAGCCGCTGTGGGATTACCTTCTCGCTGATCCACCCGGAACAGACTGCGACGGAGTCGACACACCGGCGGAGATGTTGAGTTGCATCTCCTGGGCCAAAGCCAACAGTCAAGTGGTCTTCAAGTCGGGAGTTGACGGGCTAGTGACAGCCCAGCGTTACGGATGGACTCCCGCAGTTTGGGAAAACGACTTCGGAACGCCATCCACCGACTATCACATGAAGGGATACACCCCCATCTATCTCGACACGACGCTGTACGGCTGCAACAGCAACCGATGCGACATCATCCACACACCAGGAGTCGGAGACAGTGGGGCATGTACGAACAATCCCCCAAGCATCCGGATCACTTGCGGAACGCCTGGTGGAGGGAACAACAACCTGCTCGGAGCTACGGCGTACATCCTCTCGGGGGACATCGTCCCTGGCGAGGCGAAGACCCCGTCACCGGGAAGTGCCAACCAACGCGCCTTTCGACTGGCCTACTGAGCGTCGACGCCGCATGCCTGAGCTACCGGCGGACCGAGCAGGTACGACTCCTAATCTTCTTCCCTTCCCTGCCGACGGGGTTCTACGAGAGGCATGAATGGGGCGGGCTGCGGAGGCTTTCCGGACGGAGTAGCCAGTGTGGCATCGAGAGACAGGCGAAGGAACTGACCAGGGCGCGACTCTTGTCGAGTACGCGGTCGTTGCTCCGTTTCTCTTCCTCCTTCTCTTCGGAATCGTCGAGTTCGCACTCCTGACCGCATCGTTCACGGGAGTCTGGACTTCGGCGCGGGAAGGTGCCCGCTACGCCACCACGGTTGGCGACTCGACCGTCACCCCGGGCACCCCCCGCTACCTCGACTGCGACGGCATCCGCGTCACCGCCCGCGGACTCGTCTCGATCGGCGAGCCGACCAACGCCGAGATCACTGTCGACTATTTCGATCCCCTCGGCGCTCAGATCGCCGACTGCGACACCGCCGATGTCACCTTCCCCACTCCGACCGAGTCCACGATCCCCTCGGGAAGCACCGTCGCCGTCACGATCACCAAGGAATACCAGGCGATCGTGCCCCTGCTTGGACAGTTCATAGACGGCATCACGTTCGATTCCACCCAGAGTCGCAGCATCCATCGGGGGGTCGTCGGTGGGAATTGAACGAGGCGCGGCTACCGTCGAATTCGCCCTGTTGGCGATGTTCCTCCTGCTCATCGTCTCAGGGATCGTCGACCTCGGGCAGGGCATGTACACCGCGATCGCCCTCGACGACGCCGTACAGGAGGGCGCCATCTACGCCGCCTTCACCGAGAACGCTGGAGGCACTCCCGTCACGGCCGACGACATCAAGAACCGGGTCGTCGCCTCCACTGGTGAACCGGAACTCGACGTCGCCAACGTCGTCGTCACCTGCGAGTCCCAGCCCCGGGCGAAACAGTCAGGAAGCCGGATCACCGTTGAAGTCACACACACGGTCGACTTGATCACGCCGTTCATCTCCGAATGGTTCGGAGGCACCCTCACGCTGCATCGAACCTCCGTCGCCGACCGGTTCTTCGCCGACTGTCCGGACGGGAGCACACCATGAGGCAGAGCGAAGAAGGCGCCGTCGCCATCACCGTGGGGGTCGCCTTGCTGGTGCTGATGGGCTTTACTGCGCTCTCGGTCGATCTCTCCTCCGGGTACGAGAGTCGCCGCCAGACCCTGAACGCCGCCGACTCGGCAGCCCTCGCCGCAGCGTGGGAAGACTGCAACCCCGAGGATGGTGCCAACCCCGATCCGGAGGCAGCGGCCAAAGAGATGGCCACGCTCAACGGATTCGACGACGCCGACCCCGACATGGCAGTGCTCGTCACCGAACCGACGACGGGGCATTGGCAGGTTCAGATCTCGACCAAGGTGGACGCAGCCTTCGGGGCGGCGGCGACGATCGACGGGGACGGGCAGTTCAACGTCGTCTCGCAGGCGACCGCCTTCTGTACACCACACCCGTTCCTCGGAGGCTACGCAGTCATGGCATTCGGCCCCGAGACATGTGGCGGAGGTGTCGAACTCGACCTCTCGGGCGCCTCACAGATCATCAACGGCGGGCTGCACTCCAACGGGGACATCAAGATCACAGGGGCCACCACCACCATCAACGGCGATGTGACCTACATAGGTGACTCCAACTACACCCCGTCGACGCAACTCGGTCTCGAGCCACCCAATCCGATGGACCTGGAGATGAGTGAGTTCGAACCGGGCGGAGACCGGGCCGATGCGGCAGCTGCGCTGGGCGAGTACGTGTACGCCGTCGGCAACAACATCGCCAACACCTACATGACGGCGAACGGCTACGCCACCGGCAGTGGAGGGAGCATCGAGATCACCCAGTCCGGGATCTACTTCACCGACCAGAACATCAGTCTGAACAATGTGACGGCGGCGGCCGGAGTGAAGGTCACGTTCGTCGCCCATGGCCAGATCTCGGTGAACGGCTCCGGCGACATCACCGCCTACGAGAAGATCGAGGTCGCTTCCGACCCGGGGATTCTCATGTTCTCCACCTATCTGCACCCCGACGACGGCGGACCGACCTGCACCGGCAACGCCATCCAGTGGAGCGTGTCGTCCGGCACCTGGACGGGTGTCATCTACGCCCCGTACGGACAGGCCAAACAGAGTTCGGCGTCGACGGCAACGCTGAACGGGTCGATCTTCGCCTACACGGTCGACCTCTCAGGTGCGGACTTCTCGATCTCCTGGCAGGACAACCCCGACGCCATCCCCAACTACGAGGTGGAACTCGTCTCCTGACCGGGATGTAGCCTGGGACCGTGTCTTCTCTCCCCCGCTATCTCGTCGCCCTCATCACGCCGTTCACAGCCGAGGGCGAACTCGATCTCGACGCCCACCGGCACAATGTCTCGACGCTGTGGGATCAGGGAATCCGGGGTTTCGTCATCGGCGGATCCAACGGAGAAGGCCCGTATCTCGAAACAGGTGAACGCCGGCTGCTCGTCGACTCAGCCAGGGACGTCCTCGGGGCGGGCGGGTATGTCATGTGTGGCGTCATGGCCGAGACGATCCGCTCGGCGTTCGGTCAGTTGCACGAGGCGGCAGACGCCGGGGCGGACTCTGTGCTGGTGCTCACGTCGACGACGCTCTCCCGCAATCGGACCGAAGTCGTCGAGCGGTACTTCACGATGACCGCTGACGAGTCGAGCCTTCCGGTGATGCTGTATTCGGTTCCGAACACCACGGCCTTCAACCTCGGAGAGGACGCCGTCGAGCGCCTGACCCGCCATCCGAACATCGTCGGCATGAAGGACTCCAGCGGAGACCCGGTCCGCATGCAGCGGCTGGTGGCATCCACCCCCAAGGACTTCGTGCTGTGGAGCGGCAGTTCCCAGGCGTTGACCCTGGCCGTGACCGCCGGTGCCCACGGCGTGATCACCGGATCAGGGAACTACGCCCCCAAGCTCGTTCAGGAGACGCTGGCCGCCGCCATGGCAGATCCTTTGGCTGCCCGGGAGCTGCAGTCGAAGTTGTCGACGATCAGCGTCGCCATCGAACCCCTGGGGATACCGGTCGTCAAAGCAGCGTCGGAAGCGGCCGGCCTCCGACCGGGCTTCCCCCGGCTGCCGTTGGTGGCACCGGATGCGAACGTCACAGCCGAGGTGCAGTCGCTCGTCCGCAGCATTTGATCGTTCGCTCAAAAACGCCGTCCGCTGCTAGCCTGCGGGCGATCCAGATCCCTGAGGAGCACACATGGCAGTCAAGTTTCTTTCCGCGGAATGGGCCCAGGCGGTCGAAGACGCACTCAACAGCCACCCCGGGTTCAAGAGCGCCATCGGCAACGCCGACCTCGGTCTCCAGTTCAACGTGAGCGACACCCCAGACGGTGATACCGCCTATTACCTGAAGTCATCGGGTGGTTCGACGGAACTGACGCTGGGCACGCTCGAGAACGCCGACGTGACCATCGGCCAGACCTACGACACCGCCTCGGCCATCGCCAAAGGCGACCTCAACACCCAGACCGCCTTCATGACCGGCAAGCTCAAGGTCGCAGGCAACCTGGCGAAACTGATGATGCATCAAGCCGCCATCCAGCAATGGCAGGCGGCGACAGCAGACGTGGAAGTCGAGTACTGACCGACGCTGCCAGATCGACTCGGTGTAACGGCGGGCTCCGCTCGAGGACTCTCCTGGTAGGACAGACAGTGGGAGTACGCGGTGAAGATGAATCGCATCGGCTTCGTCTTGGGGCTTTCGCTTGGCCTGGTGATGGCAACCAGCCTTGCTTTCGCCCAAGAAGGCGAGCCCGCACAGCCGGATACCGGACCGCCCGTCTTTGAAGAGGGCAACTTTCCGCCGGACAACCCTGGGGAACTCCCCGAGTTGGGCTCCGACGAAGACGAGACGGGGCCGCCACCCTTCCTCGCTCATCCAGATTGGGCCCGCGGTACGCCGGGACCGCCGCCGTGGGCAGGGCAGGAAGACGGCGATCCGCCCCCCATGCTGAATCCTGCTTACGCGGGTTGGAAGATCGGCACACCCGGGCCGCCGCCCTGGGCAGGGCACGACGACCCTGACGGCGAGGGAAACGACGACACAGCCACCTGAGCGACCATCGCTCACTCACTGCCTCGGACTTTTTCACGCGAGTCTGCAGCCCGGGGGACACGGTCGATGATGGCCGGGTCCTCCGGGCTTTTTGCATCGGCACTCGCTCGCACCATCATCGGTGATTCGCCGTAGGAGGGATACATGGCAGAGATGCAATACCGACGGATGGGTTCGGCAGGGATCAAGCTCTCCGTGCTGTCCTTCGGATCCTGGGTCACGTTCGCCAACCAGATGGACGTCGACGACTCGCTCGCCTGCATGCAGGCGGCCCACGATGCAGGAGTGAACTTCTTCGACAACGCCGAGGCCTACGCCGGTGGCGAATCCGAACGGGTGATGGGCAAGGCGCTCAGAGAACTCGGCTGGCCCCGCTGGTCGTATCTGGTCTCCACCAAGTTCTACTGGGGCATGCACGACGGCCCCAACACCCGCAACACCCTCAATCGCAAGTATCTGATGGAAGGCATCGACGCCTCGCTCGAACGATTCGGCCTCGACCATGTCGACCTCGTCTACTGCCACCGAGCTGACCCCGACACCCCCATCGAAGAAACCGTCTACGCCATGTCCGAGATGGTGTCCTCCGGCAAAGCCCACTACTGGGGGACGTCGGAATGGTCTGCCGCGGAGATCGCCACCGCCCACGGGATCGCCGTCCGCGACCATCTCCACCGACCACAGGTCGAACAGCCGCAGTACAACCTGTTCGAACGTGACCGGGTCGAACGCGAATACGCCCGCCTGTACGAAGACATCGGGTTGGGCACCACGACGTTCTCGCCGCTGGCATCCGGATTCCTGACCGGCAAGTACCTCGATGGAATTCCGGAAGGAAGCCGGGCGGCCACCACCAAGATCCTCGAGGGAAGGCTCTCCGACGAGGAGGCTGCCGAGCAGGTCAGAGGATTGGCCGAAGTGGCCAAAGACCTCGACTGTTCGCTGGCACAGTTGTCGATCGCCTGGTGCGCGTCGAACCCGAACGTCACCTCGGTGATCACCGGCGCGAGCCGGGTTTCCCAGGTCGAAGAGAACATGGCATCCCTCGATGTCATCGACGTCCTCACCGATGAAGTCAAAGAACGCATCGACGCCATCGTCGCCTGAGCCAGCCTCTCGCCGCCGTTCGCAATCCGTCAGGCGAACCTGTCAGGCCCACCCACCCGACGCAGTTCGACTGCAGCCTGAACAGACACCCCTCTGAAGAACCGGAGCCCCGGCGGTTGAACCGCTAGGGCCCCAACCGTCAGATGAGACCGAGTTCGCGGACGGCGTCTCGCTCTTCTGCGAGTTCCGCAGCCGATGCGTCGATCTTGGATCGGGAGTAGTCGTCGATGTCGAGCCCCTGGGAGATCGACCATTCGCCATCGTTGGTGGTGCACGGGAAGGATGAGATCAGACCCTCGGGCACGCCGTAGGATCCGTCCGAACGAACGCTCATCGACACCCAGTCGCCGGTGGGGGTTCCGTGAACCCAATCCCGCATGTGATCGATCGCAGCGTTGGCAGCCGAAGCGGCGCTGGACGCACCGCGAGCCTCGATGATCGCCGCTCCTCGCTTGGCGACAGTCGGGATGAAATACGAATCGACCCATTCGTGATCGTCGACGAGTTCGTAGGCGATCCGACCGTCCACCTCGCAGTGGAAGAGGTCCGGATACTGGGTGGTCGAATGATTCCCCCAGATGGTCATCTTTTGGATGTCTCTCACCGGCGCCCCGACCTTGGCTGCCAGTTGGCTGATCGCACGGTTGTGGTCGAGCCTCGTCATCGCGGTGAACTGCTTCGGGTCGAGATCCGGAGCGTTGGTCATGGCGATGAGGGCGTTCGTGTTGGCCGGGTTGCCCACGACGAGGATTTTCACGTCACGGGAGGCGGCGGCACTGAGCGCTCTTCCCTGCCCGGTGAAGATCGCTCCGTTGGCGCTGAGGAGGTCGGCGCGTTCCATCCCCGCCTTGCGGGGCATGGCACCGACGAGGAGGGCGGTGTCTGCGTCTGCGAAGGCGATCTCAGGATCGTCGGTCTTGACCATCCCGGCGAGGAGCGGAAAGGCGCAGTCCTCGAGTTCCATGGCCACACCTTCGAGTGCGTCGAGGGCGGGCGTGATCTCGAGCATCTGGAGGATCACCGGCTGGTCCGGTCCGTAGATCTGTCCGGATGCGATGCGGAAGAGGAGGGAATAGCCGATCTGACCGGCAGCACCGGTGACGGCCACACGTTTTGGGGATGTCATAGGGCGGAGGGTAGTGGATACATCTCCCACCTATCGAGGGCGCGTCTCGACGAAACGGACGCCGGTGATCTCCTTGGTCGCGTGGCCCCTGATCTCCAGACGCTCGACGCGTGGACGGTCCGTGGACTCCTCGAGAGCTATTTCGCCGCCGTCCCAGCGGACTGACCGGTCATCCGCCTCTCCGCCGAGAACCCCGACATAGAAGTCCGACCCAGCATCCAGGTCCGGCGTCGCGATCACGACCCGTTCCAGCGTCGCCGCGACGCCAGCAGTCGCAACGCAAGACGGATCCCACCAAGGCCCGCTCTCGGACTGGTCGAAGATCATCAGCGCCTCGGGCAAAGCCGCCAGCCACTCGTCCATCGGTGGCGGCTCCCAGCCCGACTGGGCAATCTGGATCACCGTTCCATGGGCATCCTTGGGGTGGATGAACATCTCCTTCCATCCGGGATCGGCGAAGTCCACACCCACCGGTTCGATCCCGATCGACTGCAGCCGCGCCTGCTCGGCGACGATGTCGTCGGTCTTGAACGTGATGTGGTGCACACCGCCCCCGGTCGCCTCGACGAACCTGGCCAGGAAGTCGTTGTTCTCCGGCTGGTACGGCTCGAGGATCTCGACAGTCATACCGTCCAAGCCCCGTCCGAGTCGGACCTGCATGGCACGGAACCCTGCCCTCGGGGGCGTCCCGCCGCTCAGGACCAGCGCACCCAACTCGCCCGTCAAAGCCTGCAGCACCGGACGGTGATCCGGTGCCGCGATGGCAACGTGGTCGAGCTTCACATCCGGTCGATCATCGCCGAGGCGAACTCCGAGGTCTTCACCTCGTTCGCGCCATCCATCAGGCGAGCGAAGTCATAGGTGACGATCTTGTCGTCGATGGTCTTCTCGAGACTGGAGATGACCAGGTCGGCCGCCTCATGCCAGCCCATGTAGCGGAACATCATCTCGCCGGACAGGATCACCGAGCCGGGGTTCACCTTGTCCTGGCCCGCGTACTTCGGCGCGGTGCCGTGGGTGGCTTCGAACACGGCGACGCCTGTGTCGTAGTTGATATTCGCCCCCGGGGCGATCCCGATGCCGCCGACCTGAGCGGCGAGGGCGTCGGAGATGTAGTCGCCGTTGAGGTTCATGGTGGCAATCACGTCGTAGCTGGCGGGGCGGGTGAGCACCTGCTGCAGCATGGCGTCTGCGATCACATCCTGAACGAGGATCTTGTCGCCCGGGTCGCCGCCGCAGTCCTCCCAGGAGACGGCGACATCGCTGAACTCGTCACGGGCGACTTCGTAACCCCAGGTCCTGAAGGCGCCCTCGGTGAACTTCATGATGTTGCCCTTGTGGACCAGCGTCACCGACTTGCGGTTGTTGGCGACTGCGTAGCGCATCGCGGCCCGGACAAGACGCTTGGAACCGGTGACCGAGATCGGCTTGATGCCGAGTCCGGAGTCGCGCCGGATGTCCCAGCCGAACTGTTCTTCCATGAAGTCGAGAAGCTTGCCCGCCTCGGTGCTGTTCGCCTCGAGCTCCTTGCCGGCGTACACGTCTTCGGTGTTCTCGCGGAAGATCACCATGTCGACCAGAGCGGGCTCCTTCACCGGCGAGGGGACGCCCGTGAACCAGCGGACCGGGCGGACACAGGCGTAGAGGTCCATCGTCTGACGGAGTGCGACGTTCAGGGAGCGGATGCCGCCCCCGACCGGGGTGGTGAGGGGGCCTTTGATGCCGACCAGGTATTCGCGGAAGGCGTCGACAGTTTCGTCGGGCAGCCACGAGCCTGTCTCGTTGAACGCCTTCTCGCCGGCGAGAACTTCCTGCCAGGCGATCTCACGCTCTCCGCCATAGGCCTTGGCGACCGCGGCGTCGAAGACCCTGACCGCCGCAGCCCAGATGTCGGGACCGATGCCGTCGCCTTCGATGAAGGGAATGATCGGGTCGTTCGGTACCTCAAGGCCCGACGGCCCCATGGTGATGGCGGTGCCCATGCTGGTTTCTCCTGTCCGTTTTCTGCGGTCGCCGAGGGTAGTTCGCACACCACCCCCGGGATTTGAATCGCCTTTTGGTACGCGAAACGGTTCATTTCTGTACCGCTGCCCCGCTAAAAAGCGGCTTCGGCGGTGTTGTGGAGGAGCATGGCGATGGTCATGGGGCCGACGCCGCCGGGCACGGGGGTGATGGCTCCCGCCACCTCGACCACCTCGTCGAAGTCGACGTCGCCGACGAGGCCTTCGTCGGTCCGGTTGATGCCCACGTCGATGACTGTCGCGCCAGGACGCACCCAATCGCCCTTGATCATCTCCGGGCGGCCGACGGCGGCGACGAGGATGTCGGCGGTTGCGCACAACTCCTTCAACCCGGTGGTGCGGGAGTGGGCGAGGGTGACCGTTGCATTACGGTCCTTGCTTCCGAGCATGATCGCCAAAGGTCGACCCACCAGGAACGATCGCCCCACCACCACCACATTCGCCCCCTCCGTCTCGATCCCGTAGTGGTCGAGGATCCTGAGGGCGCCTGATGGTGTGCACGGCCGCGGCCCCGGACGATCCAGCACCAGGTTCCCAAGATTCACCGGGTGGAGCCCGTCGGCATCCTTGGCCGGGTCGATGTGCATCACCGCTGCCTCGCCGTCCAGATCACCAGGCAGCGGGAGTTGGAGCAGGATGCCGTGCACCGACGGGCTCGCCGACAGGTCGTCGAGCAGCGATTCGACTTCGTCCTGCGAGGCGCTCGCCTCCAACTCGTGATGGAAAGAGACGATCCCCACCTTCTCGGCGGTGCGACGCTTGTTGCGGACGTAGACATGGGATGCCGGATCGTCGCCCACCAGGACGGTGGCGAGACCCGGGATCACACCTCGCTCCCTCAATTCTGCGACACGGGCCGCCACCTCCTCGTGCACCGCGGCGGCGACCGCCTTCCCGTCGAGGATCGTCATCTCCACTCCCTCACAGTCAATGGCGGAACTGCCGTTCCCCCGTGAACATCATTGCAAGCCCCAACTCGTCAGCCCGAGCGATCACGTCGTCGTCACGCATCGCCCCGCCAGGCTGGACGACGACAGACACCCCCGAGGCCTCCGCGGCGTCCAGGCCATCCGGAAACGGGAAGAAGGCGTCCGAGGCCATGGCCCCACCGGCAGCCCTGCCCGCCGCTTTGCCAACGGCGATCTGGCCCGACTCGACCCGGTTCTGCTGTCCCGCTCCGATCCCCCACGCCACCCCGTCCTTGGCCAGGACGATCGCGTTGGAACTCGTATGCCCGCACACCCTCCATGCGAATCGGGCGTCGGCCTGCTCCCCCGCACTCGGCTGCCGCTTGGTGACCACCTGCCAGTCGTCCGTCGTGAAGCGGTAGTCGTCTTGGACGAGCCATCCGCCGT
>JBBDWN010000127.1:0-2410 GCA_040902855.1 Acidimicrobiia bacterium | reverse complement strand
CGGGTCTCAGACCCGGGGCTCTTCTTGTTTCACGTGAAACCCTCGAGGGCTAGGTTCCACGTGAAACATGACCGAACTCCTGACGCGAACTCTAAATTGGATCGGTATGGCGGCGACGCCCACGCTGGTTGAGCAGTTGGGCGACTATCAGGCGTGGCTGGCAGAGGAGGCGACTCGAGCTGGCGGAATCGGGCCGGGGGAGCGTGATCGACTCGAGGAGCGGCACGTGGCGGACTCGCTGCTCTTTGCCGGGGTGTGGGACCAGTCGTCGTTCGCTCCGGTGATCGACGTCGGCAGCGGCGCTGGTCTCCCGGGTATTCCGTTGGCGATCGTCACGCCTCACAGGCGGTTTCTCCTGGTTGACCGCTCCGGTCGGCGGGTGGAGTTGCTTCGGAGGGCGATACGGGTGCTGTCGTTGGGGAATGTGGACGTCATCCAGGCAGATATCGGGACGGTGGACTGGTCGAAGGCGACTGTGGTCTCTCGTGCCTCACTCCCGCCGGCCGCCCTTCTGGGCCTGATGCGAGAAGTCGGGACGCCGCACGAGTTGCTGGTTGCCGGGTCTCGAACCGAGCGTCCGGTGGTTCCCGGTTTCGAAACCGTCGAGATTCCGTCGGAAATCCTTGATCGGCCGGTCTGGATCCTTAGGATGGCGCAGACGTGACCGCAACCATCATTGCCCTGGCGAACCAAAAGGGTGGAGTGGGGAAATCCACCACCGCCGTCAACCTCTCCGCAGGACTTGCGTTGCAGGGCGAGCGGGTGCTGCTCGTCGATCTCGACCCGCAGGGAAACGCCTCGAGCGGAGTGGGGATCGACCGTTCTCGGATCGCCCATTCCACCTACGACGTGCTGCTCAAGGAGACGCCGATCGAGGACGCGCTCGAACCCACGAGCGTGCGGAACTTCATCGTGGTTCCTGCAACGATCGAACTGGCGGGGGCAGAGATCGAGTTGGTGTCGTCATTCAGTCGGGAGCTCAAACTGAGAAACGCTCTCACGCCGATCCTCGAGGATTTCGACTTCATTTTCATCGATTGTCCTCCGTCGTTGGGTCTGTTGACGGTGAACGGGCTGGCGGCAGCTGACGAAGTGCTGATCCCCATCCAGTGTGAGTACTACGCACTGGAGGGACTCACCCAACTGCTACGCAACGTCGATCTCGTGTCGTCGAACCTCAATCCGGGCCTGGAGATCGGGGGCGTGGTGCTCACGATGTACGACGGTCGTACCAAGCTCGCCAAGGACGTGGTCGATCAGGTCCGAGCCCACTTCGGTGAGCGGGCGTACCGCACCGTCATCCCTCGCTCGGTCAGACTGAGCGAGGCCCCTTCGTTCGGTGAGCCGATCGAAACCTTTGACCCCATGAGCAGGGGGGGAATCGCCTATCGGGAGTTGTCGCGCGAGTTCCGCAGACGACATGGACGCGAGGAGTAGCGATGAGTTCTCGACGTGGAGGGCTGGGCCGGGGACTGGAGGCACTCATCCCGACCGAAGCCGACAAGAGGACGGTCTTCCAATATCTTCCAGTAGATGAGATCGCGCCCAACCCGCAACAACCCCGGTCGACGTTCGACGACGACGGCCTGGCATCACTGGCCGAGTCGATCGCCGAGATCGGTCTCCTTCAGCCGATCGTCGTGCGCGAGGTGGACAGCGGATACGTCCTGGTGGCTGGGGAGCGGCGGTTGCGGGCGGCGAAACGCGCCGGTCTCAGCGAGATTCCGTCGATCGTCCGCACCGGCGAGGACCAGGCCAGTTCGCTGGTCGAGGCGCTGGTCGAGAACCTCCAGCGAGAAGACCTCACGCCTCTCGAAGAGGCAGCCGCCTACCAGCAGATGCTCGACGAATTCGAGATGACCCATGCCGCCATCGCCGACCGAGTCGGCAAGTCTCGTTCGGCGATCAGCAACTCGCTGCGGCTGCTCGGCCTGCCGGCCGGGCTCCAGGTCCTCGTCGAATTGGGGGCGCTCAGCGCAGGTCACGCCAGGGCCCTGCTCGGAACCGACGACCTTGCCTACGCGGAGCACATCGGGCGACGGGCGGCCGACGAGGGCTGGAGTGTCCGTCAGGTCGAGGAGGCTGTTCGTTCACGTCAGTCGACGGGAGGCCGTGCGCCAAAGGTGCGAGAGGTGCGTCCGGTGGAGATCATCGAACTCGAGCAGCGGCTCACCGAACAGCTCGGAACCAAGGTTGCCATCGACTACCGGTCGAAGAAGGGAAAACTCCAGATCTCGTTCGCCAGTCTCGATGAGCTGGAAAGCCTCTACCGCCGCTTCTTCACCTGAGCCTCAACTGGTGAGAACTCTGGGGATAACTACACGAGTGTAATTCAGATTTGTCCCCCCAGCGAAGCGTTGGGGGGACCGACGGCTGCTTTGAGCCGTCGAGGGGGGCGTGAGCGTCAGCG
>JBBDWN010000126.1:0-2412 GCA_040902855.1 Acidimicrobiia bacterium | reverse complement strand
GCGCCCAGACCTTGCGGTAGCCCTCGCCGACGAACGGGGAGCGCTCGAGGGCCGACCGGATCTGCTCGGTGAGCAACGCGTCCGTCCACGCGGTCGCGGGTCCGCGCCTCCCCGTGGTGTGCCCGTCCCGCTCGACTCCGTCGTGCGTAGAGCGTCGACCGTGGCAGCTCCCACACCCGGCAGACCTGGGCCGTGCCGTAGCAGCGTGTCGTGGAGGGCGAGCTGGCGCGGCTCATGGCCTCGACCTCCTGGGGGCCAAAGGGAGTCCGGCCTCCGCGCTGCGTGCGCGCTCACGCAGCAGCTCGTTTGCCATCGTGATCTCGCCGACCTTGGCCTGCAGCCGACGGACCTCCTCGTCGCGCTCGTCGGCGAGCCGGCTCTTCAGCGCTGCCTGACCGGCTGCGAGGAACCGGTCACGCCACTGCGACAGCGTCGCCGCGGTGACGCCCAGTTCGCGCGAGAGCAGGTCGAGCTCCTCGCCGCGCAGCAGGCGCAGCACCACTTCGGTCTTGCGCCGTGACGAGAAGCGCCCACGCTCCGGGGCTGACCGTCCCGCGCTCACGCCGTCCATCCCTGTCGTTGCACTCATCCCGGACACCTCCTCTGCAGGCGTAGCCTGCCCCAATCAGGTGTCCAAGAAAACCGTGGACCGGCAGAGACCGCGACCTCGGCGGCTCCCTACCAGAGCGCATCCGGGTCACGATCGAGGCCGCCTGAGGGCGGGAGGATGCTGGCGGGATTCCCGCATCGGGGCACAGGAGCGCCAGATCCCGACATCACGCTTCGCGAGTTCGAGGTGGAGCGCGGCACCTCATGAAGCCGGGTTTGCGGCACGATTCCCTGGCCTCTTGGCGATTAGCGGCGGGCCGATTCAGTCACTACTGGACGAATATGGGTATCACCGTTCCGAGGTGACGAGATCGAGCGGGTGCCGTTCCGGCTCACGGTGGCGTTGGCCGGGTAGCCCCGGCGAAGTCACTCACGGGGTGAGCGCTGGCAACGTGTCCCGGCCATCGACGTGAGGCACCGGGAGATCGATTCGTACGACATCCGTGACCCCGCACTGAGTCCGAGCGGGCTTCTTGCCCATCCAATCCACGGTGGTCCAACGAGTCGCGCTGCGCGGAGCAGTCGCAGCGATGCGTTGCGACCCGGCTCGCATCGCCTTCCCACGCGCGACTCGGGTTCGACCGCAGCGCAGGCCTCGGCTCATCCGGGGCCCGGCATGCCCCGGGCAGCACCGCACGTCCCGCGCGACATCACGTAAAGGGTTTACGCTCTCGATCTAGATCGGAACGCTAATCGGAGCCTGCGAACACGGTGCCGCAAGACAGGAGCGCCTGATGGACAACGGGACGACGTATCGAATCGAGGAGGTCGTCGGGACTTCCTCGGAAGGTATCGAGCAGGCGATCGTGAGCGGTGTCGCGGATGCTGGGGCGGCGGGACGGAAGCTCGATTGGTTTGAGGTCCGCGAGGTTCGCGGCCAAATCGAGGGCGGCAAGGTGGCCTGGTATCAGGTGCGAATGGGTGTCGGCTACCGGGCTGAATAGCGCACACGCAGGCTCCGCCGACCCGAGCGCCATGCGCGGGTTTGGGCAGGACCGCGATGGCACAACTAGCACACCAGGTTGTGGGATCGCGATCGACCCTGCGCGTGGCTCCGTGATCGTCCACGGCGGCACGCCGTGCAGCGCCCGTGCGACGAGGGCATCGCGATCTGCGCTCACCCCGGCTACCCATGCACCATGCTGCGGCGGAGATCGCCTCCACTGGCTGGGCGGGCAGACTGGACGTACGCCCTCGTGGCTCAAGGGATTGAGCAGCGGCCCGAGCCTGCCCCGGTTTTCCGGAGTGGTCAACGCCCGACACGCTGCTTACGCTGCCGTGGCCCCTTTCGCGCTCCAGATTTCGAGTCCGGCTAGAACCGCGGAATCCGCCGCTGCGAATGGTGGGTGGAGGAGGGATGGGTGCAGCTCAATCTCCCCGTCCAATGAGATCGCGTAGGCCGAAGGTGCACCTAAAGCGCAGACCGAGCGGCTCGCCGTTTATCACAGGTGATCGGTCATGCCCATGTTCGTGACCTGGTGACCGAGACGGGTCAAGTCCCGGGACGTGGTGTAACAGCTGGTCATCCGCGCGCCGGATCTGATCAGCTCGCGATCAGCAGCGCTGCGCTCACCTCCTGTCGATCGACGGGGGCATCGATCTGTGCCATCGACTCGGGGCTGAAGTAGCGGCGGCCGTCCTGCCACTCGTCGTCCTGCTCGAAGAGCACCATCCCGACGAGACGGACCAGGCTGGCGCGGGTCGGGAAGATGCCGACGACCGCGGTGCGGCGCTTGGTCTCCTTGTTGAGCCGCTCGAGTGAGTTTGTGCTGCGCAGTTGGCGGCGATGCGCTCCGGTGGTCT
>JBBDWN010000125.1:0-2470 GCA_040902855.1 Acidimicrobiia bacterium | reverse complement strand
GCCCGCACCCGTTCGAGCAGCATCTCGGCGTGTGCCGGCTCGGTTGCCACGCTGCGACTCAGGGCGCTCGCAAGTCCCGCCTGAATCCCCAGGAAGGGGCTGATCGGCGCCGTGAAGAGGCCAGATTCGACGAGACCGATGTTGTTGCGAGCGTTCACCAAGAGGATTTGACGGGTGAGTTCGCTCGCCGCATCGAGACCTTCTAGGCGTTCGGCCCTGGTCGCGAGATCGCGCATTCGTGCGACTGCCGCCTCGGTCTCGTCGTGTGTGACCGGGCCGAGCTGGTCGTCGAAGCGGTGGTCGCCAAAAATGGTGGCCAGCGTCGGCGCGGATTCCATCCAGACGTCCCAGTACTCGTCGGCGAGCCTGGCGAGGGTGTCAGACATGGGTCCTCTCATTGCGGATCTTGCACCCTATGCGGGGCGAGTCCGCTGTCGGTCACCGGTTCGACTGCGCCAGGGGGTGTTCGGAACCCGCACCGGACGGTCGTGACAGGGCTCCGAACCACACACCGGCCATGACCAGAACTGCTCCTGTCACTCCCTGACTGGTGATCGGTTCGTCGGCAAGCCAGGCACCGAGGAGCATCGTGACCAGCGGGAACATCACGAAGAGATACGACGTGGCCGACGCCGTCCAATGGCGCACGACCAGCAGGATGAGCACGAACAGCCCGACAGATCCGAAGGTGACCAGGTAGACGAGCGACCACACGACCTCCGGCTCGGTGGGCAGGATCCACGGATCACCGGCCACGGCCGACATCCCGAGAAGGGCGCCTGCCCCGGCGATCATGGCCACCGCGTTCGTCATCGCTGGATGGTTGGCCGACAGCTTCTTGCTGATGATCACGCTCTCTCCCACGCAGACGATGGCCAAAAAGAGGGCACCCAGCGCCGTCAAGGGCAGGACGACCTCCTGGGGACCGATCGTCATCCAGGTGATCCCCGCGAGCGCCAGGACGGCGCCCGCTACCGGTCGCCAGGTGATCCGCTCCATGCGGTGGGCGGTGGCCAGCAGAAGAGTGACGAGCGGTACTGCTGCGAGGACGACGCTTGCGACGCCGGCGGTCACCCGTACCAGCGCCCAATACACGAGGGCGTAGAAGACGGCGAAGCTGAGGAGTCCGTAGGCGATGTTGAGCGTAAGAACTCTTCCTCGCGGCCAGCGGAGGCGCATCGTCACCACGATCCCGACGAATACCAGCGCCGCCACTCCGAATCGGAGTCCCGCTCCCCAGAGAGGTGCGAGTTCCCGGTTGCTGAATCTGACCGCAAGGAAGTTCCCGCCCCCGAGCACGACGGCGGCCGTGAAGGCGGCGAGCGTCGTCGCACTCGGTGGACGGATTTCGGGATCCATCATCTTCACCTCCGGACGTGACACCTGCGAGACGAGGGGACGGGCTTTTCGGGACCCGCGAGGGCCGGTTACCATTACCGGATCCAGCGCCCGTAGCTCAATTGGATAGAGCGTCTGATTACGGATCAGGAGGTTAGGGGTTCAAGTCCCTTCGGGCGTGCTGTACGAAAGCCCTGTGGAGCAAGAGCTTCCAACCAATGCCGTCACCGCATCTTCTGACGTTTGGCGAGCCAGCCATCCTGAGCGGAGTATCGGCTCACCGCTCAGGATGGCTCCACGAACCGGACGCGTTCCCTGAGCCACGCCCCGGTCCAGGTCTCGTCGACATCGCCGCCGGCGATGGCGATCATGGCTTCCTCGGCCTCGTCGATGTCCGGCGGGTCGGGGTCCCAAGTGCCGTAGTTGAGGTCGATGAACATGACAAGTGCCGCCCACGCCGCTCGCTTGTTGCCGTCGGGGAGGGGATGGTTCCATGCCAGCCGGCAGACGAGGACGGCGGCTTTGTCGTAGATGTCGGGGTAGAACTCGACGTCACCGAACCCGGCCTGAGGAGCATGCAACGCCGAGTCGGCGAGATCCGAACGCGCTTCCCTGTTGAGAGTGTCGGCGTCGACGCCTGTCACTTGCTCGGCCAGCCAGAAGTACTCGGCCAGCGTGAGGTGCCGGGTCACTCGGCGAGGCGTTCCAAGAGTTCTCGGTCGCGTTCGAGGAGCCGCTTGGCACGGCTGGTGAAGTCCTCGTCGTGGCGGACCCGCTCGATCTCAGCCTTGAGGGCATCGATGATGAGAGTGTTCACGCTGGTGCCCTTGACGCGTGCCACGGTCTCGGCGTCGTCGGCGAGGTCCTCGGGCAAGCGGACGGTGGTTTGCTTCGTCATGCGGTCATGATATCGCGATATCGAGATGACGCAACGAGGTGACGTGGAACTTGGGAGCCGTCCTCTACTCCTGGCTACCAAGGGCAACTATCGCACATAACGGCATTCTCGGATCGGTCTCGCGCCTTGAGGTCTGTCAGGTTATCCTGACAGACATGAAGGTAATCGATATAGAATCGTTGCCGGCGGATCCACTAGAGGCGTTGCGAGAGCTTTCTCGGGCTGATGTGGAAC
>JBBDWN010000124.1:0-2481 GCA_040902855.1 Acidimicrobiia bacterium | reverse complement strand
CTCCTGCGAGCTGCCGGCCGCTCGTTCGATCCTCACCAACATGGTGGCGGAAGGAGTGACCCTTCCGTTCAAATAGGTACTCAGGCGCGATGCGCTGGTTCCCACGAGCCGCGCAAAGTCGCGATTGGTGAGCCCAGAGCGTTTCACGGCGTCGTTGACTCTCGCGACCACCTCGGCGCGATCCTTCTGATCGGCATCGGCGCGGGCGCGTTCGATCGCGAGAGCAAACAGCGTGCTGACACCGTCAGGTTCGCGGTAGGAGAGGTACCGCTCGACTCGCCGGGCGACCCTTCCCCACGGGGATCGCCGCAACTCAGCGAAGATCGGCCGCCAGTCCCCGACCAGGCCACGGTCCATGACCGACACGAGCGCCTCGTAAGGCCAGGTACGAACATCATCTGTCGGAGAGGCGTCGACGTTACGAAATTCGACGGACATCAGACGGCCCCGCCCAGCCTGAGCGCCAGGGATCGGCAGACTTCAACGACGTCATCCCAGCGGTGGTAACGCTCCTTGAGCCCCTTGTAGCGGGGCAGCTCAGCGATCACGTCGGTGTCCTGTGGCATCGGATCGGCCAGCGCAATGACAAGGGAAGTGAGCACCGAGCCGGTCTCGCCGGACCTGTCGACGTAGAAGGCATCGATCTCCGAGAGGATTTCGACCGCGGCTTCGAGTCCGAGGTGTTCGGCCAGCGCCACGGTGTCGAGGTAGTCGCGAACCACGTTTCGCTGGACGACGAGGAAGGCTTTCACCCGCAGCGCCTCGGCTGCCGTGGGCGCGACGACCTTGGCGCCATCACCGACCGAGACCTCGCAGGTCTCCAGTGGCCGCGTTCGACGCATCTGACGGAGACCGGCCTCTACCCCCCAGAGCTTGCCCATGATGGTGAACGGCGGCTTCGAAGCCCGGACGGAGGTCGCCCATCCCTCGGTCTCCTCGACAGCCTCCAGAACCGCCTCATACCGGTCGACCAGGTCCGCCAGGACATGGTCGTGGTCGAAGGAATCACGATGGCCGGCGTGCAGGGCGGCGGCAGATCCACCCACCAGCACGGCGTCCGGCACGACCTCCTGAAGTCTCGCAGCAGACACGAGAACTCGCTGCAACGTCTGACTCACTTCCACCATCTCCTTATCATATCTGATAATTCCCCGGGCCGGGAAGAATCAACCGATCGGTGGATGTGGAGGGGCGTCGCAGACCTGACACTGGAATTCCCTCAACGACAGCGTCGTGGGACCAGGCGCCTGTCGCCAAGAGTCGTGCGCCATTGCTGAATCGGCAACACCCTTCGTGAGGTGTACTCACAGAAGATCGAGGAACTCCTCAGTGGTGACACCCGCCTGGCGCAGGATGGAAGCGAGCGTCCTCGGGCAAGTTCTCGATGACCCGGCACGATCACCGTCCGACCGCGGTGATTGCGAAGTTTGACGTGGCCTCCCTTACGGCTCACTTCGACGAAACCGCCTTCGCCAACGCCCGGATGGTCTTTCTGGCTGAGACGACTGGAAGGGCCGCATTGAGCTTTCAGTGCCCGTGCGCGTCGTGGTCCACCGCTGCGGTGACGGGGGCAGCCGGTTCGTCGGTGGTGAGGAGCGGGCCGACCACGAACGTGGAGATTGCGAACGCCACACCGAAAACTCCCAACGCCAGGCCCGGGGCCAGCCAGTTGTCGAATCGTCGATGCAGCCGACGCAGGGTCGGCATAGTGGCGACGAGACCGACTGCGAAGAAGGCGAGCTGTCCGCTGGCGCCTGCGAGAAGAGCGGCACCGGCCAGCGGTCCGACATGATGCAGGACGTGGGGAGCGATCCCGGTGACCGCCCCCCAACCGGCTGCCAGCAGGCTCCGGACTCCGCCGCCTGTCTTGACGGCGGGTTCGGTCATCTGCGGAGAGCTTTACGATTCGGGTCGAGGACTTGGCGGCGCTCTTCGAACTCTTCCCGGTCGATTTCGCCCAGGGCGTAGCGCCGTTTCAGGACTTCGAGCGCGTCGTCTCGATGCGTCGAGTCTTGCCGGGGGCGGAATCCCCACACCACCGCGTAGATCACCACAGCCCAGAACAGCACCATCATCGACCAGCCGAACCAGCCCATCGAATGCCAACCGTCGTTCCATTGCCACATGTTCATCATCACCTTTCTTCATCGCACGCTACCCCACCCCGGGTGGGGTCACATAGGGTCGAAGGTCCCTGACTCATCGTCCTGCCTCCTGCCAGGTGTTCTGCCACTGGTAGGTGCGTTCCGGCTCACCCCACTCCGACTTGAGGTACTCCAGGATCGCCCTCACGTCTTCCTCGCTCAGCCGTCCGGCAAAAGTGGGCATGCGGCTCTGTTCGAAACCCGAACCGTTGAGAATCAGATCGATCAGTGTGCGGTCGGAGTGATGCCACGTATGACCGGAACTGTCGTGCGGAGGCGGCGGATAGGAGCCGTCGTCGTTTGGTGTCTTCCAGTTCGGCGCTCCTCGCAGATCGGC
>JBBDWN010000123.1:0-2501 GCA_040902855.1 Acidimicrobiia bacterium | reverse complement strand
GACCTCACGGAACGGTTGGCAGAGCTGGGCGAGCGGGGTCTGCGCAAGGACGAGCGGATCATCGGATCGCCGCAGGGTGCGGAAATCACGTTGACCGACGGTTCGACCGTTCTCAATTTCTGCGCCAACAACTACCTGGGGCTGGCCGGCGACGAGCGCCTGGTGGCCGCGGCCGCCTCTGCACTCGAGCGGTGGGGCTACGGCATGGCGTCGGTCCGCTTCATCTGCGGCACCCAGGAGGTTCACCGCACACTCGAAGCCCGCATCTCGGAGTTCCTCGGCACCGAAGACACGATCCTGTATTCGTCCTGTTTCGACGCCAACACCGGCCTTTTCGAGACGATCCTCGACGAGGAAGACGCGGTCATTTCCGACTCCCTCAACCATGCGTCGATCATCGACGGCGTGCGCCTGTGCAAGGCGAAGCGTTTCCGATACGCAAACAACGACATGGCCGACCTCGAACGCCAACTCCTGGATGCTTCCGACGCTCGATATCGGTTGGTGGCAACGGACGGCGTCTTTTCGATGGACGGGGTCATCGCCGACCTGGCGTCGATCTGCGACCTCGCCGAGAAACACGATGCGCTCGTCATGGTCGACGACTCGCATGCGGTCGGGTTCCTCGGAGCAGGCGGACGCGGTACTCCCGAGGCAACCGGGACCATGGACCGAATCGACATCATCACCGGGACGCTCGGAAAGGCCCTCGGTGGCGCATCCGGCGGCTACACCTCGGGCAGAGCAGAAATCATCGCCTGGCTGCGTCAGCGATCGCGCCCCTATCTGTTCTCCAACTCGCTCGCTCCGGTGATCGCCGCCACATCATTGACCGTGCTCGATCTCCTCGCAGCCGCCGAAGACCTGCGGGCACGATTGATCGCCAACAGCGAGCGGTTCCGTTCCGAGATGACGAAGGCAGGATTCACCCTTGCCGGGAACGGCCATCCGATCATCCCGGTGATGCTGGGCGATGCGCGCCTGGCAGCGGAGATGGCGTCGCGCCTCCTCGACATGGGCGTCTACGTCGTCGGGTTCTCCTTCCCGGTCGTCCCCGAAGGACAGGCGCGCATCCGTACACAGATGAGTGCGGGTCACACCAACGAGCACCTGGACCGCGCCATCACGGCGTTCGTGGCGGTGGGAAGGGAACTGGAGGTCATCTGATGCGTGCCCTCCTCAAGCCTGGGCCTGCTCCGGGACTCGTGATGACCGACGAGCCGCGTCCCGAATTCGGACAGGACGACGTGCTCATCCGGGTGCGCTACACCTCGATTTGCGGGACCGACCTCCACATCAGGTCCTGGGATCCGTGGGCCGCCGCCACGATCCCCGCTCCGATGGTGGTCGGTCACGAGTTCACCGGAATCGTCGAGGACCTGGGCGCCGGAGTCCAAGGCCTCAGCATCGGGATGCGAGTCTCCGGTGAAGGCCACATCACATGCGGCCATTGCCGGAACTGCCGGGGAGGACGTCGCAACTTCTGCAGAAATCATCTCGGCCTGGGCGTGACCAGACCAGGGGCGTTCGCCGACTACGTCGTCCTGCCGGCGGACAACGTCTTCCCGGTCCCCGACCACATCGAAGACCGCATCGCCGCCATCCTCGACCCCCTCGGGAACGCCACCCACACCGCGTTGGCCTTCGACGTGATCGGAGAGGATGTGCTCATCACCGGTGCAGGTCCGATCGGGCTGATGGCTGCCGCGATCGTCCGCCATATCGGGGCGCGCCACATCGCGGTGACCGACATCAACCCGAACCGACTGGCGATGGTGCCGGCCTTCGGTGCCGCCCGGCCGGTCGATGTCCGCTCCGAGACCCTCGAATCCGTCATGTCCGAACTGGGGATGACCGAAGGGTTCGACGTCGGTCTGGAGATGTCGGGGGCGGAGCCCGCCTTCAACCAAATGCTCGCCGCCATGAACCACGGCGGTCGGGTGGCCGTCCTGGGAATTCCACCTGGCCCGGTGGAGCTCGATCTGAACAGCGTCATCTTCAAGAGCCTCACGGTTCGCGGCATCTACGGCAGACGGATCTTCGAGACCTGGTACAAGATGTCGGCCATGCTCGAGACCGGGCTCGACGTCTCGGGCGTCGTCACCCATAGCTTCTCCGCCGAAGACTTCGACCAGGCCTTCGACATGGCCGCCTCCGGCGAGGCCGGAAAGGTGCTCCTTGACTGGTCGTGACCCTGGGGTGTGACGACGCATCGTCGACGCTCTAACCTCGCGCTCCACACACGATCTGAGGATTGAACCGACTCCATGGCAGACAACGACGACGAATACATCCGCATGCGCGGAACGGTGAAGAAGGTGCTGCGTTCCGCCACCTTCCTCGTGGAACTCGAGGGGGGCCTCGAAGTCTCCGCGCGTCCGAGCGGTCGGATGCGACGGGGGCGAATGATTCGCATCCTCCCGGGCGACGAAGTCGACGTCGAGGTCTCGACCTACGATCCGACCAAGGGCCGCATCGTCTGGCGCTACAGGTGACCTGAC
>JBBDWN010000122.1:10330-17533 GCA_040902855.1 Acidimicrobiia bacterium | reverse complement strand
GCCACCCGGGCGGGGACGGCGGTCATGACGACGGTCGACGGATAGGCGGCCTTGCCGCCCGGCACGTAACACCCCACCCGGTCCAGCGGCGTCCAGCGTCGCTCGATCGTCACGCCCGGTGCGGTCTGCGTCGTGGTCGGAGTCGGGACCTGGGTGCGGTGATAGGTCTCGACAGCCCGGGCGGAGGCGCGGATGGCGTCCTGGACCGGGGTCGGTGTCCGGTCGAGGGCGTCGGCGAGTTCCCGACTCGTCATCCGGCGGAACCCGCCCCCGAACCGCTCGGCGTACTCGGACACCGCTGCTGCTCCCCGTTGACGCACGTCCTCGCAGATACGGGCGGCCACCGCTCGGACCTCGGGGTCGGGGACGGCGCTGCGTTCGAGAAGGTCGCGCCTGGTGGCGTCGTCGACCTCGGACCAGACGAGACGTCGCATGCCCGTCACCCGAGCACCTGGGTGATCGGCAGTACGAGGATGCCTTGGCCGCCGGCCGCCTCCAGCCGAGGGAGGAGGCTCCAGACTTCGCCCGCAGAGACGACGGAGTGGATCGCCACCCACCCGTCTTCGGCGAGCGGGACGACTGTGGGCGCTTCGAGGCCGGGAATGATCCGAGCGATCTCGGGCACGGAAGACTGGGGAGCGTTGAGGACGATGTAGCGCTTGGAACGAGCGCCCACGACGGAGCGGACGGCCGTCTCCAAACGGGCTGCTTCGGGGTGTGAGTGATCGGCTCGCCACACGAGGACGGCTTGGGAGTCGAGAAGTGTGCCTATCTCACGCAAGCCGTTCACGATCAGTGTCGAGCCGGTCGAAACGAGGTCGACGATGGCGTCGGCGATGCCCAGCTTCGGGGCGACCTCGACCGAGCCGCGCAAGCGGACGACATCGACGTCGATGGCGCGCTCGTCGAAGAAGGTCTGGGCGATACGCGGGTGCGAAGTGGCGATCCGGCAGCCGGCGAGATCTTCGACCTTCTCGGCGGCGGACGTGGCGGGCACGGCGGCGGAGACCCGACAGTGCCCGTATCCCAATTCGAGGACCTGTTCGAGATCCGTACCGTCCTCGGCGAGGAGGTCCTGGCCGGTGATGCCGGCGTCCGCCACGCCGTCGTCGACCAGTTCAGGGATGTCCTCGGTGCGGACGAAGAGGAGCTCGATCTCGGCGTTGCGGACTCGGGCGGTGAGGGAACGATCGGTCACCTCGAAGCTGAGTCCTGCGTCCTTCAGAAGGCGGATCGTCGGTTCCTGGAGTCGACCTTTGTTGGGCACGGCGAGACGGACGGTCATGGCGCGGTCCGTTCGAGCATCGTGCGGTAGCCGCCGGCACCGTGCTGGCGCCACTGGTTGATACGGGTGATGGTGGCCGTCGATGCGCCCGTCCTGTTCGAGATCTCGCGGTATGGGTGGCCTGCCTCCAACAGACGCGCGATCGCCCAGCGCGAGCTCATCTCTTCGAGTTCGCGTCTCGTGCAGAGGTCCCGAAAGAACGCGGCGGCCTCTTCGACGGTGTCGAGAAGGAGGATCGTCTCGAACAGGGCGCGGGTGTCGTCGGTGCGCCAGTCGTCATTGGGGAGTGTCATGGGGCCTCGGTTGCGGTGATAGGGTGCTGTTTTACGCAGGCAGCACTTTAGCACGCTAACACACACTGACACACACTGACACACACTGGCACCCCCCTGCCGGACAGACTGGAGTCGATCGGATGCTCGAGATCATCCCCGCCGTGGACGTCCTCGACGGTGCGGTCGTGCGGCTCACCCACGGCGACTTCGAGCGCGTGACCGTCTACGACCCCGACCCGGTAGCCCGCGCCGAGCGCTGGATCGCCGAAGGTGCGGCGCTGGTCCACGTGGTCGACTTGGACGGGGCGCGGACAGGGAGACCAGACCGGAGGCTGTGGGAGTCGTTCTCCTCCGCCGGCATCCGGTTCCAGGTGGGCGGCGGAATCCGCACCGCCGAAGTGGCCGAGGCGGCCCTCGCCGCCGGTGCCCAACGGGTCGTGCTGGGCACCGCCGCCGTGTGGAATCCGGACGTCTTGAGTGCCATCGACCCCGAGCGGGTGGTAGCGGCCGTCGATGTTCGTGACGGCCGCGCCACAGGAGCGGGCTGGCTCGACGAGGGTCGGGTGCTCGCCGACGTGCTCGATGATCTGGCCGCTCGGGGCGTGAAGCGTTTGCTCGTGACCGGCATCGGGCGGGACGGGACGATGGAGGGTCCCGAGATGGCGTTGCTGACGGCCGCCCTGGCGGACTCGCGGTTTGGCGTCATCGCCTCGGGCGGAGTCGGCACCCTGGAAGACGTGCGGGTCGTAGCCGCAGCCGGATGCGAAGCCGTCGTCGTCGGACGCGCCCTCTACGAAAACCGTTTCACCCTCCCCCAAGCCCTCGCTGCCACCCGCCGTTCTTAGCGAATGAGCGCTTCACGAATGGCGCGCTCCGCGTACCAAAACCGTGACGAGATCTTTTGGTCGTTGAAACGCTTCACTGATGAAGCGCTGGTTCGCTAAGAAACACGAATTTGGAGACCCCGGTAGATTGGGGGGAGTCTTGAAACGGAGTGGGTGACAGCATGGATTTCGACTGGCCGGAGAGTGCAGAAGCGGTTCGGCGCGAGGCGCGGGCGTGGCTCGAAGAAGTCCTGCCCGACGATTGGGCCGGCACCGGGTCGATGCCGACCGAAGAGCTCCACGATTGGATCCAGCATTGGCGCAAGCAGTTGTCCGACGGTGGCTGGATAGGGCTGGAATGGCCGACGGAATACGGCAGTCGCGGTCTCACCGAGATCGAAGCGATCGCGGTGATGGAGGAATTTGCCAAAGCCGGCGTACCGAGTGCGGGACCGAACGACGCGTTCTCGGTCGGCATGCTTGGAAACACACTTCTCGCCCTCGGAACCGAATCACAGAAGCAGCACTTCCTTCCGCGAATCGTCAGCGGAGAAGACGTCTGGTGTCAGGGGTACTCCGAGCCCGAAGCCGGATCCGACCTCGCCGGCGTGAAGACGCGGGCGATCCTGGACGGTGACGAGTGGGTCATCAACGGCCAGAAGGTGTGGACGTCTGCGGGCCACCTCGCAAACTGGATCTTTGTCGTCGCCCGCACCGACCCTGAGGCCCCCAAGCACAGGGGCATCTCCTTCCTGCTCGTGCCCATGGACCAGCCGGGCGTCGAGGTGCGTCCGATCAAGATGCTGTCCGGCGACTCGGAGTTCAACGAAGTCTTCTTCACGGACGCGCGGACGCCACGCGATCACATCATCGGGGAAGTCAACGACGGGTGGAGGGTGTCGATGGCACTCCTCGGATTCGAGCGGGGAAAGGATGCAGCCGTCGCTTCTCTCGCGTTCCGGGCCGAGCTCGATCGACTGATCGCGCTGGCCAAGGACAACGGCGCCATCGACGATCCGCTGATCCGCCAACGCCTCGTGAAGGCGCACGAGCGCGTCGAGATCATGCGCTTCATGGGGTACTCGCAGCTGACGAAGTTCGCCAAGGGGCACAAGCCCGGTCCGGACGCCGCGGTCACCAAGGTGTGGTGGTCCGAACACCACACGCTTCTCACCGAGCTGGCGATGGACATTCTCGGACCCGAAGGCCTCATCGCCGAGGGCAGACGACCCTCCTCGGCTTTCCGTACGGACGACTGGGGCGCCCCAAACTCGACTGCATCGTGGCAGTCGGTGTTCCTCAACGCTCGGGCAGGAACGATCTATGCCGGGACCAGCCAGATCCAGCGCAACATCATCGGCGAGATGATGCTGGGGCTGCCAAAGGGCTGAGGCTGACGACGCTGTCGTCGAGTCGATCGAGACTCTGGACCGGTCGTCTGGGGAGGGAGAGTTCTCCCGACACGTCGGCGAGATGCGCGTCGGCGGACGTCACCCACTTCCATATGAGGTCTGCCTCCTCCTGGGCGAGGATCGAAGGTGCCACGTCGCAGGGCACGTCGTCGACGGGTGGAGCCGTGAGTGGCGTCTCGCTACCCGTCCAGGCCGTGACGAAGCGTCCTGCATCGATCACAGCCGTCTCGCCGTTCGACTCGACTTCGATCCGCCCGGCAGCCTGAAGCGACCCCCAGATTCGGCGGCGTTCCAGCGCACGAACCACCGCTCGGTGGCGGTCACGTGCCCAGGCTGCCTCCTCGAAGCGTTGGTCGGTGGCGAATGATGCGACACGTTCTGTCAGCGGGTCGAGAAGTATGTCTGGCGCGAAGTCGACGGCGTGGATAAGACGTTCGATGGTCGGTCGGTATTCGGCGGGCGACAGCGTGCCGTCGCAGGGGCAGAAAGCGACGCCCATCTGGGCGGGCGCGCACGGGCCGCTCTTGGAACCCGGTCGGCCGGTGCACCTTCGAACGGGCACGGCATCCCAGATTCCGTTCATCACGAGCTCCGCGGTTGCCCGTCGTCGGAACGGCCCGAGTGTGAGCGGCGCGTTCGGGTGGATCGTGCGGGTGATCGACAGGCGCGGATGGGCGTCTGCGGTGAGCGTCAGCCAGTGGCTCGCTTTGGGCGGCTTCGACCGTCGGTTGTGACGCGGACGGTGAGCGTGGATGAGTCGCAGCTCAGTGATTGCCGCCTCGAGGTCCCCGGCGCAGACCCGATGGTCGACCTCGGCGAGTTCTTTGAGCATCGGCGCGATCGAGCGTCTCGGGTCGCCGTAGAAGTAGGCGGAGACCCGGGTGCGGAGGTTGCGGGCCTTGCCGACGTAGATGACATCCCCCGTACGGTCTCGGAACAGATAGACGCCGGGCCGACGTGGCAAGTCGCGGGCGAGGTGGATCTTGCGGTATTCCGGGGCGCCTTTCGCGTTCGGCAGGGTCAACAGGTCTTCGAGGGCGGTGACGCCGATTGTCCCGGCCCGTTCCAGCAGCGAGTGGAGGACGTGCATCGTGGCCGTGGCGTCGTCGAGCGCCCGGTGGATCGGCGGCGTAGGGGAGCGGAAGTGGGCGGCGAGTGTGGCGAGCCGGAGGTTCCGCACTTCACTGCGGACGAGTCGCTTGGCGAGGGCCACGGTGTCCACCCAGCGGTTCTCGGAGAATCTGCGGTAGCCGAGTCGGTCGGCTGCTCTATCGAGGAATCCGAGATCGAAGCGCACGTTGTGTCCGACGATGACCGACGAGTCGACGAATTCGGCGAACGTGGGCAGGACTTCCTCGATGCGAGGCGCGTCGATGACCATCGACTGGCTGATCCCGGTGAGCAGCACGATGGATGCGGGAATGGCGGCGCCAGGGTCCACCAGCGTCTGGAACGTGCCCAGCACCTCGCCACCTCTCACCTTCACGGCCCCGATCTCTGTGATGAAGCAGTCGGCGGTCGAACCGCCAGTGGTCTCCAGGTCGAGGACGCAGAACGTGACCTCGCGTAGGGGCGTGCCAAGGTCGTCGAAACTCCTCTGCGCAGGAGCGAGTGCCATGGCTGCCGTCCTCCCCGGTCGTCCCACCGTGAGCGCGAGACCGTAGACCGAACAGATGTTCGATGTCAACGATCTGGGGTCCGACCTCCGGGGGTTACGATCCCGGCCGTGCCATATCGCTGCCCCCACTGCGGGAACAAGACCCGCTTCGACATCGTCGAGACGGTGCGGAGTCGCCGCTTCCACCATTACACGCTCGGCGGAGAGTTGGAGATCGAAGAAGACGAGACTCTTGAGCGTTCAGTGGAATCCGTGACGTGCCGGTGGTGTAATCGCTCCGACGGGATCGAGGAGTTCTCCCTCAGCTAGCGGCGTTGCCTCACTGCCTCGAACAACACAACCCCGGCTGCCATTGCCGCGTTGAGAGAATCCGCCATGCCCGCCATCGGTATTCGGATTCGGACATCGGCCGCATCCATCCAGGCATCGGACAGTCCGTACTGCTCGGCTCCGATGACCACGGCTACCGCACCGGTCAGGTCCGCGCTCCAGACCTCGGTGCTGGTGTCCGGGGTGGTCGCAACGATCGACACGTGGTTCGCCCGGAGCCATTCGATCGTGTCCTCGGTCGAAGCGACTGCCAGCGGCACCGTGAACAGCGTTCCGGTCGACGCTCGGACGACGTTGGGGTTGAAGGGGTCGGTGGTGGCGTCGGCGACGATCACGGCGTCGGTGCCGACGGCGTCGGCGGTCCGCAGCATCGTCCCGAGATTCCCCGGCTTCTCGATCGACTCGGCCACCAGCAGCAACGGCATTGCACCAACCGGGAGGCGAGCCAAGGCGGTGTCGAATTGGGGTACAACGGCCAGAAGGCCCTCCGGTCGGTCCCGATATGACACCTTGCGGAACGGCGCTTCGGCCAGCTCGACGATCTCCGTCCCGACCGCCTCCACCCGTTCGATCAGCTCGCCCTCGTTGGGGCCGAGAAACAGCCCGGGGCACAGGAAGAGCGACTCGATGCGAAGACCGGCCTCGACGGCCCGGGAGATTTCCCGAAATCCCTCGACCAGGAACTGTCCGGTCCGGTCGCGATGGCGGCGGTCGCGGAGCCGCACGAGATCCTTGACCCTGTCGTTCTGCAGTGAAGAGATGATCACGGTTCGATCGTCGACGTCTCGGTTTCAGCCTCGTAGGACTCTACGAGGCGGCGGCGGGCACGGAGAGCGGCCACCCGAACTGCTCCCGGTCGCATCGTCAGGCGTGTGGCGATCTCCTCGTGGGACAGTTGTTCGACTTCGCGGAGCCACAGGATCTCACGGTCTCGTCTCGGCAGTCGTTCCAGCGCGACGCGGATCGTCACATGGTCTTGCCGTGCCATGACGATCGACTCCGGATCGTCCACCGGTCCGTACTCGAGTTCCCGCTCGACTCGACCCTTTCGGCGGAGGCGCGAGCGGAGACGGTTGCGGGCGATCGTCCAGAACCATCCTTCGAAGGCATCGGGCTCGCGAAGCCGTCGGATGCTCTTGATCATTCCTTCCACCGCCGCCGACGCGAGTTCTTGGGAGTCTGCGTGGGAAAGCCCCATGCCGCGGTAGAAGGCGACGAGGCGGGGATAGCCCTTGACGAGGATGGATCCGAGGGCGTCGTTGTCACCGTGACGGGCGTCATCGATGTGCTGGCGGGACGGAGGCCATCCCGACGAGCCCGTTTGGCTGCCGGATTCCCCCGTCATGACCTCCAGCTTACGGCTGGTTGCCGTCGTTGCCGCGGTCGTCTGGCTGACCAGGTGTGCCTTCTCCGCCTTCGGGCGGCCCGGCGTCGTCGGGACGATTGGAGAGTTCGTCGC
>JBBDWN010000122.1:0-10230 GCA_040902855.1 Acidimicrobiia bacterium | reverse complement strand
CCTTCTCCGCCTTCGGGCGGCCCGGCGTCGTCGGGACGATTGGAGAGTTCGTCGCTAAGCGTCTTGGCGAACTCTGCAACGGCTTGGCCGTCAGCCTCGTCATCAGTGCTGATCGAACGGGCGATGCCGACCAGCCCCTCGAGAACCACGCTGGCGACAACGTCCGGCATACCTGCAGTTTCAGAGACAAGTGTGTCGAATTCGGCTTTCGGATCGTCCGATTCCAGCACCTTGCCGAGTGTTTTCTGCACGAGATCGAGGGCCACGCCCAGTTCCCCCCGTTCGACCAGAACGCTCGTCTCTTGGAGTCGCTCGGCAACCCGCGGGCCACCGAAGCCGGCGAGGTCGACAACTTGCTCGTAGGCCTGGTCAACTCCGTAGAGGACGTCACCAGGCACCGCAGAGTCGGCAGAGGCAGCCAGGCCGACATTCGAGATCCCGAGAAGTCCCGTCGCGACGAGGGCGACAACCACCTTGCGGGGTCGGCTGACGTGGGGAGACATGGCAGAGCGCACTGCCCGTTGCGCAGCGAAAGGCGAAACCTCGGAGGCGAGATCGTCGGCGTAGCGGCGAAGGTCGTCGAATGGCTTTGTCATGTCACGAGAAAGGTCCGTTCTCTGGGACGTGTGTTACACGCTTTCGGAACTTTCACTCCGATCGCTCTATCTTTCCGGGATGGCCGCCATGGTGCTCACGACTTTTTCCTCCCGGATGGAGGCCGACGTTGCGGTCGCCAAGCTGGCGTCGAACGGGATAGCCGCCTGGATACAGACCGACTCGGCCAATGGTTTCGAACCGCAATGGGACTTCATCCGGGGCGTCAAAGTGCTCACCCAAGAGGCAGACATGCCTGAAGCAGCCGACGTTCTCGGGGTGGACCCGCCACCACCGATTGCTCCGATGTCGGATGAACGGGAGCAGGTCGTTCGAGTGGTCCGCAACGGCATCTTTCTCACGGCGGCGGGTGGAGTGGTTCTGGCGTTGTGGCAAGCGTTCGGCTGAATCAGCTCTCCGACCAATACTCCCAGTGGACAGCGCCCGGGCGTCGGCCACGTGCCAGAGACGACGATCGCCGATCGGGAGCCGGATGGCCGATGGTGACGACACCGATGGGCATCACCTCGTTGGGGAGCGCGAGGTACTCGGCGAGACCGTCGATCGACTGAACGCCCAGGAAGCCTGCGGCGAGGCCCTCGTCGACGGTCGCCAGCAGTATCGACATCATCGATGCTCCGGCGTCGACCCACCAGTACGGGACGGGCCATTCGATCTCGCGGCCTTCTTCGTCGGTCTTGTCGGATTCCTGGTAGCGCCGGTGGTAGGCGGCCTCCGATACGCACACGACGATATGGACTGGTGCCCGCGAGATCCAAGGGTCGAAGCCGCGTTCGACGTATTCGTTCTCGGCGGCGAGGCCGGCGATGCGGGCTCGGCGTTCGGGATCGGTGACGATGACGAACGATTGCCCTTGGGTGAATCCGGCGCTCGGCGAGCGTACGCCGGCCTCGATGATGCGTTCGATCGCGTCTTCGTCGACCCGGTCGGAAAGGTAGTTGCGGACCATCCGTCGTCGGCGGACGACATCTCGGAATTCCATCTTGCTCCCAAGGTGGCTCGATCAGGCACGCGACCCGGAGCCGATAACTCCGCTCCAGCCCGAACTCGTGCGCGAAAACCACCATATAGGTGGTCAGGAACCCTGGGTTTGGTTTTGGGGTGGGGGGTTAGAGGGTTTTGACGGCGGAGATGATGTCGCCGAGGCCCTTCTTGGCGTCGGCGAAGAACATCAGGGTGTTGTCGTTGTAGAAGAGTGGGTTGTCGATGCCGGCGAAGCCGGGGGAGAGGCTCCGCTTGATGACGATCACATTGGTGGCCTTGTCCACGTCGAGGATCGGCATCCCGAAGATGGGACTCGTCGAGTCCTCACGCGCCGACGGATTCACCACGTCGTTGGCGCCGACCACGAGGGCCACGTCGGTTCGGGGGAAGTCGCCGTTGATGTCCTCGAGGTCGAAGAGCAGGTCGTAGTCGACGTCGGCCTCGGCGAGCAGCACGTTCATGTGGCCGGGCATCCGTCCGGCCACCGGGTGGATGGCGTAGCGGACCTCCACCCCACGCGCCTCGAGCAGGCTCGCCAGCTCGCGCATCGCGTGCTGGGCCTGAGCGACGGCGAGACCGTATCCGGGCACGACGATCACGCGCTCTGCGTAGGCCATCGTCACCGCCACGTCGTCTGCAGACGCTGTCCGGGTGAATTTTTCCGTCCCGTCGTCGGCGACCGCACTCCCCCCGGCGCCGAACACCGAGAACAGGACGTTGCCGAGGGTGCGGTTCATCGCCTTGACCATGATGTTGGTCAGGATGAGCCCGGCGGCACCGACCAGTGCCCCGGAGATGATGAGGGCGTTCGACTCGATGACGAAACCGGCCGCGGACGCCGCCAGACCAGACGCCGAGTTGAGGAAGCTGATCACGACCGGCATGTCCGCGCCGCCGATCGGAAGCGTGCGGGTCACGCCGAGGACGAGTGCCACGATCGCCAACCCCCACGCCCATGTCATCGACCCGTCGGTGGCGAGCAGCGCGACGGCGGCCAGCGCGGCGAGCGCCAGGAGCCAGTCGCCGACGATCTGGCCGGGGAATGTGATGGACTGGCCACCCACAATCCCTTGGAGCTTGCCGAAGGCCACGAAACTTCCGGAGAAGGTGACGGCCCCGATCAGCACGGAGATACCGATCGTGACGAGAGTGCGAACGTCGGAGTCCGGCTCGGTGGCGAGGGCGGAGAGAGCGACCAGGGCGGACGCGCCTCCACCGAAGCCGTTGAACGCCGCCACCAGTTGGGGCATTGCCGTCATTTCCACCGAACGGGCCAGGTAGGCGCCGACGCCGCCCCCGACCATCAGGCCGGCGAACACGACTCCGTACCCGATGATCTGGGCATCGAGCAGTGTGACGACGATTGCCAGGAGCATGCCGAACGACGCCAGCCTGTTTCCCTTCCGGGCCGTGGCGGGTGACGTGAGTCGCTTGAGACCGACGATGAACAGGACGGCCGCGACCAGATAGAGGAATCCCTGCAAGGTGACGTTCACGTGCGATCGCCCCGCTTGAACATCTCCAGCATCCGGTCGGTGACGAGGAAGCCACCGACGACGTTGATGGTGGCGAAGACGACGGCGAGGAAGCCGAGCACGGTGGCGACCCTCGTGTCCGACACGCCTGTCGCCACGATGGCGCCGATGATCGTGATTCCTGAGATCGCGTTCGAACCGGACATGAGGGGCGTGTGCAGAGTGGGTGGGACCTTCGTGATGACCTCGAAACCGACGAAGGCTGCGAGGACGAAGACGGTGATCGGGATGAGAAGCGCTTCCATCAGGTCTCCAGCAGTCGGGGATGAACGACGGCGCCGGCTCGGCAGATCATGGAATCTCTGACGATGTCGTCGTCCACATCGGGAGTGAATGCTCCGGCTTCGCCGCTGATCAGTGCCAGGAACGCGGCGACGTTCCGCGAATACATCCGGCTGGCGTCGGCCGGGACGCGAGCCATCAAGTCGGTGGCACCGATGATCGTGACTCCTGCATGCTCGATGGTCTCTCCGCTCACGGTCAGTTCACAGTTCCCCCCGGTGGCGGCGGCCAGGTCCACGATCACCGCGCCCGGACGCATCGCTTCGACCGTGGATCGTTCGATGAGGAGGGGAGCGGGCCGGCCCGGAATGGCGGCGGTGGAGATGACCACATCGCTGCGGGCCACGAGTGGTGCCAGACCGTCGAGGATGCGGCGTTGCTCGTCGTCGGCGACTTCACGGGCGTAGCCGCCGGAGTCGGCGGCGTCCTGGGCGGGTACTTCGAGGGTCACGAACTTCGCACCGAGACTCTCGACCTGCTCGGCGGCCGCCGCACGCACATCGAAGGCGGAGACCACCGCTCCCAGACGGCGGGCGGTGGCGATGGCCTGCAACCCGGCGACACCCGCCCCGAGGACGAGTACCGCCGCCGGTCTGATCGTTCCGGCAGCGGTCGTCAACATCGGGAAGAACCGATCCGATGCGGCAGCACCCTCGAGAACGGCCTGGTACCCGGCGACGGTCGCCTGGGATGAGAGGGCGTCGATCGTCTGAGCACGGGTGGTGCGAGGCACGGCTTCGAACGCCCACGCCGTCACCCCGGTCGAGGCGAGAGCCCGCATGGCGTCTGGGTCGTCGAAAGGGCGAAGCATGCCCAGCAGCGACTTCCCGGGAACGGTGCCTGACAGAGGCAGGTCTACGACTGCGACGATGTCGGCGTCAACTGGGACGGCGAGATCGGCTCCGGCCGCCGCATAGTCGGCGTCGGTGAATCCGGCTCCCTCGCCCGCCGAAGGACTGACGCTGATTCGATGGCCATCCTCCACGAGCTTCTTGACGACGTCGGGGACGAGTGCCACGCGACGTTCGTTCGGGCCGTCCGCGACGAGTATTCCAATATGCATCGGGACAAGACCCTAACGAATGCGAGCGGATGCTCTGCCGCGCAAACGAGGCGCTCTGATACGGTCATGCTGTGTCGCGCCAACTGTTCTCCTCTGATGCGCCCACGTTGTGGACGCGAGGCGAAGGCTGTGCAGAGTTGGCTGACGTCCTGTCGCCGGTGGGTGCCGTTCGTGCCGAGGGGGACCTGCTCGATGCCTGCGTGAAGACGAGAGCCGAAGCGGTCGTCTCGCGTCGTCTCTCGTCGAGCTTCGAACTCGTGGCTCAGGTGATCCCCGACGGGGTCGATCTGTCCAAGTCCGGCTCGATCGTGGCAGCCGTCTCCGGTGGCCCCCATTCGCCTCTGGCGGCGGCGGTCGCCGCCCGGATCGCTCGGGTCACCGGGCTCCCCGCCTCGATGGTGTGCGCCTATCGCGACGAAGAAAGCCAGTCATCGGCGGTGCGGTTGATCCAGGATCTGTACTCCCAGGTTCCGGATATCGAATATCGGCTGGTGGAGGCCGAAGATGCGGCGTCGCTCACCGCGCAGCTTCCCGACGATGCGACCCTGGTTCTCGGCGCTCCCGGTGGCGGTTGGCTGCAGCGAACCTTCTTCGGCCAGGGAGCCAAGCTGATTCAGGCGGCACCGGCCGGTGCGATCGTCGTGAGATCCGCTCCCAGGCGAGTCTTCCAGCACATGGGTGATCCGGTCTATGTCTCCCCACTGCTCGACGCGGTCGAACTGCTCCGTGTCCATCGTGAGAGTCGGATGGCCGTTGCCGACGCCGGAATGCTCGTGGGCGTGGTGCGCCGCGATGTTCTCGAACTGGCGGATCCCGGGGTTCCCGTGTCCGACCTCATGGAAGACCCGCGTTCGGTGAACGTGATCGACGCAGTCGACGACGTCGGTGACTTGTGGAAAGAGTTCTCCCCCGATCCCATTCCCGTCGTCGACGCTGACGGATGGCTCGTCGGGGGTCTCGTCCTCGACTGAGGGACGTGTACCACGGAGTTGCGTCTCACTGGCGCTGACCTGAGGCCGGTAACGTCGCCTCTTCTCGTGCGAGGGAGCTGACGTGGGACAACGCGGGTACTACCGCCATCCGACCATCCACGACAACACGATCGTGTTCGTCTCCGAAGACGATCTGTGGGCAGTCGACAGGTCCGGAGGCACCGCAAGGCGATTGACCGCCAACCCTGGCATGCAGACGTTTCCCCGGATCTCGCCGGACGGAGCCTGGTTGGCGTTCACCAGTCGCGATGAAGGACAAGGCGAGGTCTTCGTCATGTCGGCGGAGGGCGGCGCAAGCCGTCGTCTCAGTTTCTTCGGGGCGAACACCAACGTCGTCGGCTGGATGCCGGACGGCGGGAGGGTCGTGGCCGCCAGCGATCATCGACAGCCATTCGTCGGATGGCATCACCTCTGGACCGTTCCCGCTGCCGGAGGTGTGGCGGAACCGGTCGGCCTCGGACCGGCTGTGGCGATGGATCACGCACCGGACGGTAAGGGCGTGGTCATCAGTCGACACGGTCTCGATCCCGCCCGCTGGAAACGCTATCGGGGTGGTCGAGCGGGCACGCTTTGGGTCGACCGGCATGGATCGGGTGAGTTCGAGACGCTGATCGAATTGAGCGGCAACCTGGCCTCGCCCATGTGGATCGGTCGCCGCATCTGGTTCGTGTCCGACCATGAGGGCGTCGGGAATCTCTACTCGGTGACTCCGACCGGTCGCGGTCTCACGCGGCACACCGACCATCGTGACTTCTACGTTCGGTTTCCGGATTCGGATCGGCGCCGGATCGTGTATCAAGCCGGCGCAGACCTGTTCGTGTTGGACACGTCGACCGGAGAGGTCGACGCTCTCGACGTCCGGATCCCGTCGTCGCGACCGCAACTCAACCGTCAGTTCGTGACACCAGGGACGTTTCTGGAGTCGGTCGACCTCCATCCGGCAGGTCATTCCTTGGCGCTCAACGCCAGGGGCGGGGCCTTCACGATGCCGCTTTGGGAGGGTGCGCCCCGGCGCCACGGCGAGGTCTCTCGGCACCGTCGGCGGCTGACCACGTGGCTGCCGGACGGTGAGCGAGTCGTCTCGGTGACCGACGAAACGGGGGAGGAGTCCCTCGTCGTCGAACACGCCGACGGGTCCGGGGATCGGGTGCTGATCGAGCGGGACTTCGGACGGATTCGGTCCATCGACGCGGCACCGAAGGGCGCGTCGCGAGTGGCGCTCACGAATCATCGTCATGAGGTGCTGCTCGTCGACCTCACCCGCAAGTCGCTCAACGTCGTCCACCGCAGCCCTCACTCCTGGATCGCCGGAACTGCGTGGAGTCCGGACGGTCGCTGGCTGGCGTTCTCCGCCGCAGTCACACGCATGACGTCGACGATCCACCTCTACGACACGTCGAACCGCCGTCTCCATCCGCTCGGCGAGCCCCGCTTCCGCGACGTGTCGCCCCGGTTCGACCCCACGGGCCGGTTCCTGGCGTTTCTGTCGGGGAGGGTCTTCGATCCGGTACCAGACGGTCACTTCCACGACCACGGGTTCACGCGGGCAGTCGTGCCGATGGTCATTCCGTTGGAGTCGGGTGGCTTTTCGCCCTTCGCCACTGAGAATCGCCTGCCCAAAGCGCCTGGAGGTTCGGGCAACGGCGACAAGGCCGCCTCTGACTCTGTCGACGTCGCTCTCGAGGGCCTCATGGATCGAGCTCAGGTCGTCCCGGTGCCGCCGGGCCGGTTGAGCCATCTCGCCTATGGAACAGGAAGGCTGTTCTTCGTCGTGCAGCCGATCGTGGGCTCGCGCCCGGTGTCCTGGGGGCCGAAGGAGCCGCCGAAGGGGACCTTGATGGCGTGGGACTTCGGAGCCGACAAGGCGGATCAGGTTGCAGAGGGTGTGAGCGGCGTGACGCTCTCGGCTGATGGAAAGGTCGTCGCCATCCGGGTCGAAAAGCGTCTTCGTGTGGTGGGTGTCGGGTGGAAGGACGACAAGTCGGCCAAGGACGGCTCCGGACGCGAGTCGGGATGGGTGGACCTGGAGCGGGTGCGAGTCGAGGTGCACCGCACTGAGGAATGGCGCCAGATGTATTCGGAGGCCTGGCGACTCCAGCGGGACCTGTACTGGTTCGAGTCGATGGGGGGCGTCGACTGGATGGCTGTGCACGACCGGTACGCGACGCTCGTCGACCGCGTCGGCTCGCGGGCTGAGTTCTCCGATCTGCTTTGGGAGATGCAGGGTGAGCTGGGCACGAGTCACGCGTACGAGATGGGCGGGACGTATCGCCCGGAGCCCAAGGTGACGCTGGGGCGGCTGGGCGTCGACGTCGCGTGGAGCCGAGGAGCATGGCGCATCACCAAGGTGCCGATTGGGGACTCGTGGGACGGGGCAGCGGCCTCGCCGCTTTCGGCGCCGGGTGTGGAGGCCAAACCGGGTGACCGGTTGCTGGAAGTGAATGGTCACGTGCTTGATCGCGACACCGACGTTGGCGAGGCTCTCGTCGACCACGGCGGGCTCTCGGTGCCTGTGACGCTGGCACGCGGCCGCAGCCGTCCTCGTTCGGTGGTCGTCAAGACGTTGGGAGACGAGACCCTTCTCCGCTATCGGGATTGGGTGGAGTCGAACCGAAGAGCCGTGCACGAGGCGACGGATGGACGCGCCGGGTACCTGCACATCCCGGACATGATGGGCTGGGGGTACAGCGAGTTCAATCGGGGGTGGCTGGCGGAAGTCGAGCGGGACGGCCTGATCATCGATGTGCGCTTCAACCGCGGCGGCAACGTCAGCCAACTTCTGCTCCAACGTCTCCTGCGGCGTCGGCTCGGGTTCCGGGTGACGCGGTGGAGCGACGCCACCGGCTTTCCCTACGAGTCGCCGACTGGTCCGATGGTGTGTCTCACCAACGAGCTGGCAGGTTCGGACGGCGACATCTTCAGCCACACCTTCAAACTCCACGGCCTTGGGCCGCTTATCGGAACGAGGACATGGGGGGGAGTGGTCGGAATCTGGCCGCAGCAGTCACTGGTCGACGGCACTGTCACGACGCAGCCGCAGTTTGGGACGTGGTTTTCGGACGTGGGCTACTCCGTCGAGAACTACGGGACCGACCCGGACATCGAGGTGGTCACCACGCCGCAGGATCATGCTGCCGGGCGGGATCCGCAGCTCGAACGAGGGATCGAAGAGCTGCTGGCACGCATCGCCGAGGCAGAGCCGCTCCGACCGGACTTCGGCCCTGAGCCGACGGTGCGACCGCCCACGCTGGACTCAGGTTCCCCAGCTTCCCTTCCCCAATCCCCCTGAGCGCGGTGACTAGTTCATTCATGTGCAGAAAAAATGGTCAAGGTCGTCCAGGAGCGCGCCGACAGAATCACCATATGGGTGCAGGGTCTCGAATGACAGCGGTTGCGCTTACCGCGCTGATGTTGGCGACGTTGATGCCGTTGGCGTCGGCCGCGGCCACCGACCCCGTGACCACCGAGAACGAGTTCGTCGCTCTGATAAACCGGGAACGGACCAGTCGGGGCCTCTCGGCGCTTGCCATCAACTCGGACCTCGTCGCCGGTGCACGCCATCAGGCCGGTGCCATCCGCGACGCCGGACGCCTCTTCCACAACCCGGATCTCGCATCCGTCACGACCGGATGGATCAAACTCGGGGAGAATGTCGGATACGGCGGCACCGTCAGCGGACTCCACGTCGCCTTCATGAACTCGCTGAGCCACCGCGCCAACGTGCTCGACCCGGTCTACACCCACGTCGGGGTGGGGGTCGTGATCGAAGGCTCGACCATCTGGGTTGCCGAAGTCTTCATGCAGTCGAAGGTCACGAGCACTCATCAGACGACCTTCACGCCCCCCTTCCGCGATGACGACGGACTCTCCTACGAACAGGACATCATCACCATCGCCGCCGCAGGCATCACGTCAGGCTGTTCCACGGAACGCTTCTGTCCCTTCGGCTACGTCTCCCGGGCGGAAGTGGCGACCTTCCTGACCCGAGCCCTCGACCTTCGAGCGCCTTCGATCGACTTCTTCTGGGACGATGCACTCTCCGGGCACCAGTCGTCGATCAACGCCCTGGCGTACGCCTCGATCTCGACAGGATGCGGCGAGGGTCGATACTGCCCAGCCTCGTTGGTCTCTCGAGGCGAGATCGCAACGTTCCTCGTCCGGGCTCTCGGACTCCCCAAGGCGAGCCGGGACTACTTCTGGGACGACAACGGGTCGGCCCACGAATCCTCGATCAACGCCATCGCCCAAGCTGGCATCTCCACCGGCTGCGGAGGCGGCGCCTACTGCCCGTGGGGCGCCCTCACTCGAGGCGAAATGGCCCAGTTCCTGGTCCGCGCCTTCGACCTCTGACAGCGAGCGCAGCGAGTGATCTGTCCCCCCTCGGCCGCAGGCCGTTTGGGGGGACCGCACGGCCGCTTTGGGCCGGGCGAGGGGGGCGGTCAGCTCTGTGAGCTTGTGGATCACCTCGCGCGCTCAGCTGGCGGACGGGTTCGGCGGCTGCGCGGACGGCCCCCCTCGGCCTCGCAAGCCCGGCCTGTCCCCAGGGATAATGGGGGTGTGGGTTCCCCCGGGTGCTGGATGACCCTTGTCTCCCCTGGCCATGGTGCCTTTGTTGGGATCTGTCTCCAGTGTCCCCGGGACCCCGCGTTGGTGGCGGCTGGCCGCTGGCATGTGACCTGATAGGAGCCTGGATACGAGGCCCCGTCCCTGGACTGTCCAGCTGGCGGGCCGGTCCGCTGCCTTTCCCTCACACGAGTTG
>JBBDWN010000121.1:0-17579 GCA_040902855.1 Acidimicrobiia bacterium | reverse complement strand
GGTGGAGGGCTTCGAGTTGGTGCCGGCTCTCGATGTCGGCCGAATGTGCGGTGAGATCGGTCATCCTCCGTCGAGCCTACCGGTGGGGCGGGGTCAGGACCGGGGCAGGCGGTCAGACCATGATTCGTAGGGCGACTGCGACGATGAAGAGATTCCCGACGATCGTCGTGGCGGTTCGGAATGTCGGGGATAACCCCTTGCGGGCCAATGCGCCGATGCCGGCCAGGAGGGTTTGCCACGACAACGAGGCGGCGAATGCAGCGACCGCGAAGAGCCCGGCCTCGGCGAAGCTGAGAGCGCGGCCCACCCCTGCGCCCAGTACGACGGTTCCGAAGTAGACAACGGTCATCGGGTTGATCACGGTCAGCCCGAGGAATCGTCCATATGTGAGCGCCAGCTCGCCTCTCCTCACCGTGAAAGCCTCGCCTGCGACGTCGGGCTTCTTGCGGAGCGCGATCAGACCGTTGGCAGCAAGGCCCAGCAGGACGAGACCCGACACCAGCCGGATCTGGTTCTCCCACGGCGCCAAGACCCTGGCTGCGGCGGTACCGGCCGTGGCAGCCACCAGCGCGTAAATGAGGTCTGCCGTCGCCGCCCCCGCCCCCGCGCTTGCTCCGCACCCGAACCCGCACCGCATTGCGGTGTTGACGATCAGAACTGCGATGGCACCCACCGGAATCGCGATGGCGTATCCCGCAACGAGGCCTCCGACGATGACGTCCCACATCGGCAGCAGTATTGCCGCCACCGTCGGACTCCGACGATCCGGGGCAGTGTGCAAGGATGGTCCGGTTGTTCGGACGAGGAGAAGTTCGATGGTGAAGATCGAGGAGACCCAACTGCCTGGAGTCGGGGTTCGTTACGAGTTCCTGACGGAGGATGGCGAACGTGTCGGCGTCGTTCATCACCGGGGCGGCAGGCGCGAGGTGTTAGTCTGCACGGCAGACGAACCCGACTCCGTAGCGATGACACTCGATCTCTCCGACGACGAAGCCCACACTCTCGGGGAGATGATGGGTGTGGCGACGGTGGTCGAGAAGCTCGTCGGATTGCAGCAGTCCATCGAGGGCCTGGCCATCGATTGGCTGACGGTTGATGCCGGAACCCCGTATGTCGGTCGGACGATCGGTGAGGCCCGAATCCGAACCCGAACCGGTGTTTCCGTCGTGGCGGTCATTCGCGACACGACGCCATTCCCCGCTCCCGGTCCGGAGTTCCACGTCGAAGCCGAGGACACTCTCGTGGTGGTCGGCACTCCGAAGGGGATCGAGGCCGTGACCGAGATCCTCACCGCCGGTTGACGTGAGTCAAACGGCGCTCCTGTTCTTGGAGCTCGGCGCCGTCGTCCTCCTGTTGGGGGTGATGGCCCGGGTTGCGGTGCGGTACGGGCTCTCGCCGATCCCGTTCTACCTTCTCGGTGGCCTCGTGTTCGGCAATGGCGGCCTCGTTCCGCTCGTCACATCCGAGGAGTTCATCGACACCGGCGCAGAGTTCGGCGTGATCCTGCTGCTGGTGATGCTGGGGCTCGAGTACTCCGCCGACGAGCTCGTCGCCGGCATGAAGACGAGCGCTCGGGCCGGCTTCGTCGATCTGTTCTTGAACTTCACGCCGGGATACGTCGCCGGCCTGCTGCTCGGATTCGGTCCGCTCGGCTCGCTCTACCTCGGAGGCGTGACCTATATCTCGTCGTCCGGGGTTGTCGCCAAGCTCCTCGGCGATCTCGGGTGGACCGCCAACCGGGAGACTCCGGTCGTGTTGTCGATTCTCGTCTTCGAGGACCTCGCGATGGCCGTGCTGCTTCCTGTGCTCGGGGCGGTCGCAGTCGGCGGCACGATCCTGTCGGCCACGGGTTCGATACTGGCGGCGCTCACCGCAGTCGTCGTGATCATCATCGTCGCCTCGCGCCACGGTGATCGTCTGTCCCGGATGGCGTTGTCGTCCTCGGATGAGGTCAACCTCCTCACCGTGCTCGGGATCACCCTGCTGGTGGCCGGTGCGGCCGAGCAGATCCATGTGTCGGCCGCCGTCGGCGCGTTTCTGGTGGGCATCGGCGTGTCGGGAGAGGCTGCCCACCACGCGAAGGGACTCCTGACTCCGCTGCGGGACCTCTTCGCAGCCGTCTTTTTCGTGTTTTTCGGACTTTCGATCGACCCGCGCCAATTGCCATCTGTGGCCTTGGTTGTCATCGCGCTCGCGCTCGTGACCGGCGCCACGAAGTTCGCCAGCGGATGGTGGGCGGCCAAAGCCGCCGGAATCGGCTCGAGGGGTCGTCGCCGAACAGGTGCGGCTTTGATCGCCAGGGGGGAGTTCTCGATCGTGATTGCAGGGCTTGGTGTCTCAGCGGGTGTGGCGGAAGGCCTTGGACCGATCGCCGCCGGCTACATCCTCGTGATGGCCACGATGGGGCCGATCGTCGCTCGTCTGCTCGGAAAGCCCGCGGTCAGCTGACGGGGGTCGCGGGATTTCCGGAGAAGCCCGGGATCCGCGATTCGGTCAGTGCGGCGCGGTGACCTCGGCGGCGCTCGCTACCAGTCCGTGAGCCGCAACGAGACCTTCGATGGATTCGAAGTCCATCTCCAGTCCGTATCGGGCGTTGAGCTCGACGAACAGGTCGGGGCGATCCGGGCCGTGTGTGCGGAAGAGTTCTGACAACTCCACGAAGTAGTGCTCGAATCCCGACGGGGAGATGATCTCCAGCAGCCGCGCCGGCTGGTCGGAGGCATTCCAGAACGAATGCCATACGTTGCGGGGCTTGAGCACCAGGTCGCCGGGCTCCCCGTATACGACCTCGTCACCCAGCTGGAAGCCCCAGCGACCTTCGAGGATGAACGAGTACTCGTCCTCTCGGGTGTGGAGGTGCATCGGCGCAGCGAGCCCGCGCGGAACGATCGGGTGTTCGATCAACCCGAATCGCCCATCGGCGTCGCCGCCGTCCATCACGAATCGGGCCCCCATGGCCACCAACTGGCCGGTGGTGGTTTCATCTGCTCGCGCCACCGGGTGGGCGAGGCTCAGGTTCAAGAAGCTCATTGGCTGTTTCCTTTCTTTGTGTGTTTCCGCTCAGACCTCGACCACGACCATTGCGCCGGGTCGGACGGTGAGTGGGCCGGTCGACTCGCCTGCGGCGTCGATCACGACCGACTGCGGTTCGTTCTCGTGCGTCTCGACTACTCCGACCCTGCCGTTGCTGTCCGTGACCGCTGAGGCGGAGTGGACGCCGTGCTGGGCGTCGAGGAACGAGATCGTCACGGGCTCGCTCGCCACCTCGATTCCGTTTCCATCGACCACCAGGAGGGTGAAGTTCGTGACGAACGGGCGATACGCAATCGAGGGTCGATCGAGGACGTTGTTGTGAGACATGGGTCATCCTTTCCGATATTTGACCGCACACGGCTGTCGTGTCAAAAGTAACGTACAGCAACCGGGGTTCCCACGTCAAGACTTTTATCGAACACTGCTGTATGATGGATTTCATGACGACCCGAAAAGACAGCACTACCCGCACCTATCGGATGCGCAAGCGGCAGCAGGAGATGGAAGAGACGCGCCGCCGGATCGTTGAGGCAGCCGTCGAACTCCACAGTTCGGTTGGTCCGGCCCAGACAACCGTGTCGGCTATCGCTGAGGTCGCAGGTGTTCAGCGGTCAACAGTGTATCGCCACTTCGAAGACGAGGAGGCGATCTTCGCCGCCTGCACCAGCCATTGGATGGCGCGTCATCCGTGGCCGAGAACCCACGAGTGGCATACCATCGACGACCCGGCCGCTCGTCTACGGACGGCGCTGGTCGATCTGTATCGCTACTACGAGGAAAATCGGCAGATGCTCTCGAACAGCTATCGCGACATCGCCGTGACTCCTGCGTTCGTCGGAGAGATGATGAAGGCGTTTGTTGTCGAAACTCACGAGACCCTGGTCGAGGGCTGGTCGGACCGCGCTCATGTCGTTGCTGTCGGGCATGCGATCGACTTTCGGACGTGGCAGACCCTCGACGATCAGGGCCTGGACCCAGTCGAGGCGGCAGGTCTCATGGCGTCGATGGTGGCCGGACTCGATCGCATCTGACCGGAGGTCGTCACCAACCGCTGTTAGCGTTCCGGCGCAACCGCCGAACCGGTCTGAATGGCCGGTGGGGGAACCCAATCGGATCAAATGATCCACGGGGCGAATCCCGGTAACCGATCCCGTCGGTCCGGGTAGGGCACCTTCCAGCCCGAGCCCGACAGCTAACCCCCAAGGCGACCGAGGAAGGAGAGCAGACAGGTGGAGACCTTCAGCGCCGCCCCTCATCCCGACGTGCTCGCGCTCGTCGTCCAGGTGGCCGTCCTGTTGGTTGCGGCCCGTTCGTTCGGCTGGGTGTCCCAACGCCTTGGCCAGCCGACCGTTGTGGGCGAGATTTTGGCCGGCGTGATCCTTGGCCCCTCGCTTCTCTCCGGGTTGATCCCGGTCGTGGGGAAGTGGGTCATCCCGCAGAACGAGGTCCAGGGCTACCTGCTCGAAGTCGTGGCGCTGATCGGTGTGATGCTCCTGTTGATCGTGACCGGCCTCGAGACAGATCTCGCCCTGATCAAGAGCCGTATCAAGGTCTCGCTCGGGGTATCCGCAGGAGGTTTGAGTGTCACCTTCGCCGCCGGTCTGGCGCTCGGTTTCCTGATCCCGGACGATCTCCTCGTCGACTCGTCCCAACGAACCGTGTTCGCGTTGTTCGTCGCGACCGCGATGTCGATCGCGGCCATACCGGTGCTGGCCAAAGTGCTCATCGATCTCGGACTGATGCGGCGCGACATCGGCCAGACGATGCTCGCCAGCGCCATGATCGACGACATCACCGGATGGACGATGCTCGGACTGGTCACTGCTCTCGCCAGCGCCGAGACCATCGGCGCCGGGACGGTGCTCGAGACCGTCGGGTTCGTGGTGATATTCGTCGTCGCGACAGCGACGGTCGGGAACTTCCTCGTCGAGAAGGGCCTGACTTTCGTCCAGGACCGTTTCCGGGGCAAGGACATGGTGCTGACCTACGTCATCGTGCTGGCGTTCGCCTGGGGCGGGTTTACCCAGGCGCTCCACCTCGAGCCGGTGATCGGCGCCTTCGCCATCGGGATCCTGTTCGGTCGTCGCCCCCGACTCTCGGTTGACGTCGTGCACAAGTTGGAAGCGATGGCGCTGGCGGTGTTCGCCCCGGTGTTCTTCGCGGTCGCCGGTCTGAAGGTGAACGTCGCAGCGATCTTCGAGCCTCGTCTTCTGCTCATCACTGTCGCGGTGATCCTCGTTGCAACATTCGGCAAAGTGACGGGTGCGTATCTCGGGGCGCGACTCGTGTCGAAACAGGGACACTGGACGGCCCTGGCATACGGATCGGGACTGAACGCTCGAGGGGCGGTCGAGATCATCATCGCCACGATCGGCCTGTCCCTGGGTGTCCTCAGCGTCGAGATGTTCTCGATCATCGTGGTGATGGCCGTCGTGACCTCGATCTTCGCTCCCGTCGCCCTCAGGTTCTGCCTTGCCCGGGTCGAGACCGGTGCCGAGGAGGAAGAGCGACTCGCCAGAGAGGACATGGCGAAGGAGATGTTCACCACGGGCATCCGCCGAATGCTGGTTCCGGTGCGGCCCCGAACCGAGGTTGTGGGCACCCAGAACATGGAAGCCCTGATCGCCAAGCGGCTCACTGAGGTGAATGGGACCGCGACCACGCTGTTCTCGGTCACCGACGCGGGCTCCAAGGACGAGGCGACGGCATATGTGGGGCTCCTCCTCAAGGAGGTCTTCGACAATGCGGACACGACGACCCGCACGGTCCAGTCATCTGACGCCGCAGGCGCGATCCTCGAAGAGGCCGGCCATGACTATGACCTGATGATGATCGGGACTCCGGCGATGAGCGACGGCGGAGTGTCTCTCTTCGGTCCGATGCTCGACGATCTCGTTCGTCTCGCCCCGTGCCCGACGATCGTTGTCCGCGGTGGATCCGTCGAGTCCTCATGGACGCCTTCGAAGATCCTGGTGCCGATGGACGGGAGCCCCGGCGCACGCAAAGCATTGGAACTCGCGTTCGCCATCGCCGGATCGGAGGGCGAGGTCGAAGCCATCTATGTTCAGACACCGACGCTGAGCGGAACGAGAGACTTCGCCAGCGACATCACGACAGAATTGAAGGCGCTCGCCACCCAACTCCACCAACGGATGTCGACGGACGTCATTCAGGCCTCCGACGTCGAACACGGAATCCTGCGGGCGGCCGAGATCGGGGCAGCGGATCTCCTCGTGATGGGGACGAGTGTGCGGGCGGGAACCACCCGTCTCCACCTGGGGCCCCGGGTGGAGTATCTCGCCCGGAACGCCCCGTGCCCGGTCGTCATCCTCAACACGTAGGACCGTGGGCCACTGGGGGTCCCGACGGTGTTCGGTTGGAGGTCTTTGCTCGCGGCTGAGTCAGTGGAACCTGATCGCGGCGGCAGACCAGTGGAATCCCGCCCCGAAGGCGGTGAGCACGACGAGTGAACCTGGCCCGATCCTGTCTTCGTTCCGTGCCTGCCACAGCGCCAGCGGAACCGAGGCCGAGCCGGTGTTGCCGAAGCGGTCGACGTTGACGAACACCTTGTCTTCGCTGACGCCGAGACGGCGAGAGACTGCGTCGATGATCCGCTTGTTCGCCTGATGGGGGATCACGAGGTCGACATCGGCGGTGGTGGCTCCGATCCGAGCCAGCACTTCTGAGGTGGCGGCTGACATCCGATGGACGGCCTGCTTGAACACTTCGGTGCCGTGCATCGTCAGGTGGTCGTGGCCATCGGGTTCATCAGGATCGAATGGACGCTTGGTGCCGCCGACGTCGAGGGTGAGGATCCCGGTCATGGCACCGTCGGTTCCGCTCACCACCGCCAGGAGTTCGGCTTCTCCGCCTTCGGGGCCGAGGACGACCGCCCCCGCCCCGTCGCCGAAGAGGACGCAGGTCTCCCGCTCCTTCCACGAAATCATCCGCGTGATGAGTTCGACACCGACCACGAGGACCCGTTTCGGTTCGAATGCGATGCGGGCGCGGGCGACGTCGAGCCCCAGCACGAATCCGGCGCAACCCGAACCCCCGAGATCGAACGATGGGATCTCGCGTGCGCCGAGAAGGTGCTGGAGGAAGCTGGCGGTATCCGGCGTCCGGACTTCGGGGGTGTCGGTGGCGAGGATGATTTCGTCCAGATCCGTTGCCGTCATTCCTGCGTCTGCCAACGCGACCAGGGCTGCCTCGTGGGCGAGGGTGGCGGTGGACTCATGGTCGGCTGCCACTCGGCGCTCGCGGATGCCGGTGCGCTGGACGATCCACTCGTCTGATGTGTCGACGAGTTTCGCCCAGTCGTCATTCGTCATCACACGGTCGGGGACATAACCCCCGAAACCGAGAAACGCCGTCATGGTTCCCTCCCGATCCTCAGACGACCTCAGCGTATCCCAACGACAACGCGGCCGTCGGCTCTCGCAGCGTCAGGCCTCGGCTAGGTCGAAGAGGTCGGCGCGATCGACGTCCAGTCCATACACATAGACGGGCATTCCGATCTCGAGCTGTGTGACCAGGTAGTCCATGTCTCCGATCTCGACGCGTACACATCCGTGCGATGCCGGGTAGGGGGGAACGCTGCCCGAGCCGTGGATGGCGTAGCCGCCCCGGAAGTAGAAGGGTCGGTAGAGACTGCCCAGGTAGGAGATCCTCCATCCATCGATGTGCCGGTTGAATCGGTAGCTGCCCTCCGGGGTTCGGGCACGAACGAGGCTCCCCCCCCGCCCGCGATACAACTCGCCGTTACCCGAGGAGATCGGCACGACTGTCTCCACTTCGTTGTCGAGGACGAGGTAGAGAACCTGGCGGTCCAGGTCGACCTCGACCCTGTCGGGTTCGTCTTCCGAGGAGGAAAGATCGAGAGGTGTGTTCCGTTCGAGAGCCTCCCAGTCGTCGGCCCCGAAGACGCCGTCTCGTTCCAGATCGTGGATCTTCTGGAAGGCATAGACGGCTCCGAGGGTGGCCTTGTCGAACGCGCCGTCGATCGGACCAGGGCGGTAGCCGGCGGCTTCGAGCCGCTGCTGGAGTCGCATCACCCACGGCCCGGAGTCACCCCGTTCGAGTTCGGCAGGGCGTTCCCAGCCTTCACCCGGTCCGAAGAGATTCGGGTCGTCGATATCGATGGATGCACCAGCGGTGGCGGGGAGGACGAGCGCGACGAGGACCATCGTGGCTGCCAGCCCTCGAGTTCTCCTCATCGATTGAACCTCTCAATGCGTCGTGCATTCTTCATCGGAAGCGTGTGCGCTCCGCTGAAGTTCTGACGTCAGGATCAGTCGGTCCTGTCACAACCCCGACGTTGCCGAATCGGTGCCGGGTTCGGGAGAGCGCCTGCTCACGGAGATGAGGGAGCATCTCGAGGCGGCCGCTGCGCATGACCGGCCCGTCGATCAGATCGACGCCGGCCGACCAGGCGGCGGCGTGGAGATCGGCCGGTGCGGGTCCGATGTGCCTCACCCTGACACCCGCAGAAGACGACAGCGATGCCCTGAAGGCAGGGTCGCTCTCCACCACCGCGTCGACGTCGGGAATTGGAACCGCACTCGAGACCCGGGCCGGCGTTCCGGCGGTGATGGCCGCGGCCAGCACCCGTACCGTGGCGACCGGGTCGACCCCCTCCGCTGCCCGGATCACGACTTCGGGTCTCGCCCGATACCGAAAGATGTTGGACTCGACCACCAGTCCCGACTTGTCGTGATCAACCCCGAACTCGAACTGCCACCAGTAGGCGTCACTGGCGACGGCGTCGAACAGCCATTGTGAGTCGAACGGCTCCACCAGCTCACGAATTCGGCCCGACGGTTCTGCGCGCTGTGTCGAAAGCGCTCCCGAATCGAGCCAGTGCCCGAACTGGGCGACATAGTTGGGGCCGCCGGCCTTCGCTCCGGGACCGACGGAACTCTTCTTCCAGCCTCCGAACGGCTGGCGACGGACGATGGCGCCGGTGATGTGACGGTTGAGATAGGCGTTGCCCGCCTCGACCCTGACTGCCCACCGGTCGAGTTCGTCGGCGTCGAGGGAGTGGATCCCAGCGGTGAGGCCGTAGTCGACCGCGTTCTGCAGTTCGATCGCGTGGTCGAAGTCGTCGGCGCGCATGAGACCAAGCACGGGACCGAAGCACTCGGTCTGGTGGAACCACGACCCTGGTCGGACTCCGTCCTTGATTCCCGGGGTCCAGATGCGTTCTCCCAGCGGGCGCGGCTCCAGCAGCCACGACTCTCCAGGGTCGAGCACGGTGAACGCTCGTTCCAGTCGGGCACTCATCTCCGCCGCCAGGGGAGTCATGTCGGTCGCCGGATCGGTGGAATCTCCCACGACGAGACTGCGGGCGGCGTCGACGATCTGACGGCGGAATCGCGCCGATTCGTAGACCGAGCCGACCAGGATCGCCAGGCTGGCCGCCGAGCACTTCTGCCCGGCGTGTCCGAAGGCGGAGTTGACGAGATCTGCCGCTGCGAGATCGAGGTCTGCGTTGGGAGTGACGATGAGGGCGTTCTTGCCGGACGTCTCGGCGAACAGCCGCAGGTCCGGCTTCCAGCCCTTGAATAGCGAGGCCGTGTCGTACGAGCCGGTGAGGATCACCGCATCGACGTCCGGGTGGGTGATGAGATGCCGGCCGACCTCGTTGTCGGGAACCCGGATGTACTGGACGAGATCCGCAGGAAGCCCCGCATCCCGCATCGCCTCCCACACCACTTCGGCGCAGCGGGGAACCTCGGGCGCCGGCTTGAAGACCACACCGTTTCCTGCCGCCAACGCCGCCAGTACACCTCCCGCCGGGATCGCCACCGGGAAGTTCCACGGCGGGACGACCGCCACCACTCCGAAAGGTTGGAACTCCTGGCCTTCCACCGTTTCGAGGTCGAGTGCCCGGTCTGCGTAGTAACGGGCAAAATCGATGGCTTCCGATACCTCGGGGTCGGCTTGGGCGATGGTCTTCGATCCTTCATGGATCATCGCCGAGATCAGGTCCGGCCGCCGCCGTTCCAGCGAGTCGCCGATCGCTCGCAGCACCCATCGCCGTTCTGCCGCGGGAAGTCGAGTCCACTCTGCGCCGGCTGCCCGGGCTCTGCCGACCGCCGCGTCCACATCAGAGACCTGGGTGGACATCGGGGTCTGCACTCCGACCGGCGGCCGGTTGATGATCTCGGTTGCCCACCTGCGATTGGCGGCTATCGCAGGGTCGGTGTCAGGGGCGTTCGCGAAGACGGCATCGGGGTCCGAGGGCGGCACTGCGTCAGTTCGGTCCTGGCTGCGACGAGGTCCGGAGGAGACTTCGTGCCGGGTGGCCAGCGCTTGGCGGAAGCGTTGCTCCTGTTCGGCGAAGGCGGGACCGTCGGCGTCGAGGTCGAAGAGCGAACTGATGAAGTTCTCGGGGTCGGAGTTCTCCTCCAAGCGTCGGAAGAGATAGGAGATGGCCGTGTCGAAATCCGACCGGGCAACCACCGGCGTGTACAGCCGCAGGCCGCCCGCCGCCTCCCGTACCACGGCGGCCTCTGCCGGAGCCATGCCTTGCAGCATCTCGAAATCGATCCGGTCGGCCACTCCGCGACAGTCGGCGAGCAGCATCGCCCAGGCGACGTCGAAGAGGTTGTGCGAGGCCACCCCGATCCGCATCCCCCTCATGCGCTCCGGCGAAAACGCCCAGTCCAAGCAGCGCTTGTAGTTGGCGTCGGTCTCGGTCTTGGTGGCGTACGGTGCCTGCTCCCAGCCGTGGATCTCTGCGTCGACCCGTTCCATCGCCAGGTTGGCTCCCTTGACGAGTCGCACCTTGATCTCTCCGCCGCCGTCGACACGACGCTGTGCCGCCCAATCCGACAGCCGCTGCAGTGCGGGATAACTGTCCGGGAGGTATGCCTGCAACACGATTCCCGCCGTGAGATGGCCGAACTCGGGCTCGGACAACAGTCGCGTGAACGCCTCGATGGTCAGGTCCAAATCGGCGTACTCCTCCATGTCGAGGTTGACGAACTTGTCCGGTCCGGCCGCCCGATACAGGCGGCGCAGCCGGTCCTCGATGAGCTCGACGGTGTGATCGAACGCCCACAGGTTCAGTTCAGAGACGATCGAGGAGATTTTCACCGACACGTAGTCGACGTCGCCGCGTTCCAGGAGGGCAATGGTGGCATCGAGCCGGCGGGTGGCTTCTGCGTCGCCGAGCACGGCCTCACCCAGCAGGTTCACATTGAGGTCGTTTCCTTGCTCCCGGGACCGTTGCAGGTGACGGGTGAGGCGGTCCGGCTCGGCATCGGCGATGAGATGGCCGATCAACGCCCGCATTCTGGCCCGAGCCAGCGGGAGCACGATGCGCGGGATGAGCGGGGCCACCAGCGCTCCGAGTCGGAGCAGCAGTCGGTCGACCGGGCCGAGGAAGCGAGGAACGGCGGTGGAGGTGACGATCGTCCTCAGCTGGCGTGCCGCCGCTCGCGGATCCTCTGGGCGGATCACCAGGTCTACGAAACGCATGGCGAACCCCGGGCCGGAAGGATCGTCGAGCAGTTCTGCCAGACGGCGGGTCTCGGCGGTGTCGGCGTCGCGGCGTCGCGCCTCTGCCAGCCATTCGGCCACCAGCCGGACGGCGTCGTCCGCCAGGAGGTCCGCGTCGTTGTTGGCGAGGTCGGTCATCACCCGCCAAGTTAGAGGATCTACCGTCGTTGGTATGTCGATCGACTTTCCCACCGGCGCTCTCCCGTATTGCGTGTTTTCCGACGAGAGCGGGCGACGGCGGCTGGGGGTGGGGTCGGGGACGGACGTCATCGATCTGTCGGAACTGTCGCTGACTTCGGTCGAACCGTCGCTGGTGGCTGCCGACCGTCTCAATCCGTTGCTCGGGGCGGGAGCAGCGGTGTGGCGGGCCCTGAGAGAAGAGCTGGTGGATCTCGAGGGTCGAGAACGATTCGACCGCGCTCGGCGGCCGGCAGATTCCGTGTCCTATCACCTGGCCTGGCAAGTCGCGGATTTCGTGGACTTCTACTCGTCCCGCCACCACGCCGAGAATGTGGGCCGCATCTTCCGTCCCGAAGCGGCGCCGCTCCCGGAGAATTGGCTACATCTTCCCGTCGGATATCACGGACACGCGGGCACGGTCGTGGTCGACGGGACGCCGGTACGCCGTCCCCGGGGGCAGTTCCGCAACGCCGCCGGGGTCGGATTCGGTCCGAGTTCGATGCTCGACTTCGAGCTGGAGATCGGGTACCTGCTCGGCGGTCGGACGAGTCTCGGCGAGCCGGTGGACATCGACCGGGCTGACGAGCACCTGTTCGGTGTGGTGCTGGTCGACGACTGGACCGCCCGCGACATCCAGGCCTGGGAGTACGTACCCCTGGGGCCGTTCCTCGGGAAGTCGTTCGCCACCTCGGTGTCGGCCTGGGTGATGCCGCTTGACTCCCTCGGGTCGGCTCGGGTGGGTCCCGGGAGACAGGACCCGCCTCCAGCCCGGTACCTCACTGCGTCCGAGCCATGGACACTGCGGTTGGATCTGGAAGTCTGGGTGCGGGCCGGGTCTGGCAGCGATGAGCGCATCGCGTGCATCGACTCGGCGGAAGGTCTGTATTGGACCCCGGCCCAGCAGCTCGCCCACCTCACGGTGAACGGTGCCGTCATCCGACCCGGCGATCTGTTCGCCACCGGCACGGTGTCCACGACCGACGAGTACGGATGCCTGCTGGAACGAAGCCGGGGCGGAACCGTTCCGTTCCTCATTGGAGATGAAGTCCGCACCTATCTGGAGGACGGCGACGAGGTGATGTTGCGCGGGTACGCCGGGTCGATCCCCCTCGGCCCGGTCGGAGGCCGAGTGGTGCCTGCAGCCGGATGAGGCATCGAATCGACGGGTGAGTCGCCTGTCCACCGAAGAATGTTCGGACCTGTTGTCGGCATGCGGGAGGAATGAGAAACTGGCGTGATGAGCACCGACACCTGGGGCCACTACCGACTCGAAGACCGCTATGAAGCCGATCAGGGCAGGGTGTTCATGACCTCGATCCAGGCGCTCGCCCGGATCGTTCCCGAGCAGCTCCGTCGGGACCGGACCGCCGGCCACCGCACCGCCGGATTCCTTTCCGGATATCCGGGATCTCCGCTGGGAGGCTTCGACCTGGAGGTCCAGCGGATGCTGCGGCGACATCCCGACCTGCCGATCGTCCACCGTCCCGGTGTGAACGAAGAGCTGGGGGCGTCCGCCGTCATGGGATCCCAACTGGCCGCCGCCCGACCTGACGCTCGCTACGACGGCGTCCTCGGTGTCTGGTACGGAAAGGCTCCGGGACTCGACCGCGCCACTGACGCGATCCGGCACGGAGTGTTCGCCGGAACCTCCCCGCTCGGCGGTGTCATTGCCCTCGTCGGCGACGACCCGGCCGCCAAGTCTTCGACGATGCCTTCGTCTTCCGATGCCGCCCTCGTCGACTTGCACATGCCGATCCTCTACCCGGGAAATACCACCGAGTGTCTCGAGCTCGGGCTGCACGCAGCTGCCATCTCGCGAGCATCGGGGTTGTGGTCGGCGATGAAGATCGTGACTCCGGTGGCCGATGGCAGCGCCACGGTGGACTTTCCGGTCCTGGACCGTGCACCCGTGATCCCCGCCCACGACCCACGACCGGATCCGAGTGCGATATTCCTCGGCTCCGCCCGCATGATCGCCGCCGAAGAGGAGTTCAGGACGACCCGAGCCGAACTCGCCTATCGCTACGGGGTCGAGAACGGTCTCAACCGGATCGAGGTCGACCCTCCCGACGCCTGGATAGGAATCGTCGCCACCGGCTACACCTATTACGAGACGAAAGAGGCGCTCCACCGACTCGGTCTCACCGACGATGGGGCCATCCGTCGTGCCGGAATCCGCCTGCTGCAGCTTCGCATGCCGGTGCCATTCGATGCGGAAATGGTCCACCGATTCGCCCAGGGGCTGTCCGAGATCGTGGTTGTCGAGGAGAAGAACCCGACGCTCGAGTGGCTGATCAAGGACACCCTCTACGACTTTGGCGACCGGCCGACAGTTGTCGGCAAGAAGCACCCAGACGGCAGTCCGCTGATGCCGAGCCACGGACTCCTCGACACGGATGCGATCCTGCCCGGACTGAGGGAGCGGCTCGCCCGCCGCCTGGACGAGCGCCTCGCCCCGATTACAGCCACGCGAGCGCGAACCACCATCCCGCTCGCCGTCAACCGAACGCCCTTCTTCTGTTCCGGATGTCCGCACAACTGGGGGACGAAGGTTCCGGACGGGGCGCTGGTGGGCGCCGGAACCGGGTGTCACGGGATGTCGTTGCTCATGCCGACCGAACTAGTGGGGGAGACCTTCGGCATCACCGCCATGGGCAACGAGGGAGCCCATTGGGTGGGGATGGAGCCATTTGTCGACACCACCCACGTCTTCCAGAACTTCGGCGACGGCACGTACTTCCACTCCGGCCAGTTGGCGATCCAGGCAGCTATCGGGGCGGGCGTCTCGATCACCTTCAAGATCCTCTACAACTCGACGGTCGCCATGACCGGGGGACAGGACGCCTCGTTCTCCGTCGCAGTTCCCCAGTTGTGTTCGATCTTGTTGGCGCAGGGGGTCAAGCAGGTGCTGATCACTGCTCCCGATGCCCGTGCCTACGACACGTCCTCCCTCCCGTCCGGGGTCGAGGTCTGGGACCGCAGTCGGATCGTGGAAGCACAGGAACGGCTGGCGTCCGTCGTCGGCGTCACCGTTCTCATCAATGATCAGGAGTGCGCGGCCGAGCTGCGCCGGGATCGCAAGCGGGGACTCGCTGTCACGCCGAAGACCCGGATCGTCATCAATCACCGGATCTGTGAAGGGTGCGGTGACTGTGGAGACAAGAGCAACTGTCTGTCGGTCCAGTCCCTTGACACGCCGCTCGGCACCAAGACCACCATTCATCAGGCCTCGTGCAACCTCGACTTCTCCTGCATCGAAGGCGACTGTCCGGCGTTCATGGAGGTCGAGGCCGGAGACCTGGGACACATCGCACCTGAGCAACCACCGCTCCTACCGGACCCGCCTGTCGGTCAGGTCACCGGCACGGTCCCTCTCCGACTGGCCGGAGTCGGAGGCACGGGAGTGGTCACCGCCGCCCAGATCCTGGCCACGGCTGCCATGTTCGACGGATGGAAGGTGGCCGGTCTCGATCAAACCGGTCTCTCCCAGAAGGCGGGCCCGGTCGTCAGCGACCTGATCCTGGCCGACCGGGAGGTCACGACGAATCTCGTCGGGAGAGGCGAGGCGGCGGCGCTCGTGGCCTTCGACGGATTGGTGGCGGCCAGCGACCCGGTCATCGACTGTTGTGATCCCGACCGAACGCGGGTTGTCCTGTCGACGGAGCAGGTACCCACCGGGGCCATGATCGGCCACCCGGAGGTGGCGTTCCCCGACGCGGAGATCCGCGCCCGTCTCGCGGCAGCCTCCGCCGAGATGTACTCGGTCGACGCCGCCACGCTCGCTGAAGCCGTGACCGGGACGTCTGCACCAGCGAACATCGTTGTCCTCGGGATGGCCGTTCAGACCGGAGTGATACCCGTCCGGCCGGGATCACTCCGGCGGGCGATCGAGCTCAACGGGGTGGCAGTGGACGCCAATCTCGCCGCCTTCGAGTGGGGGCGAGCCGCAGCGGCCGATCAGGAAGCAGTTGGGAAGGTGCTGGAACGTCATCGTCTCCGCACCGGAGTGAGCATCACCGTTCCCGCGCTCGGTGACGGCCTCGCCCGCCGCATCGGCGGCTTGGGCCTCGATGAGGACCTCGCCACCCGCATCGGGCTGCTGACCGCCGACCTCGTCGGATATCAGAGCGCCAAGTGGGCGGAGCGGTACCTCGATTCGATAGAGGCCGTCGTGGGGGTCGACTCCGCTGAACGTGGGTGGAGGCTGACGTCGGCTGCAGCCGATTCGCACCACAAGCTGATGGCGTACAAGGACGAGTACGAGGTCGCGCGTCTCATGCTCCTGCCGGAGGCCGGTGCGGCCGCGTCTTCAGTCGGGGGCCCGAGTCCCCGGAGCAGATGGCTGCTGCATCCCCCCGTGTTGGCGTGGGCGGGTCGCAAGAGGAAGGTGGCGTTCGGTGGGTGGGCGCGTCCTGTGTTCCGGTTGCTTGGCCGTGCCAAATTCCTTCGGGGCACACCTTTCGACCCGTTCGGGCGGTTTGAGATGCGAAGGCTCGAACGGGCGTTGATCGAGGAGTTCGAGTCGGTGCTCGCCGAACTCTCCACCGGTCCAGTGACCGAGCGGTACGACGAAGCCGTCCGCATCGCGATGCTGCCGGAGTCAGTTCGCGGGTACGAGTCGCTCAAGTTCCGCAGGGCGGAGGAGTACCGCCAGCAACTCGGAGCGGCCCTCAGTTCTTGGCGGTGACGGCGACGATCGCATCGGCGACCCGCTCGACGTTGGCATCGCTGATCCCTGCCACATTGATCCGACCGTTGCTCGGCAGATACACGTGGTGGTCTTCGACAAGACTCGTTGCCGTCTCCTCATCGATGCCGAGGAGAGAGAACATCCCCCTGTGTTCGGCGATGAAGTCGAAATCCGCTCTCCCTCGTTCCCGCAAGGCCCCGACGAGCTTGGCGCGGAGAGAGAACAACCTCGTGCGCATGTGATCGAGTTCGGTCTCCCATCTCTGTCGCAGTCCGGGGGTGGTGAGGACCCGCGACACGAGTGAGGGTCCGTGGTCCGGGGGCACCGAGTACATGGTTCGAACCAGCTTGAGTGCGTTCGAGTATGCGGCCTGTGTGGTCTGTGAGGACGGACCGGCGACGGTCAGGGCTCCCGCCCGATCGCGGTAGAGCCCGAAGTTTTTCGAAAAGGAGGTGCAGATCAACACCTCGAGGCCGGCCTCGACGAGGATGCGGGCACCGCCGGCGTCCTCTTCCAAGCCCTGGGCGAATCCCTGGTAGGCGCTGTCGACCAGCACGGGGATCCTCCGCGCCATGGCAATCGACGCCAGCGCCCGAAAGTCCTCGGTGGTGAGGTCGGCCCCGGTCGGGTTGTGACAGGAACCGTGGACGAGGATCACATCGCCTTCCTGGGCGGTCTCGAGCGTGCCGAGCATGGCGTCGCGGGCGACGATCGCCCGGTCGTAATACGGGTACGCCTCGAGTTGGATGCCGGCGCTGCCGAGCAGGGGAACGTGGTTTGCCCACGTCGGAGACGGGACCCACATCCGTACGTCGGGATTCGCCTCCACCAGCAGTTCCGCCGCGACCCGGAGCGCCCCCGAACCTCCCGGTGTTTGCAAGGTGATCGCCCTCCTCGCGATGCTGGCGGGATGCTCGGGTCCCAGGATCAGGTCCTGGAGCACCGGGTTGATCTCAGGGTTGCCGGCCTGGCCGAAGTATGCCTTCGAAGAACTGGATTCGACTTCGAGGCGCGCCGCCTCGCGCACTGCGGCCATGATCGGCGTACGGCCGGATTCGTCGCGGTAGACGCCCACTCCGAGATCGACCTTGTCAGGGGACGGGTCGTCCCGGAACCGCTCGATCAGTCCGAGAATCGGGTCGGGCGGGACGGAGTCGAGTCGTTCGAACAC
>JBBDWN010000120.1:0-2615 GCA_040902855.1 Acidimicrobiia bacterium | reverse complement strand
AACCCTGGGTACGCGATCAGGGGAGGCGGATGGTGGGGTTGATGAACTCGTTGGTGGAGATGTCGGCGGCGGTCAGGGTGTCGTCCACATCCATGCCCGCCGCCCGCATGGCGTCGATCACGGCCTGCACCCGCTCCGGCTCCATGTTGCCGATGGTCGAGTCCGGTCCGTTCCCCACCAAACCCAGTTCGACCTGTGTGGCCACCGAATAGTCCGCCACCCCCTGGTCGTAGACCCAGAAGCTGTCGTACTGGGCCACGGCGTCGATGATCATGGCGTTGACCCTGGCCGGGTCGACGGCGTAGTCCACCGCCGCCTGCTGCATGATGGGCACCAACAGTTCCAGGCACGGACGCAGCGGCTCCAGATCGTCGGTCCGTATGGCGAGGGCCTGGCTATAGACCTGGAATCCGGCGTCGTGGACCAGTTCGAAGGCCACCGGCTTGCCCCAGTCGTCGAACACGAACTCGTAGTTGTACGGCTCTGCCGAGGCGAAGCCCTGTTGCGCGATGGCTCCTTCCTCGGCGATGAACCGCGCCGGACTGCCGTCATACGACGGCTCGACCTGGTCGGCGGACAGGATCCCCTGGGCGACGAACACCTCTGGGAACGTCGTTCCGGCGAAGACGTTGATCGTCACACCCGCCTCCCCGAGGTCGGCGATCGTCTCGACTTCGGGATACGTCTCGGGGTCCCACATGATGATCTGGGGGTTCTTCTCCAAGGGCGCGACCACCGCGACCGTCGGAGCGTCGGCGGCGAGGGCGGCTGCCTCGTCGGTCGAGATGAACCCGAAGTGGATCTCTCCTTCGGTGTACATCTGCGTCGAAACCGGTTGGTAACCGATGGCGGGTCCGCCGGTGCGGACCTCGACGCCGATCCCCGTGTCCTCGCCGCCCGCCACCAGGCTCCCTGACACCGTCTGATTCTCTACGCCGACGGTGAAGTCGTCACCGACCAGTTGGTAGGTACCGCCATGTTCGGATTCGGGGAACCAGTCGGTCTGGATGATCACAGGATCCGGACAGACGCCGGCAAGGCCGCCGGTCGCCAACGCGGTCGTGGCATTCGTGCCTGCCTCGCCTCCGCACGCACTGAGAACCAGCCCCAACGCTGTCAGTCCCGAAACAGCCCACTTGGATCTCAGATGTCGCATGCTTCCTCGCTCTCCGCACGGCCCGATCGCCCTACCTGCAGCTCATTCTCTGCCCGTCTCGATCCAATCGCCAATCAGGCGGTCCTGGAGCCAGCCGAAGAAGAGAAAGACGGCGACTCCGAGGGCCGACGAGACGATGATCGAAGCGAGCAGTTGCTCGCCCTGGAGCCGGTTGGCGTACCGCAGCAACAACTGCCCGATGCCCACTTCTCCCCGGGCGAAGAAGAAGTCGCCCACGATCGCTCCTATCACCGACAGCCCTGCGGCGATCCGGAGGCCGGCGAACAGCGCAGGCAACGCCGCCGGGAACATAAGCTTCCGCAGCCTGGTGAGACGGGATGCCTGGTGCAACGTGAACAGATCGTGCATGGCCCGCGGGGCCGACAACAAGCCGAACAGCGTGTTCACGATGATCGGGAAGATGGAGATGATCACACAGATGACGACACGCGGCATCAGCCGGTATCCGAACCAGAATCCGAGCAGCGGGACGATGGCGAGGACCGGGATCGCCTGCAGCGTCACGGCGTAAGGGAACACCGCCCGTTCGATCAGCTTGGACTGGCTCATCGCCACCGCCAGGGCGACTCCCGCCACGATCGAAATCGCCAGGCCGATCATCGCCACCTTCGTCGACGACCACAGCCCACCCATCATCTCTGCCAAGTTGTCAATGTCGAGAAACCCGACCTCCACAACCTTGTGGGGCGGCTCGAGCAGGAAGCGCCGAGCGTCGTCGAGGACCGCGTAGCTGATGAAGTACCACGCGCCGATCAGAACCAACCCGAGGGCGAGCGGGGGAAGCATCTGACGGGCAAACCCGGCCGCGATCCGGGACCGACGCGATTCGATTCTGTTCACCGGTGGCCCGTCGTCAGCGACTGGCTGATCCGCCCGGACAGCTCGGCAAACGCCGGATCGAACCGCAGATTCGGCGAGCGCGGATAGTCGAATCCGACGTCGAAGGAGGCGACGATCGTGCCGGGGCGGGACGACATGACGAGCACCCGGGTCGACAGGAACACGGCTTCTGATATCGAGTGGGTGATGAACAGACCGGCGAACTGCTGGCGGGCGAAGAGGGCGAGCGTCTCCTCGTTGAGACGTGCTCGGGTGATCTCGTCGACGGCTCCGAACGGTTCGTCGAACAGGAACACCGGGGGCTCGAGCGTGAGAGTCCGTGCGAGCGAGGCCCGCATCTGCATGCCACCGGAGAGCGCCTTCGGATAGTGGTCTTCGAACCCGGCAAGGCCGACGAGCGCAATCGCGTCGATCGCCAGCTTCGACCGTTCATCTGCTTCGAACCCCCCGAGTTCCGTCAGCAGTTCGACGTTCTGGCGGACAGTCCTCCAGGGCAGGAGCGTTGCGTCCTGGAAGACGTATCCCAGATGCTCCCTGTCGACTTCGACGGAGCCGGATGTCTGTGTCAACAGACCGGCCGCGATTCTCAAGATCGTCG
>JBBDWN010000119.1:0-18339 GCA_040902855.1 Acidimicrobiia bacterium | reverse complement strand
CACTTGACATCTATAGGAGCATCCCAACGGGACTTCGTCCCTGGGGGGAGAGAGTGCCCCGCTCAACCCAGCAGTCTTCGCAGGTCGTAGCCGGTTGCCGTGTCGATCAGTTCGGCGAGGGCGTCGCGATCGGTGGGGGCTTTGGAACGCCAGGGGACCACGGTGAGCTCGGTGGCATATCGTTCTGCGAACTGGTGGCGGAAATCCCGCTGGCGTTCGGATTCCCTGCCCCAGCGGATCAGGTTCTCCATCGCCGCCGGTTCGGTGTTGCCAGGGGTGGCGCCGATCCAGTCTTCGGGCAGGGAACGGTTGAAAACGACCGCATCGGGACGGTCGGCCAGTTCCGGTAGCTCCCGGTAGAACCGCACCGCTTCCCGTATCGGTGAAGGGTCGGCGGTCGTGACGACCACGGTCGACGCGGCCTTCAGGTGGGCTTCGATCTCACGCGACCGGCGGGCGACGCCGTCATAGGTGGTTCGAAGGTCCATCAGGAAAGAGGCGATATCTTCCAACAGCCCGGCGCCGAGCACCTGGTCGGCGATCTTGAGGGCTGGTCGGGCGGTGCGGTCGAAGAGGAACCGCCGCCCAGGGATGCGGCCCCCGGTGAGCCACCGCAGCAGGCGCCCGCCGACGAGTTCGGTCATCTGGCGGGGTGCGGTGAAGAACTCGATGCCGCCGGCCGAGGGCGGTGTGTCGACGATGATGACTTCCCACGCCCTCCCGTCGATGTATCGGGCTGCCTCTTCGGCGGCGGCGTAGGACTGCGACGCCGGGAAGTGGGTGGTGGCAGCCTGGAAGAACGGATTGGCGACGAGTCGTTCCGCCACGTCAGGGTCGGCATGGTGGAGGGCGATCGCCGTCCAGGATGCGGAGGCGTCGAGCATGGCAGCCCACAGGTTCGGCTCGTCGGGGTTGGGTTCGGGTTCGGTGCCGAGGCGGTCGAGGCCGAGAGCGTCGGCGAGCCGCCTCGCCGGGTCGACGGTGATGACGAGGGTGCGTAACCCCTGGCGCGCCGAGACGACGCCCAGGGCAGCCGACAGCGTCGTCTTGCCGACCCCTCCGCCGCCGGTCACGAGGATCGTGCGGGTCCTCACCAGTTGTCCATCTCGTCTGCGAGGTGGGAGGCGACGGCTTCGGAGGACGCCACACCGAATAGGAACGGCAGGGTGCGATCCGGCGGGTGACGGTCCAGCCACGCGACTTGTTCGGACTGCAGTTCGAGTTGGAGCCGGGCGGCGTCGCCGACCCGACCGCCGGGCACCTTGTCGAGCACGAGGAGCGGGAGCACGCGGTTGGCGACGACTTCGACGTGCGAGACGACCGGGTTGGCGGCCAGCCATCCGAGCGTCTCCTGATTCTCTGACATGGGGAGTTCTTCGGGGAGGGTGACCAGCCGCAGGAGCGTTCGCTCGGAGGTCAACATGTCGGACATCCAGCTGGCCTGGTCGGCGACGCGGCCCCCCGTGACGAGTTCGGAGATGGAGGTCGGTGCACGGAGGAACGAGCCGATCTGGCCGGTGGGAGGTCCGTCGGCGACGACGACATCCCAGTGGTCGCGCTTGACCTCCCAGAGGACCTTTCCGATCGTGACGATTTCGCGCACTGCCGGGGCGGTGGCTGCCAGCGCGTCGAACGCCCGGATGACTGGCGGCAGCGCCGCGAACGGGGGAAGCCCTACCTGGACCCTGAGATATTCGATCAGGGCGCGTGACCGGTCGATTGTCAGCGCGTGGAGACCGGGGAACACTTCCACCGGTTCGAAGGAGAGGGCTCCCGCTCCGGTGTGGGTGGCCAGCCCGCCGCCGGTGCCCACCATCGACAGCGCGAGCACGTTCGCCCCCTGCCGGTGGTGGTGCAGTGCCGTGGCGGCCGAGACGGCCGATTTTCCGACGCCGCCCTTTCCGGATACGACGACGAGACGTGTCACGGGCCTGCGTCAGCTTCCGAGGGGGATGCGCAAGACCAGGTGGCCGTCTTCGACCGACCACTTGGCGTTGCCGACGAGGGAGTAGTCCATGAAGTCGGTTTCGGCCTGGGCGATGAGCCGTTTGCGCTCTTCGCCTGCCACCGGGGGAAGGGGCCTGGTCTTCACGGCTTCTGCCCTGGTCTGGAAACGGGTGATGAGAGCGTCGACGTCGAGTTCTGCCATGACCCCGATGCTAGAAGCTTGATCGCGATCAGCCGGATATGCGTTCGGTCCGCCGGCGTTCTGCCGCCCGTTCGGCTTCGAGTCGCTCCAAGTCGACGTCGCTGTGATCGACGAAACGCATGCCGTCTGCGATGACCCTGTGGCCCGCTTCGTCGGCGATCAGCCGGTGCATCTCATGTGCCACCCGCCGGTAGGCGGAATGCCCTGCGGGTTGGGATCGCAGTTCGATCAGGTGGTACGCCTGACGCGCGTTCATCTGCATCACGAATCTGATATTGGCGGCGAACGGCACGACGTACTGGGCGATGTCGGATCCGTGGGTCTCCCGAACCTTCTCGTACATGTCCACCGAACGGGTCATCGCCTCGGTCCAGGCGTCGCCGTGACCGGCGTCGAAGATGTCGGGCGGGTTGTCGAATCCGAGGCGGGTCGACAGACGCTGCCATTCGATCGTCATCAGTCGATGACGCTGTAAGTCCCGGAAGGCGCCGAAGTCACAGACGACGTCGAAGCGGTAGGCGGTGCGTTCCATCGGTCGTCCCGGCTTGTGCCGGCGGTTCTCACGATCGCCGATCAGGTCTGCGATGACTGTCGCTCGCTCGTCGGCGGTCATCTTGCGAGCGAGGTCCTGGAGGGCTCCGTCGGAGAGTTCGGAGTGGGCGTAGAGGGCGGCGGCGGCCAGTTTGATTTCGGCGTCCGGGTCGAAGTCGGTGAGGCGGACGGACGGCCCGTATTCGGCTTCGGTCCCGAGCAGTGCCCCGTGGGCGTCGAGACGCTCTGCGACATCGGCCAGGTATGCCGACCACTGACGGCCGCGTTGGGGCTTGTCCACTCTGGTGAGGAAGGACGGGATGACCTTGCGCAACTCGCCCAGCATCATGTCGCCGTAGTCACGGATCTCGGCCAGCGGGTGGGCGGCCATGCGGACCAGGGCCATCTCGTAGGCCTGGCCGGTCCCGTAGATCCCGACGTTGGAGAGGGTGGCAGCAGGCAGGAGACCGCGAGCGGCATCACACGCCTTGGCGCGAATCGTGGCGTTGTAGACGACCGGCGGGTCCGCCGCCTCCTTGGGGAAGCGTCGTTCGTAGGTGGTGTTCATGTCACGGACGAGTGTCGAATACGTGTCGAACATCCAGTTCAGATGGGACACGTATTCGGCGCCGAGCGGCCCAGTCTCGATCTCAGGCGGAATGGTGTAGCGATAGCGTTCGTCGACGGTGGTGTCGTAGAAGATGTAGCGGGTGGACTGTTCGAGGTAGGCGGCGAGCCGACCCCATTCGAGGACCTTGGTGAGGATGTTCGACGCCTGCTCACACGCAAGGTGAGTGCCGCCAAGCTGGGCGACGGAGTCGTCGCCGTACTCGACGAAGATCCGCTGGTAGAGCTGTTCGGCTTTCGACATGTCGACGATCGGATCGTCTGCTGCCTCTGCGATCGCCGCCACTCCGGTTGCGGGGTCGGTGAACTCGTCGAGGAACAGACGGCGGATCGACTTGGACGATCGGGAGTAGCGGGCGAAGAGCGCTCCCTTGACCACTTCGGGCAAGTTGACGAGACCGAAGACCGGCAGATCGGTGTTGGTGAAGAAGCGGTTCAACACCGCGGTCTCTTCGGGTGTGAACTGTTCGACGTGATACCTCACGTGGCCGAGCTTACGTGGCGTCAGTCGGCGAACGGGTCTTGGGAGGCTGGACGTACCGGACGGGGTCGCTGCACCCGTCGCAGGGTGCGGTTGGTGATGCGGAGGCCGCCGAGAACCACGATCAACCCGACGGTGAGAATGCTCGAGAGTTCGGGCGCGGCCGTGTACGGGTTCCGGCACTGCTCCACCCCGCCGGGGCACAGGCCATATCCGGTTCCGCCCTGGGCGAGATCGAGCAGGACGAACAGCGGCACGGCGGCGAGGCCGACTGCGAAGACGATCAGCACCGCTCGGACGAAGCGGATCAGATAGGTCAGATCCATGGGAAGAAGGTAACCGATCAGACCGGACTGATCGCTTCGGCTTTGGTGATCGGGTCGTCCTCCACCTTGTTCAAGACGAGAGCGATTGCGCCCACGATGGCAGCCGCGCCCAGCCACCCGACCGGTGTGAGACGTTCGCTGAGCACGATGGCGGCGGCGAGGACTGCGAAGACAGGCTCGAGGGTGAGAAGAATCGCCGTCCGGGACGGTCCCACCCGGTTTTGCGCCCAGACCTGCAACACGTAGGCGATGGCGCTGACGCCGAGGCCGGTGAGGAGGATGGCGGCCCATCCGCTTCGGTCCGGCAGCCGAGGGCCTTCGAAGACGATCGAGCCGATCAGCCCGAGGGCTGCGGTGGTGAGCAGCTGGACGGTCGTGTATGGAATCACCGGATGGCGCGACGCCTGGCGAGCGATCGTCACGATGTGACCTGCGAATGCCAGGGCGCAACCCAGGGTCAGCAGGTCGCCGGTGCCGAGGATGATGTCGTCTCGGACCGTCAGCATGGCGGTGCCGATGAACCCGACGACCACGCCGACGACCGCCCATGGTGACGGCGGACGTCTGCGTGAGATGGCCGCCAGGAGTGGGACGAAGACGACGTAGAGACCGGTGATGAGCGCCGAATTGGTGGCGCCCGTCTGGGTCAATCCTCCTGTCTGAAGGGCGTATCCGGCGAACAGCCACAGTCCGGCGATCGATCCGTCCCGCCATACGCCGGCAGAGCGGGGGACGGCGAGAACGAGGAGGGCAGCGCCGCCGATCAGGAAGCGCCAGCCGACGAACGCGAGAGGGTCGACGGTCTCGACGGCCGACTTGACGATGACGAAGGTCACCCCGAACAGGAAGGCAGCGACGATGAGCCCGCCCATGGCTGTCAGATGGGTGCGGTCAGAGTTCATGCATGTCTCGCGAGACCAGGAAGAGTCCGTTGGACTCCACGGCCAGTCGGTCGGCGGTCCTGAGCGCGGCGGAAATGACCAGGCGGCGGCCGCGTCGTTCGTCGACGGTGGCGCTTGCAGTGACCTTGTCGTGGATGGTGAGGGGACTTCGGAACCGCAACTCGAGACGCCCGGTCACGGTCAGCACTCCTTCGCCGAGGATGCCGGCCCACACCGAGATCTCGTCGATGGCGGTGGCGGCGATGCCACCGTGCAGCACGTCGCCTGCACCCCGGTAGTCGTCCCGAGGGTCGAACGAACCGGTCACTGTGACGCCGTCCCAGGTGAAGTCGTCGAGATGGAGTCCGACGTCGTTCCTGCGTCCACAGGCGAAACAGAGATCGCCGAATTCGAGGCGGACCTTTTCGATTCGAGTTGCGAGTTCAGGTGTCACCGTCTGACCTTGGGAGTGTGCGGAGGCACGGTAACGGAGGTCGGTAGGCTCGCCGCCTCATGCCGGGTTCACGCGCCGACGGATCGCTCCCTACTGCTGCCGAGCGGGGAAAGGCCCGCGCCGTGCTCAACCGTCTCAAGGCCCGGTACCCGACGATCGGCACCGCCCTCGACTACGAGTCTCCCTGGCAGTTGCTGGTCACGACGGTGCTGTCGGCGCAGACGACCGACGACAACGTCAACAAGGTGCGGGGGGCGCTGTTCGCCCGATATCCGGAACCGGCCGACCTGGCGGCAGCCGACATCGAAGAAGTGGAAAGGATCGTGTATTCGACCGGGTTCTACCGGCAGAAGGCGAAGTCGATCGTCACGCTGGCGGGCGACGTGGTCGACAAGTTCGGTAGTGAGGTACCGCGCAATCTCGTCGAACTGACCACCCTGCGAGGCGTGGGCCGCAAGACGGCGAGCGTGGTTCTCGCCGAGGCGTGGGGTGAAGCGGCCATCGCGGTGGACACGCATGTTCGGCGGGTGACGAATCGGATCGGTCTGACCTCCGAGAGCGATCCCGTCAAGATCGAGGCCGACCTGAAGGCGCTGTACCCGACGTCGGACTGGGCGGGGGTGTCGATGCGGTTCATCCAGTTCGGTAGGGACATCTGCGACGCCCGCAAGCCGCTGTGCAGTGAGTGCGACCTCGTCGCCTTGTGCTCGTGGCCAGACAAACGGCTGTGATCCGGTGACCGTCCCACGTCCGGTATCCGGCCGTGCCATCCTGGCGCTGTCGATTCCGGCGCTGGGCAGCCTCGCTGCCGACCCGGTGCTCAGCCTCGTCGACACAGCCTTCGTCGGGCGCCTGGGCGCGATCCCGCTGGCCGCTCTCGGGATCGACACCGCCCTCTTCGCGTTAGCGTTCGCCGTCTTCAACTTCCTCGCCTACGCCACCACTCCGATGGTGGCCCAAGCCCGCGGACGGGGTGATGTCGCCGGCTCTGGACTGATCGTCCGGCGGGCGATGGTGCTGGCGGTGGGACTGGGGGCGGCCTCGACCGCAGTCCTGGCGCTGTTGGCCGAGCCGCTCGTCCGGCTCATGCAGGCCGCTCCTGAAGTCGTCGACCCTGCCGTTTCCTATCTGCGGATCCGGGCGTTCGCGGTGACTGCGCTTCTCATCATCACCGCCGCCAACGGGGCGTACCGCGGGTTCAAGGACACGCGGACGCCGCTGTATGTCACGCTCGCAGTCAACGGTCTCAACGTGGTTCTCGACTGGTACTTCATCTTCGGGCTGGAGTTGGGGCTCGAAGGTGCGGCCTATGCGACGGTCGCCGCCCAGTGGATCGGGGCGTTCGTGTTCGTGTGGCTGCTTCGCCGGGTCGGACGACGTGAGCAGTGGGCGACGGACCGGATCCGCCTTGTCGATCTGCGTCCGTTCGTGTCGATTGGTGGAGTGCTCGTGCTGCGCACGCTGATGCTGATGTTGGCGCTCACGGTGGCCGCCGCCGCAGCCGCCCGCATCGGCACCGTCGAGGTGGCGGCGCATCAGGTCGTCGCCCAACTCTGGTTCTTGCTGGCGATGATCGTCGATGCGCTCGCCATCGCCGCCCAGGCGCTCGTCGCCGAACTGGAAGGCGCAGACGACAGGACCGGCGCCCGACAGTTGTCTGATCGGCTGCTGCGGTGGGGTGTCGGTGCGGGTGTTCTACTGGGTGCCATCGTGGCAGTCGGCGGACATTTTCTCGCCCCGCTGTTCACCACCGACCCGATGGTCCGGGACGCGATCCGCTCGGTGGTCGTCATTGCCGCAGTGATGCAGCCGGTGGCGGCGTGGGTCTTCGTCGCCGACGGCGTTTACCTGGCGCGGCTGGCATTGCGGCTGCTGGCGGTCTCGACTGCAGTCGGACTAGCGGCCGTCCTCGTGGTGCTCGGGCTCACACTCGGCTACGGCTGGGGGCTGGCGGGTGTGTGGTGGGCGATGACCGCGATGGTCGTGGGACGGTTCGCGGTTCTCGCCGTCGCCCATTACAGGCCGACTCTGTCGAGTTCCTGACCGCGTGTTTCCGGGAGGAGCATCGTCAGAGCGATGCCGCCGACGATTCCGAAGCCGAGCAGCGTCACCGTCTGGGAGAGTCCGATGCTGTCGATCGTGAATCGGCCGATGAGCAGGCCGACCGCCGACCCGACCATTCCGATGTAGCCCCCGGCGGCGTTGGCCGTGGTGCGGAAGGCGGTCGGGAAGAGTTCGGTTCGGTGGCTGGCGGCTGACGGAACGAAGGCGAAGGATCCGAACGTGCCGACCGCGATGGAAATCGCGAGGACCGGGATGCTCTCGGCCCAGTAGAGAGCCAGCCCGCCGATGAGGGCGAGACTCATCGAGAAGATCGACGTGCTGCGTCGGCCCACCGTGTCGGCGAGGCGTCCGCCGAGGAAGAACCCGGCGGCTCCGACGGTGCCGCCGAAGAGGCTGAGGATGACAGCGGTGGAGGTGGGCAGGCCGAGGTCGCCGACGAGGCGTTCGATCGAGAAGGCGAGGGTGAGGGCCATGAAGATGTTGACGAGGAAGTTGATGCTGCTGGTGAGATAGAGCCTGCCGGAGAAGTCGGATCGAAGAAGGTCTCGCAAGGGCGCGGCAGCGAGGAGCACCGCCTCGTTCTCGACTTCGAAGATGGGACTCTCCTTCACGCCCCGGGTGAGAAGGGGGAGGGCGACGAGACCGAGGGCGCCGAGGGCGAAGAGTCCCCGCCAGCCGTCCGGCCCGATGTCGGCGAGAGGAAGGGCGACGAGGCCCAGACCCGCCCCGAAGCTGCCGCCTGCCCCATACAGGCTGATCGCGAAGGCCCGGACGCCAGGTGCGACCTGTTCGGCGATGAGGACGACTGCCAGGGTCCCGACCGCCGCCGCCGCTGCCCGCGTGATCGCCTGGAGGGCGCCGAATTGCCAGCCGGTGTTGACGGTGGCGGTGGCGGCGGTGGCGACGATGAGGATCCCGAACGCGACGAGGAAGGGACGGCGCCTGCCCGCCTTGTCGCCCCACCAGGAGAACAGGAGAGAGGCGACGCCGGCGAAACGGGCGACGGCGAGGACGAGACTCATGTCGCCTTCGGTCAACCCGAGGCTGACGCGTGAGAACGGGATCGTCGACGAGGCGTGGGAGGCTGCGAAGGAGGCGAGCACTCCCACCAGCCACATGAGGAAGACGAGGGAGCGCGCCTGCGGGTCGAATCTCCCGAAGGGAAACAGCGCCCGCATCACTCTCCGAATCACCCCGCCACCCTACGACGCCGCGTTCTTAGCGAATAACCGCTACACAAATGAAGCGTTTCGACGACCAAAGGGTCGAGGGTTGTGGCGAATTGCGAAACTTGGGGCCGCGGCGGGTGGGATAGGAGGCCGGGGCTGGCATCATCTCAGGCGATGGACGACTTCGGCTCCCTCGGATACCTCGCCCAGGCTGCGTTCGCCTTCGGCGGCGGGCTGCTGGCCTTCCTCAGTCCGTGCGTGCTTCCGCTCGTCCCCGGCTACCTCGGACTGATGTCCGGATACTCCGTCGCCGACCTGCAGAGCGGCGATGCCTCCCGGCTCCGCATGCTCAGAGTGACCGGCCTCTTCGTCCTCGGATTCACTGCTGTCTTCGTCGCCACCGGTGCCTTTGCCACCTCGATCGCCGGAGTGCTCAACCGCAATCAGACCATCACCGGTCGCATCGCCGGAGTCCTGGTGATCGCCTTCGGCCTGATCATGATCGGGATGGCGTTCAGCAACCGGGGCATCTTCGGAGTTCTCTCCCAGGAGCGGAGGTTGGACGTCCGGCCTTCGCGCCTCGGGATCTGGGCGCCCCCGGTGATGGGTGCTGCGTTCGGATTCGGTTGGACCGCCTGCATCGGGCCGATCCTGGCCGGTGTACTGACCGTCGCCGCCACCCGCGATACGGTCTATCAGGGTATGGGTCTGCTGTTCGTGTTCTCGATGGGACTGGGAGTCCCGTTCATCCTCACGGGGCTTGGGCTGCGCAAGGCGTTCGGCGCGCTCAAGGCGATGCGCCGGTGGATACGGCCGGTGAATCTCGCTTCTGGGCTGGTGATGGTGGCCTTCGGTCTGCTCCTGTTCACCAACAATGTCACTCGGCTCTCGTCCTTCTTCGTCGAGATCTTCACCGCCGTGCCTTTCCTCGAGGATCTCGCCTCGATCTGACGGCGTTTAGCCTCAGTTCCTATGGCCCCGGTCGATCTCTCCACCTTTCTCGAACTCGCCGCCGCCCACTCAGTGGTGCCGGTGAGTGTCGAAGTGCTGGCTGATCGGGAGACCCCGATCACCGCCTTCGAGAAGCTCGTCGGTGACGGCGCAGGCTTCCTCCTCGAATCTGTCGAGGGTGGCGAGCGATGGGCACGCTGGTCGTTCCTCGGCTGGGACCCCGCCTTCACCCTGCGAAGCCGCGACGGAGTCTCGACGGTCGGCGGCCGGGTCGAGGTGGACGTCCCCAGTGGTGACCCGCTGCAAGTTCTGGAACAACTCGTCGGTCGGTACTCGACGCCAGACGTGGCCGGCCTTCCGCCGCTGCATTCGGGTGCAGTCGGCTATCTCGGGTACGACGTGGTGCGGTACATCGAGAGGCTGCCGAACCGACCGCCGGACGACCGCGGTCTTCCCGAACAGATCTGGCAGTTCGTGGGGGCCCTCGCCGCCATGGACCGCTTCAGCCATTCCATCGTCCTGATTCGCAACGTCTTCGTTGGCGATGATCCGGAGGCGCAGTACCACGAGGCAATCGCGGCGCTGGAAACCGATGTCGCCCGGCTCGGCACCCCGACCAAGTACGAGGCCCGACCGGTCGTCACGCAGGTCCCGGCCAAGCCCTACCGCTCGAACTTCCGACGGGAGACTTTCGAACACGCCGTGGGAGTGGCCAAGGCTCACATTCTTGCCGGCGATGCGTTCCAGATCGTCCTGAGCCAACGACTCGAATCCGACTTCGACGGCGACCCGTTCGCCATCTATCGGGCGCTGCGTCTCATCAACCCGTCCCCGTTTCTTTTCTTCGTTCGTGACCCCGAAGTGTCTGTGATCGGAGCGTCGCCTGAGATCATGACCAGGGTGCGTGAGGGCGTGGCGTTTTCGCGACCGATCGCGGGCACCCGACCACGCGGCGTCTCGGAGGAGGACGACCGCCGTCTGGAAGGCGAGTTGCTGGAGGATCCGAAGGAACGAGCCGAGCATGTGATGCTCGTCGACTTGGCACGGAACGACCTGGGTCGGGTGTGCGAGTTCGGCACCGTCACCGTCGACGATTTGATGGTGATCGAGCGCTACAGCCACGTGATGCACATCGTGTCGGGGGTTTCCGGGACGGTGCGGAAGGGAGTGGGCCCGGTTGATGTGATCCGGGCGACCTTCCCCCACGGGACGGTGTCCGGGGCGCCCAAGGTGAGGGCGATGGAGATCATCGACGATCTCGAACCTGTCGCCCGCGGCCCGTACGCCGGTGCCGTCGGATATCTCGACTTCTCCGGGAATGTCGACACCGCCATCTGCCTTCGTACGGTTGTGACAGCGAACGGCAAGGCATGGGTACAGGCAGGGGCCGGGGTCGTCGCCGACTCCGATCCTTCCTCGGAGTTCGACGAGACGATGGACAAGGCGGCGGCGGCGCTGGCCGCCATCGCCCGGGCGGAGGTGATGGGCTGATGCGTGCCAGTTACGGCGATGTCGTGGCCGAACACCGAGCCATTCGGGATGACGTAGCCGTGGTCGACGGTGGACACGAGGTGGTGTGGGTCGAAGGTCCGGGAACGGTCGGCTTCCTGCAGGGGATCCTCAGCCAGGACGTCGAGTCGATGGCGACGGGTGACGTGATGCGCTCGTTCCTGCTGGCCCCGCAGGGCAAGTTGGAGGCGCTCGGCTGGCTGATGAAGGAGCCCGAACGGGTGGGGTTCATCGTCGACGCCGGGTTCGGAGCGCTGGTGGCCGAACGTCTGAACTACTACCGGATCCGGGTGAAGGCTGAGATCCGGACTGAGGAGCGCCCGGTGTGGTCGTTGTGGGGGCCGGGGGCGCGTCGCGTGGCCGACGTCGCAGAGCACTGGGCTGACCGCGACGGCGCGGTGCGAGCGCCGTTCCCAACTCGCGGGGTCGACCGGGTCCTCGTGATCGGTGACCTGGAGATTTCTGGCCTGCCGCAGGCGGGGGAGTTGGCGATGACCGCCGCCAGGGTCGAGTCGGGTGAGCCGCTGATGGGCCGCGACGTCGACGAGTCGACCATCCCGCAGGAGACGGGTTTGGTGTCGGACGCGGTGTCGTTCACGAAGGGCTGTTACCTGGGTCAGGAGCTCGTCGCTCGCATCGATTCACGTGGTCGCGTCAACCGTCATCTGCGAGGTTTGGCCGTGACCCGCAACGTGCTGCCACCGGAGGGTGCGGAGGTGTGGGCGGGTGAGCGGGAGGTCGGGCGGATCACGTCGGTGTCCGAGTCGGTCTTTGTCGGCGCCCCGATCGGCCTAACGTTGCTCCGCCGGGAGGTCGAGCCAGGAGACGAAGTCGAAATCCGCTGGCCGGACACCTCCACCCCCGCCCTCGTCCGAGCCCTCCCGTTTTTTAGCGAACCAGCGCTTCAATAACAGTGCGTTTAGAGGGGTAAAACCTCAGGCGACCGGTCGAACTGCCGTCAGCACCCGGTCCATCACTGTGTCGGGATCACCGAACAGCTCGTTGTCCCAGACCTCGACGACCCGATAGCCCGCCTCGTGCAGTCGCCCCCGCCGTTCGGTGTCGGCGGCCGAGTCGGTGAGCGATGTGTGATAGCGCTCGGACTGAATCTCGATGATGGTGCCGGTGGGACGATGGAGGAAGTCGACCCGTGCGTTCCATTGCTCGCCTTCGATCGGCACCTGGCGCTCGAATTCGGACGCCAGGTGGGGTCCAAGAAGCTGCATGAACCGCGACTCGATGTTCGACTGAGGGGGCACCCAGTCCGCCCCGCGCTCTTCGGCTGCCTCCCTGACCGCCACGATGCCGTTCCGCCCCTGGACGGCCAGCTCGTGATCCAACCTGTCGAGGTCCACGCCTGTGAGCAGGCCGAGGCTCCAAGCATTGTCGATGGCCCGTTCGAGCCGCTGCCGACCGACCACCTGTGCGAGGTGCAGCATCGTGAGTGCGGGCGAGGTGGTGGGGATGTCACGGACGGTCCGGCGGTGCCAGGCCGGCAGTCCGGTGAACTGGTGCACTCGCCACGGCAGATTGTGATGATGCCGATTTTCACGCGAGACCACGACGTGCACGGGCGTGGGTTCGTACCCGGCGATGCCCCACATCCATGCCGCGGTGGTGTGCGAGATCGTGGCGTCGGTCCCGGTTTCGAGTACCCGTGCCAGCAGGCCACGTTCGATTGTGGCCGTGCTGCCAGGGAGCGCGAACACCTTCGAGTAGATCCTCGTGAGCTGTCCGGTCTGCACCCAGCGGGCAATGCGGTTGCGGTGAAACCCTTGGTCGCGTAGTTGGGAGCGAGTGACGAGTCCGTGTTGTGATGAGGCGACGTTGTAGAGCGAGTCCATGGCCGCCAACCTGCCGGATGGCTCCCCCCGTGGGAAGGGTTCCGTTTTGCCCCTCCAAACGCTTCATCGGTGAAGCGCTGGTTCGCTAGAAACCCCGGATCCAGGCGCCGGTGTCGGGGGGGAGGAGGGAGTCGAAGACCGGAGCGCTGGAGAGGAGGATCTCGGCCTCGGGAAGCCGGACGGGCTCCGGGCCGAAGTTGACGACACAGACCAACCCGGACCCGCGCCGGAACGCAACCACCGCAGGGCCCATGTCGAGCCAGTCGAGGTCCTCGTCGTCGATGAGAAGTTCGCGGCGTAGCGCCAGTGCCGACCGGTACAACTCCAGCGTGGAGGTGGCCTTCCCCTCCTGGACCGAGGCAGCCACATCGGCGAACCACGCCGGTTGGGGAAGCCACGAACCGTTGTCGCCGAACCCGTACGACTCGCCGTCCGGCTCCCACGGGATCGGCACCCGGCATCCGTCGCGCCCCTTCTCGGTGTGCTCTGACCGGACCCACGTCGGATCCTCCAACACGTCGAGCGGCAGGTCCCCGACCTCGTGCATTCCCAACTCTTCGCCCTGGTAGAGGTACACGGACCCCGGGAGCGCCAGCATCAGAAGCGTTGCCGCGCGCGCCCGTCGCAGGCCGGCTTCGACGTCGAGGAGCCGGCGGTCGCCGTCCAGGAGCCACTTTTTGGCGACGACGTCCTTGGGGAGTCCGTACCGGGTGGCGTGGCGTACGACGTCGTGGTTGGACAGCACCCAGGTGGGAACGGAGCCGACCGAGGCGGCGCCAGCCAGCGATGTGGAGATGGCGGTGCGCATCACCTCGGGGTCCCAAGGGGATTCGAGGAAGTGGAAGTCGAACGACTGGTGGTATTCGTCCGGCCTGACGTACTTGGCCTGCCGATCCCAGTTCACCACCCAGGCCTCCGCCACCATCATCGTGTCCGGATACTCGTCCAGCACTGATCGCCATTCGCGGACGATCTCGTGCAGTTCGTCGCGATCCCAGAACGGGTGGTTGGACATTTCGGTGGCTCCGAGCAGCGTCTCGCCGGTCTCGCCGATGTCCGGATAGCTGTGGTCTTTGGCGAGTGAGTGGGCGACATCGACCCGGAATCCCGCCGCTCCTCGGTCGAGCCAGAACCGCAGGACGTCGACGATCTGCTCTCTCACTTCGGGGTTCTGCCAGTTGAGGTCGGGCTGGGAGACGTCGAAGAGATGCAGGTACCACTCGCCGTCCTCCACCCGCTCCCACGCCGACCCGCCGAAGACCGCCTGCCAGTCCGACGGCGGCTCGGACCCGTCGGCCCTACGACCGCGGCGGAAGTGATACCGCTGGCGGGCGGCGCTGCCCGGCGCGGAGGCGAGGGCTTCTTTGAACCAGTCGTGCTCCCACGACGTGTGGTTGGGGACGAGGTCGACGAGGACCCGGATGCCGTATTCGCCTGCGGTCGCGATGAACGCTTCGGCTTCTTCCAGCGTCCCGAAACGGGGGTCGATCTGGCGGTAGTCGGCGACGTCGTATCCGCCGTCGAGGAGGGGCGATACGTACCAGGGGTTGATCCACAACGCGTCGACTCCGAGGTCGCGCAGGTAGCCGAGGCGGGACTCGAGGCCGGCGATGTCGCCGGTTCCGTCGGCGTTGCCGTCTTTGAAGGAGCGGATGTACACCTGGTAGACGGCAGCATGACGCCACCATGGATAGGACTGGGACATCGGCTGGATTATGGACCCGTCGCCACGGCTTCGCAGTTTCTGAACTCGTGCGCGAAAACCACCGTATAGGTGGTGTGGAACCCAGGGTACGCGTTCAAAACTGGGTTTCGGGATGGGTGGGGAGTGGGCGTACGATCGGGCGATGCTGGAGCCCATCGTCGAGTCGACCCGTCGGCGCATCGCTGAGATCCGTCACCTGACCGGCGCGCTCCGCAGCGAGGCCCTCTCCGCCGCTCCCGCCCGCTCCCTCCGCACTGCCCTCGTCGCCGACCGCCTCACCGTGATCGCCGAGTTCAAGCGGCGGTCCCCGTCTCGCGGCGTGCTCGCCACCGACCTCGACCCTGCCCTCCGGGCCAAGGAGTACGAAGCGGGGGGTGCCGCCGCCATCTCCGTCCTCACCGAGCCGGACCACTTCGACGGCTCCGACGACGACCTGCGGGCGGTCAGGACCAGCACTCGTCTCCCGATTCTCCGCAAGGATTTCACGCTCGACGAGTGTCAGATTTGGCAGGCGAGGGTGCTTGGCGCCGACGCAGTGCTCCTGATCGTGGCGTTGCTCTCCGACGACCAGCTGGCCCACTTTCTCGGCATTGCCCGCGAGGCCGGACTCGAAGCGCTGGTCGAGGTGCACACCGACGAGGAAGCCGGGCGCGCCGTTGCCGCAGGTCCGACGATCCTCGGCGTCAACAACCGCGATCTGACCACCTTCGACGTCGACTTGGCGACTGCCGAGCGGATCGCTGCCCGCCTCGTCGGCGTGCCGGTGACGGTCGCCGAGTCGGGGATCTTCACCGTCGCCGATGCCGGGCGGATGCGCCGGGCGGGTTACGACGCGGTGCTGGTGGGGGAGAGTCTGGTGAAGTCGGGGGATCCGGCTGCCGGCATCCGGGAGTTGGCTGTCTCATGACGTGGGTGAAAGTCTGCGGCCTCCGTACGACCGCAGACGTGAAAGCGGCGCATGCGGCCGGCGCAGACGCCATCGGGTTCGTGCTCTCCCAGGAATCGCCCCGAGCGATCCGCCCGGATTTGGCTGCCCGCCTGATCGCCGATGCCGAACTTCCGTCTTTCCTGGTCACCGTCGATGCCAGCCCGGCCGAGATCCTCGACCTCGTCGACTTCACCGGAGCTTCAGGCGTGCAGCCGCACGGGGCTGATTCGGAGGCAACGGCGGCCGCCGCCAAACGGGCCGGTCTGGCAGTGCTCCGCCCGGTTCGCGTGACCGAGGGTCTGGATCTCGCCCGCATCCCCGATGACCAGATCCCGTTGCTCGACACGAACGTCGCCGGCATGCATGGCGGCACCGGGGTGCGCTTCGACACCGACCTCATCCCCGCGATCGAACGGGACTGGGTGATGGCGGGGGGCTTAGATCCGTCGAACGTCGCCGAGGCGATCCGCACCGTCCGGCCTTGGGGAGTGGATGCGTCGAGCCGCCTAGAGTCGTCGCTCGGCCACAAGGATCATGATCTGATCGCCGCATTCGTCCAGGAGGCGAAGCACGCATGACCACAGGACGGTTGGACCGCCCCGACGAGCACGGCCGCTTTGGCGAGTTCGGCGGTTCGTTCGCCCCTGAGACGTTGATGCCGGCGCTCGCCGAACTCGAGGCGGCGTTCCGCGACGCCTGGTCCGACCCGGATTTCGTCGACGAGTACCGGAGGGTGTTGCGTGATTTCGTGGGCCGGCCGACCCCGCTGCACGAAGCCCCCCGCCTTTCTGAGAAGCTGGGCGTTCGGGTCGTGCTCAAGCGCGAGGATCTCGCCCACACCGGGGCGCACAAGATCAACAACGCCATCGGCCAGGGGCTGTTGGCCAAGCGGATGGGCAAACCGCGGCTTCTGGCGGAGACTGGCGCCGGTCAACACGGGGTGGCCACTGCCACCGCCGCCGCTTTTCTCGGTCTGGAATGCGACGTGTTCATGGGGACGGTGGACATCGAGCGCCAACGGCTGAATGTCATCCGGATGGAGATCCTCGGCACGACGGTCGTCCCGGTCTCCTCCGGCGCAGGCACCCTCAAGGACGCGGTGAGCGAGGCGATGCGCAACTGGGTGGCCACCGTCGAGAACTCTCACTACATCATCGGCTCAGTCGTCGGTCCGCACCCGTTCCCGTGGATCGTGCGTGAGTTCCAGAAGGTGATCGGCGAGGAGGTGCTCGCCCAGATGGAAGGCGACCTGCCCGATGTGGCTGTCGCCTGTGTGGGCGGCGGCTCGAACGCGATGGGGCTGTTTCATCCGCTGGCCGGGCTCGGGATCGAGTTGGTCGGGGTGGAGGCCGCCGGATACGGGATCGAGACCGGCAAGCACGGTGCGTCGATCGGCGCCGGTTCGCCCGGTGTCCTGCACGGCAGCCGCACCTACATGCTGCAGGATGCCGACGGCCAGGTCCTCGAGGCGCATTCGATCTCGGCCGGACTGGACTATCCCGGTGTCGGTCCCGAACATTCCTTCTTCCATCAGCTCGGCCTCGCCCGTTACGAATCGGTCACCGATGCCGAGGCGCTCGAAGGCGTCGAACTTCTCGCTCGCACCGAGGGAATCATTCCTGCTCTGGAGAGCGCTCACGCCGTCGCCTGGATCGCTCGCGAAGCGGAGTCGCTCAAGGGCCGTACCGTATTGTTGAACGTGTCGGGCCGGGGTGACAAGGACGTCGAGCAGATCGCCGCACACCGGAAGGCTCACTGATGGGTGTCGACCGTCTGCGGGCGATGTTCACCGCGGCCCGCGCCGAAGGTCGGGCGGCGTTCCTCCCGTATCTGACCGCGGGCTTGCCGTCGCCGGCAGACTCGGTCGCCCTTTTCGAGGCGATGGCCAAGGCTGGCGCCGACGGTTTCGAGGCCGGCATCCCCTATTCGGACCCGCTGATGGACGGTCCCGTCATTCAGCAGGGGAGCGAGCGGGCACTGGCGGCGGGAACCACGCTCGATGTCGCCCTGGGCCTCACCGGTGAGATCGTCGTCTCGACCGGGGTACCAACCCTGGCGATGACCTATGCGAATCCGGTGTTCCGGCGCGGGGTGGATAGTTTCTGCGGTGCACTCGCCGCGACCGGTGCGGACGGGATCATCGTTCCCGATCTGCCCGTCGACGAGGCGGGCCCGGTGTTGAAGGCTGCCGAGCGTCACGGTCTCGGGACTGTGCTGTTCGTCGCCCCCACCTCCGACGACAGCCGGATCAGGGCGGTGGCGGCGGCCGACCCCGTATTCATCTACGCCGTCGCCGAGATGGGCGTGACGGGGGAGCGGGGTTCGGCCAGTTCCCACGTGGTCTCGCTCGCCGAACGGATCCGGGCGGTCACCGATGCCCCGATCGTCTTCGGAGTCGGGATCTCCACCCCGGACCAGGCCAAAGCCGCCGCCGAGGTGGGTGACGGGATCATCGTCGGCACCGCACTGGTGCGGAGGGTGTTGGAGGCTTCCAGTCCCCAGGATGCGGCGGCCAGTCTGGCGAGCGCCGTCGGCGAGATCGCAGCCGCACTCCGCTCCTGACGTGTGAAATTGAGCAACGACCACCGTGTTGGTGACCGGTCATCTCAGCCAGGGAGTGGGGGAGTGGGGGATGCGGCAAAGATGAGTGCGGTCCGGTGGCCGTCGCGATTCGGACCCTACCCGTTCACACATATCGCGTAACGGATTGTGGGGTGCCG
>JBBDWN010000118.1:0-2641 GCA_040902855.1 Acidimicrobiia bacterium | reverse complement strand
TCCGAACTTACACGCTCAGAATCGGCGAACACCCACGAAGTCGCAGCCGTCGGCGTCCCCGGTCATCGGCAGCACCGACGCACCAGTTCCGCGAGCAGTGACGGCGAGACGGTCGAGCAGATCCACGGTCCCGACCGCCCGCTCATCCACGGCAGCAGCGTCCAGTGCCGGAGCATCGAACCGGCCCCATATCGGGTCTGCGTCGCTCCGCAGGTAGACGTGCGACAGGCGTCCCGACACCGCCGCGTACAGCACGTCGGGGAAAAGCGTGACGGTGTCTGCGGTGCCCAGGGCATCCTGAGCCGCCTCACGGTTCGCAACGAGGCGGGCGGACGCCCGTTCGTCGATGACCGCTCCGACCCGGCGCCCGATCTCTGCCAGGGAGTCTGCTCGACCGGTACCGTCGAGACCGAGACCGATCACTTTGCTATCGAACACGCGACGGAAACCGTCGACGATCGGATCATCGCCGAACACCACGATCGGTCCTTTTCGGGCCCCTTCCGGGAGCGCCTGGGCGACAGCCCGTAGGAAGCGGTTGAGATCCTCTGCGACCCGGTCCGAGGGGTCATGGCCGTGGCGAACGCCTGCCGATCCGGCACTGTCCGCGTGTCGTTGTTCCTGTGGCTCACGATCCACGAACCAATTGGCGTCGTCGAACGACGCCGGCAAGTCGGCGTCGACGGGTTGAGCGCCGCCGCTGTCCACGGCATAGAGCGCCACCGATCCTTTGGTGAGAACCAGGGCAGGCAACGACGCCCGGACGAGCGGGGCGATGAGATGGCGGACGTGGAAGCAGTCGGCGACAGTGGAGAGTGCAGGGGGCGCCTCTCCCAGAGCTACCGGTGTGATGTCCCCGTCGCTGTCCACGTAGAGCGCGAGCCCGCGAGCCTGATGCGCCCAGAAGTCCTCGTCGTCGAGGAGGCCCCTGGCCTTCTCGAGACGGGCGTCGCGATCGGTTCTCCGCCAGTCGGCGGCCGTGAGCATCCCGTCGACCTCGGTGAGGGCGTTCTTGAGCCGAATCCGGTCCTGGGCGATCTCAGGGCCCTTCACATGCGTCGCCATGAGGACCGACACCAGGCCTTCCCCCCTGGCGTTCGCCAACTCGTTGAACAACTTCTCGTCGAGTGCCACGGGTCTCATGGGGTCCCTTCTGGTGATTCCCCCTATTCCTACCCGATTCGTGAGCCAATCGAAACGTGCCGAGGGCAGAAACGGACAGGACCTTCGACCCGAATTTGTGACGACGGGCCTGCCAAGCGTGCCGTTCGGCCCTGGGCGGGCTGTCCCCGAACTGAGACACTTTGGGAGCGGTCCGGGAAGGACTGCCATCACCAACAGCGGAGGAGTCTGCATGCCCACCTACGACTACGAGAACAAGGTCGCCATCGTCACCGGAGGTGGCTCAGGTATCGGCGAGGCCGTGGCGCTCACGCTGGCTGCCAACGGTGCAAAGGTCGTCGTCGCAGATCTCGACCAGGCGGGCGGCGAGCGAGTCGCAAAGGAAGTCGACGCGGCAGGTGGCATCGCCACGTTCATGCTCGTCGATGTCTCCCAAGCTGAGCAGGTCGAGAAGATGGTTCGCGACACCGTCGAGTTGTACGGCGCCCTCCATGTCGCCGTGAACAACGCCGGTATCGGAGGACCCCAGGCCCCGGTCGGCGAGTATCCGCTCGACGGGTGGAAGACGGTCATGGGCGTGAACCTCGACGGCGTCTTCTACGGAATGCGCTACGAGATTCCGGCCATGCTGGAAGCAGGCGGTGGGGCGATCATCAACGTCGCATCGATCCTGGGCAGTGTCGGCTTCGGGAATGCCCCGGCCTACGTTGCGGCCAAGCACGGTGTCGTCGGACTGACCAAGACGGCGGCCATCGAGTACTCGGCGCTGGGGATCCGGGTGAACTCGGTGGGACCAGGCTTCATCCGCACCCCACTGCTCGACAAGAACCTCGATGAGGCCACGCTCGACGCAGTCGCCGGGATGCATCCGATCCAGCGCCTCGGCACGGCGCAGGAAGTGGCCGATCTGGTGGCGTTCCTCGGCTCTGATGCCGCATCGTTCTGCACCGGCGCCTACTACCTCGTCGACGGGGCGTACACGGCGCAGTGAACCTCAGCCAGGACGGCGGGAAACGCCAGGGTCCCGACCTCCCTTGTAATGGTGGAGTCCGGTCAGTCGAGGCGGGACACCTCGACGGTGCCCTCCAGCCGGATCTCGGAACTGACCGACCGGCTGATGAGACACGCTCGTTCGGCCTTCTCGAGAAGACGCCAGGCTTTGTCGACCTTGTCGGGGTCGGCGATCACGACCCTCGGGCGAAGCGTGATCGACTCGATCCGATAAAGGCTCTCCTCGCGAACGAGGTGTCCGACCGGATCGTCCGAATAGTCGACGACTTCGAGGTTGGACAGTTCGGCGATCGTCCGGAAGGTGGTCATGAGGCAGCTCGAAACGGCAGCCACGAACAGGTGCTCCGGACTCCACGTCGCTCCCGGACCGCCGAACTCCGGCGGCGAGGCGACATCGAGCTTCGGCAGAGCCTCGTCGGACGAGAACATGCCCGTCTTGGGACCGGTACCGTCGAGGTGCAATGGGTAGTCGTGTGTGTCGATCATGTGACCATCGTCTCGCGTCGGC
>JBBDWN010000117.1:1480-18423 GCA_040902855.1 Acidimicrobiia bacterium | reverse complement strand
ACTCCTGATATGGGTCGCAGCCATCCTGCTCGGTGTGTTCGCCTCAGTGACCTCGCGACCGGAGTTGGCGCGCGGAATAGGCGCGATGGGCGGTCTGGCGCTCGGCGCAACATGGGCGGCGGATCGCGTCGTGATGATCCGCGTCTCGCCCCCCGAGCACCTGGGGGAGTTCTACGGCCTGTACGCAACGGTGGGTCGGTTCGCCACGATCCTCGGGCCATTGGTGTGGGCGCTCATCGTCGACGGACTGGGTCTCGGACGGAACGTGGCGATGCTCGCCCTCGCCGCCTTGGTCGCCGCCGGCTGGTACCGGCTTTTACCCCTCCAGACGCGTCATTTTTGACGCGTCTGCGCGACCAAAACGGGGTCAGATCGTCCCTTCGGAGGCTTTGGTGCGGGCGGCCATGAGCATCCGCTCCTCGACCGCGTAGGGAATGGGGAGGTCGCGAATCTCGGCATGGCTGGTGACGAGCCGTCGGCCGATCTCGGCGAACCAGGTGTCATTGTGGACGCGCCACGGCCACCGGATCAGCCCCGACCGGGCGCCGACGATGCCCCCGGCGACCGACCCCGCCTCGCTTCCGCCCGCCAATGCCGCCGCCTCGATGAGTTTGATCGGGTCCGCCAGCTTGTTGGCTCCCAAGATGATGCCGAGCACGGCTCCGTCGATGCCGTCGACCCGACCATCTCGCCTGACGGCCGCAACGATTTCTTCGGGCTCACGCGAGGCGAGTCTCGCCAACGAGCGCAGACGCGCCGGGACCGTTCCGGCCAGGTTGGCGTCGCCGAACCGATAAGGCTCCGCCTCGATGAGCTTCACCGCCTGGTCGGCGGTCTCTGCCGCCCCGTACACGAGATCGGCGCCGGCCTGCACGAAACAAGAGCCGGCCACCGCACCGGCAACGGCTGCAGAGATGACGGCCGTCGCGGCATCGAGGTGGGTCACCCGGGATGCGTTGATTGCGGATGCGACGAGAAGATCAGGGCGGCGACGATGGAAGACTCCGATGGGAACGCTGCGAGCAGCGGACTCGGCGGACGCGAGCGACGACACTGTCGGATTGCCGCGCAAAGACGACCTCACCCACTCGTCGAACGCCGCCGAAGGCGCCCGGTAGGTGAACCGGCCCTCATCACCCCCGGCCATCTCCACCCATCCTCGAGCAAGGACGTCACGCTCGACCAGCCCGCTGGAGAGCAGGTGATACGCCAATACCGTGGCCGCCTGGGTGATCGCCGAATACGACGTGGGATCGGCCCCGCCGGCAACGTCGCCTGCAGCGGCGGCGAGCATGGCCCCGGCGCCCTCGTCAACCGACAGCGAGAACAGTGGGTCGTTCGGGTCGGTGGCGACATTCGACTTTTCGGTCGTCATGTGATCTGCAAGGTAGTGCCACCGCGGTCCGCGGCCAGCCACCTTTCGCAACCATGCACGACCGGTAGCCTGCACGGATCGTGCCAACCGCTCTTCTCATCGCCAATCCCGCCGCGTCGCAGTTCACCGGCGGGCTCCACAGATCGGCGATGCGGGTACTGAGTCGCAGTCATGACGTTCGCCCGATCTGGCCGCAGAGCGCGGAGCACTCGCGTGTCGCCGCCAGCGAAGCCGCCGCCGGAGGCGTCCAACTGGTCATTGCGATGGGCGGAGACGGAATCGTCCACCACGTTGCCCAAGGCCTGATCGACTCCGACTCCGTGCTCGGCATCATCCCGTCAGGCACGACCAACGTCGTGGCGCGCCTTTTGGGAATCCCGAATCGACCGAAGGACGCCACGAAGCTCCTCGCCGAGGAGTACCACGTCTGTGCCGCGCCCACCGTCGCCGTGTCTGCGTCCGGACCGGAGGGAACGTGGGAGGCACGAGCCGTGTTCTCCCTCGGAATCGGGCCAGACGCTGCGATTGTGGCGGTGGCTGAAACCGAGCCGTACCGGAAATACCGGTTCGGCTCGATCCACTACGCCCGCACGGCACTGGGAGTCGTCTGGAGCGACCTTCGGTCCCGAAAGCCGGACGTCGCCATCTCGACACCCACCGAGCGGACCGGAATCGGCGCGATGGTCCAGTTCCACGAGGCGTACACCTACTTCGGACGGATCCCTCTCCGGCTCGACCCAGACCCTCCGGATCCGATGTCGGTGTTGACCATCGAGCGTCTCCCGATGCGAAGGGCCGGTGTCATCGTCCGAAAGGCAGCAACCGGCGCCCTCGAGGACGTCAAGGGAATGCACCTCGACCGTCGTGTGACTGAGTTCACAGCCGAAACGACCAATCCGGTCGAAGTCCAGATGGACGGCGAGCACTACGGAACAGTGACGAGTCTGACTGCTCGCGCCCGTCCCGCCAGCCTGCGGATCGCCGTGCCGAGACTGAGGGACTGAGTCAGACGATGTCGCCTCGGTAGACGGTCATGTGCGGGAACGGAATCTCGACCCCTTCCTGATCCAGACGATTCTTGATCCGTCGGAGGGCTTCCCGCTTGACGAGCCAACGATCCTCGGCGACGACCTTGAGGACCGCCCTGATCGTCACCGCCGAATCGGCGAGGGCGTCAACCCCGAGCACTTGCGGCTCTTCGAGGATCATCCGAGCCCAATCCTCGGACCGGCTGAGGGATGCCAGTTCGTCGGCGATGACGGCGATCACCTCATCGACCGGTTCCTTATAGGCGATGCCGATATCCAGCACCACCTGGGAGAACTCTTGGGTGAGGTTGGTGGCGACCTTGATCTCGCCGTGGGGGATGTAGTGGACATTTCCGTCGAGGTCGCGGAGGACCGTCACTCTCGGTCGGATGTCGATGACGGCCCCCGAAACGTCTGCCAACGTCACGATGTCACCCATGTGATATTGGTCCTCGGCCAGGATGAAGAAGCCGCTGATCACGTCCTTGACGAGGCTCTGTGCGCCGAAGCCGACTGCGACGCCGACGGCCGAGCCCACTGCGATGAGCGGGGTGAGCGGGAGACTCCACACGGCCGCCACCATCAGGGCGAGAACGGCCACCAGCAGCACTATCAGGATCCGCCTGGCCATCGACCAGAGCGTGCGCGCCCGGGCCCCGGCGTCCGGACTGCGGGCGTCCATCCGGTCGATCGTGCGATTGGCGACTCTCGAAGACGCCAGCCACAACACCGAGACCATCACGAACACGAAGACCGTCTGGACGACAGCCGTGACGTTGTCGTTGAAGAAGCCTTCCATCAGTTCTCCCTCTCCTCGTATCTGCGGATCGCAAGCATCAGTTCCGTATGGGCCGCGCCCGGAGCCGACCGCGCCCTGAGCGTGGTCCTGATCGGACGGCCGATCCGACGCTCGAGTTCGGCCGAAACCAGCATCGCCGACTCGTCACGGCGACCAGCCATCGCTCGATCCGTCCGCGCCAGGGCCGAGCGCCGCACCGCCATTCGCAGAGCACCACGGCCGATGCCTCCGACACCGATCAGAACCGGCGCGATGCCGAACGACGTATCCGACCGCCACGCGTCGACCGCCAACGCCAGACCGATACCCGCGACCGCGACCATGGCATAGGACAGCAGCCGAATCCAAGACCACCAAGCCGGAGGCTCTTCGAGCGCGACCGTGACCGTGGCGCCGATCGTGAGGGCCGACCCGGCGACTTCGTCGTCCAGCGCGTTGCCGATCTTCGCGATCTCGGCCTTCGATTGCGGGTCGAGTTGACCTCCGATGTCGGTGACCAGACGCCGTAACGGTTCTGACGCGGCACTGGACACCTGCGCACCGGTGGCCACGACGTCCGATGCCACATCACGTGAGCCGAACCACGCCGAGACGGCCCGGGCGTCGTCCGCAGCGACCGAACGAGCCTGGCGGCGAAGTTCGACGTCGACGGCCTCGGCGACGGTCTGCGCCACCTGATTCCGAGCCTCTGCCCATCGCTCGACGAATCCGGTCCCGCTCAGCCCGCCAACCGGTTCGACCAGCCGATCTGCCGAGGCCACCAACTCGTCGACGATCCTCGCAGAGACGACGGAGGCGGTGGACCCGAGCGCCCGGATCGCATCGACCAGTTCGTGGATGCCGATCTGCAGCCCGTTGGGGGGATCACCTGCCGTGAGAAGGATCCGAGGGTCTCGAATGCCGTCGGCCACCAAGGATTCGCGCAGGTCGGCCGCGAGTTCGCCGCGAACGGCCGGATCGACCCGGTCGACCTGGTTGAGGGCGAAGACGAACCGATCGGCGCGGCTCGCCAACGGGCGGAGATGGTCGCGATGAAGCCGGGCATCCTGGTACTTCTCAGGGTCCAGGACCCAGACCACTGCGTCGACGAGCGGGAGCAGTCGGTCGACCGTCTGTCGGTGGTCTATGACCACGGAGTCCGTGTCAGGTAGGTCGATGACCGCCAGCCACGGATACTCATCCTGACCGACCCTCCGTACGACGCCGATGTCGTCGAGGAGGCGCGTGAGGCCAGGCTCGGGGTTCGAGGGGATCCAGGCCATCGGTTCGGCGGTGGTGGGCCGACGAGCGCCGGGCGGCGAGACCTCCTCGCCAGCAAGGGCGTTGAGCAACGAGGACTTCCCCGAGCCTGTGCCACCGGCCAGCGCCACCACGACGGTCTCGCCCAAGTAACCGGACCGACGCCGGGCTGCGCGGCCGACCTCCGCAGAAGACTCCAGGAGGGGGGTGGGGACGATGTCCACACAGGCCGCGACGAGCCGGTCGTGGAGGTCGAGCAGTTCTCGCACGTCAGTCACGGATGTGGTCCTCGAGTGCCGCCGTCAGAGCGCCGCACGCCTCTTCGAGCCGCTCGACCAAATCGTGATCGTCGACTGCCCTCTTCAGCGCCTGGCGATGCGCCGCCGTGGCGGATGTGAGCACCTGACCGAGATTGTCGGAGAGAAGCACCTGGGCAGACTTCGTGAGACGGCTGGCAGCGGCCGCGCCGAAGACCCGCTCGAGCACCGTCTGCTGGGCGGCCGCCGCGCCGGCGGCCACTCCCAATTCGGCTCCGGTCAAGCCCCCGGTGGACGCGAAGACACCCAGCAGAAGAAGGGTGCCGGCGGCGTTGATGCCCACACTCGCCGCCCGGGCCAATCGGTGGCGGGTGCGCCCCGTATCCGCCACCATCGCCACCACCTCCGCCTGCCACTCGGCCATGGATTCGTCGAGGTCGGCGCGGACCTCTGACCAATCGACCTCGACACCCTCCAACAGCGCGGCACCGGCGGTCGAGAGCGACCACGCCAGTTCGATGGAACTGGCAGCCTGCTCCGCACGGCGGAGACCCAGTTCCACCAGCTCCGTTCGCACTTCCTGATCGACACGCGTGATGCGCTCCGCCGACAAGGCCTTCCTCGGAAACGCGAGATCAGCCAGCCTGGAGACTCCGCGGCTGACGAGTTCGGCGAGGTCGGAGACGCCGATCATCCGCTGCCAGCGCACCACCACCTCTTGTCGAACGAGATCCCCGTTCTGCAGCCGAATCCCGATTTCCTCCTGTTGGGCGATGACGGCCTCTGCCACCACCGAGCGGAGCGCCTCGCCTTCTGCGGACTGGGCCTCCACTTCTCGCGCAAGCTCGCGACCGACTGCTGCCGCATGTCTGCACGCCGCCTCGATCCCCCGCTGCGCCACACCACTGTGGTCGGAGGCGATCACCTCCAGACGACGCGCCAGATTTCTCAGCGCGTACCCGTGGAGACGGCCGTCCGAACGGATCCGCTGTTCCTGGATGACGACGATGTCGTCGGCGGACTCGATGCCGCGCACCCCGGCGTCACGAAGGAGTCCGGCGAGATCGATCACCGCTCCGGCCGACCGCCGCGTCGTACGGTTCATGACCACGACAAGGTCGAGGGAGCGTTCGGTCAGGTCGCCCAGCACTTCCCACGGCACCGCATCGGCGTATCGCTGGGGGGTGGTCACCGCGATCCCCACATCCGCAGCTTCGAGGATCGCCGACGTCTGGAGTCGATGCTCTTCGGCAATCGAGTCGATGTCCGGAGTGTCCACGATGGCAAGAGATCCGAGAACCGGGTGTTCGTCGCCCACGATTTCGAGTGGTCCGGTGGGTCCCAGGGTCGACTCGATGACCCCAGCATGCCGATGATGAACCCAGACGACAGCCCGCCTGGTGGTCGGACGAAGCACTCCCGCTGCGGAGATGGAGCGGCCGACGAGCGTGTTCACCAGGGTCGACTTGCCGCTCCCGGTCGGGCCGAACACGGCGACCACCACCGGATGACTCGGATCGGCGAGACGCGGTTCCAGATACCGCCGGAGGATGCCGAGCAGGTGGTTGCGCCGAGCGATCCGGTCATCCTGGGACTCCGTTGCAAGCGCGAAGTCGATCGACCCGGCCACATCGGCCAGGGTGTCGACCTCGGCGCGGAGCTTCGCGTGCGGAACGATCGTGGACATACGGCCGCCGATTGTGACATGCCACCACCGACGCCGAACCTCTGCCCGTTGCGCGTTGTGTCACACCCCTCCGATACGGTGCCGGCATGACGGCAGATTCCACTCACGCCCGGCCGAACGATGTGACGATCGAGAACGGAAGGGCCATCCTCGACGCATTCGAGTCGGACGATCCCGCAGTCGTCGGGGTACTCGCCAAACTCACGTCCGAGGAGCGGCCCGAAGCGGTCAGAAGGATGCTGGGCATCGGGGCGCGAGCGATGGTCGACACTGCTGTCGGGTTGGATCTCGTCGCCCTCGATCAACGAGTGCTGCAGACCATCGAGCGGGCAACGGCAGTCGCCGAGACCCAAGTCCGCGCCATCGTGGCCGAGGCGGAGGCGGTCATGCGGTCGTCGTTCGACCCGGACACCCGGACGTCGGTCATGGCCCGTGCCATCACCGAGTTCGAGGCGGTCAGGTCGGCGATCGTCGACACGGTCGACCCATCGCGCACGGACTCCCACGTCGCCGTCCTGCTGCGATCCCTGACCTCGATGCTCGGACCGGGGGGCGATCTCGAGGCGCGACTCGCCGCTGCCCTCGATCCGTCGAGCGAGGACTCCGGACTCAACGGCTTTCGACGGGACGTCGACCGCCGCTTCGGTGAGCTACGAGACCTGCTGGCGGAACAACGCGGGCGGCGGGAAGAGTCCGACGCGGGCACTCGCAAGGGCTTCGATTTCGAAGATGTGATCGAAACCCGGTTGCGGACCCTGAGCCGGCCGATCGGGGCCATCGTGTCACGAACATCCGACGTCGTCGGATCCGTCGCCGGGTGTCTCGTCGGCGACTTCGTCGTCACACTCGCCAGCGGCACCGTGGTGGTGATAGAGACCAAGAACTGCTCGCGCATCGGACTCGACGGCAGCGGCGGGATCCTCGCCGAACTGGATCGAGCACTCTCCAATCGACAGGCATCAATCGCGATCTGCGTGTCGGCAACTGATGCCTTCCCCGCCGAGGTAGGAACGTTCGGTGTCTACGGCAACCGAGTCCTCGTCGTCGACGACGGTGAGGGCACGATGATCGAGGTGGCATTGCGCTGGGCCACGTTGCTCGCCGCGACCGGAGACCGTGCCGGAGGAGAGTTCGAGATCGACCGCGTTCTCGAACTCACCGACCGGGCGCGCAGGCTCGTGCGGACGTTCTCGGGCCACCGTCGAGCTCTCACGGACAGCATGGAGTCCATCGGGCGAGCCAGGGAGGGACTCGACGAAATGCGGAGAGATCTCCTCGTCCACATCGACGAGATCGAGTTCGAACTCGAGAGAGGCGGGAAGTCCCTGAGGGCCGTCAGCGGCCAGTGACCGCGCGTTCCATCGCCGGGCCGATTTCGGGGTATGCGAACTCGAAGCCGGAGTCCTGCAACACGGCAGGGCGCACCCGCTTCGATTCGAGCAGCAACGCGTCAGCCGCGTCCGATCCCAACACGGCCTTCAAGAGGAACGCGGGTGTCGGAAACCACGACGGACGTCCCATCGCCGCGCCGAGTGCCCGCATGAAGTCCTCGTTTCGCACCGGGTTCGGAGATGCCAGGTTGACCGGCCCCCGAATGCTGGAGTCGTCGAGGATGTGGAGAATGGCTCGCACCTCGTCCTCGAGTGTGATCCAACTCCACCACTGTTGACCGTCACCGATCGGACCGCCGACGAAGACCCGAAAGGGAAGCATCATCTTGGGGAGCGAACCGCCGGACGCATCGAGGACGAGCGAAGTCCTGAGATTCGCAACCCTGACACCGCCCTCGACTGCGGCTGCGGTCGCCTCCTCCCATGCCGCCGCCACACCAGCCATGAAGCCCTCCCCGCCAGGCTCGGACTCGTCCAAAACGTCGTCACCTCGATCTCCGTAGAAGTCCATCCCCGAGGCAGAAACGAGAACGGGCGTTCCCAATGCAGCGGCTGCCGCGGAAATGAGGGTCGTTCCGTCGACGCGAGACGACAGGATCCGGCGCTTCTTCGACTCCGTCCACGGGGGGAGAATCGGTGCTCCGGCCAAATGCACGATCGCGTCGACACCGACCAACACCTCGTGGTCGATCCGGCCCGCTTCGATGTCCCATCCCGGACCCTGCGCGTTCCGTCGTAACGGGACAGCCTCGTCACCGCGTGCGACGAGAGCGGCAGACAAGGCCGTCCCGATGAACCCGGACGCACCAGTGATCAGTACTCGCATATCGAACCTTTCTCGGACGAACGCTATCCCGTTTCGGCGGGACCGGTAATCGCGCAGGTCGATCCAACTAGCCCCAGGAGGCGTCCTATCATCTCCCCCGCCCCCCGGGTTCTCCCTTATGTCATCGATGTCATCCCGCGTCCGAGTGGCGCTCCTCGCCGTCGCAGGCCTGATCTTCGTGATCTTGGCTCTGTTCGGCGCGGGCAGATGGCTCAGGTCAGGCGAGATCATCGGTTCGATCACCGTGCAGGGTCACGGGATCGAGCTCGGCGGCCTTTCGCCCGACGAAGCGGACGAGGCTCTCGCAGTCCTCGAACAGGAGTTGTCCATATCTCCGCTGACCGTCGACATCGACGGAAGGGAGACAACGGTCCTTCCGCAACAGGTCGGGTTCCTACTCGACCGGGCAGAAATGATCGAAGCGGCGATGGTCCGAGGGCGCCAGGGCGGGATCTCAGAACAGTTCCGCTGGTGGCTGAGCAACCTCCTCACGACCGATGAATTGGTCCCGCTCGGAGACGTCGATGCCGAAGCGGTCGAGGCCGTCCTCGCGATTTGGGACGTCGACGTCGTCGGGAACCCTCCGGTGCCCGGCGGAGTCGCCGTCGAAGGCACGGTCCCCGTCCCCGTCTACCCGGAGACCGGACTGCAAGTCGACCGCGAGACCGCGGCGGGGCGTCTCCTCGCCGGCGCACTGCTGGCGCGTCCGGTCACCGTCGACCTCGACACGGCGGTCGCCGAATCCCGGGTGACCCGGGCCGACGTCGATGCGGCAGTCTCCCGGGCCCAGTTGTGGCTGTCGTCGCCTGTCGAACTGGCAACCGACGAAGTCACGATCGAGTTCTCGGTCGCCGACCTGGCGCGGGCGTTCACGTCATCGGCGGCCGACGGCGTCGTGCTGCTGGGTTTCGACCCTGCCGTTGTTGCCGAACTCCTGGAAGCGCGACGAAGCGAACTCGAAGCCGCCCCGGTCGATGCCCGGCTCGAAGTCGACGGGTACAACGTAAACGTCGTTCCCGGCCGCAACGGGACGCTCATCGACCCGGAGGCGACGGCCACCGCCCTCGCCGAGGCAGCCTCATCCGTCCGGCGGCAAGGTCAGCTTCCTTTCGTCGAGGGAGCCGAACCGGAGATCACCACCGCCGAACTCGAAGCGCTCGGCATCGAGCACCTGGTGGCGGAGTTCACGACATATCACCCGTGCTGTCAGAACCGTGTGACGAACATCCACCTCATGGCCGACATCGTGAACTGGGCCATCGTGGGACCCGGGGAGACGTTCGGGCTCAATGCCCACGTCGGCGAGCGCACCACCGAGCGGGGATTCCTCGAGGACGGGACCATCATCCAGGGCGAACTCGTCGAGACCGTCGGTGGAGGCGTATCGCAATTCGCCACCACGATGTACAACGCGGTGTTCTGGGGCGGCTACGAGGACGTCACCCACAAGCCGCACAGCTTCTATTTCAGTCGCTATCCGGAAGGCATCGAAGCCACGATCTCCTGGCGGCAACCGGAGTTGGCGTTCCGCAACGACACAGACGGCGCCCTGTGGATCCGGACTGCCTACACGGACACGTCGATCACGGTCCGGATCTACGGATCCAACGACGGTCGGATCATCGTGGGAGATCACTCTCGCGGAGTCACCGATATCCGGGTGATCGCGGAGGGAGGTCCCGCCGCCCGTCGGGTACGCGGCTCGATCGGAGCAAGGTTCAATCCCACCGAGCCGACCATCGAATACCGGGCGAATCCGGAACTCGAAGTGGATGAAACCGATCAGGTCCAGTCCCCCGCACCGGGATGGACAGTGACCGTGACTCGTGTCATCTCCGAGAATGGCTCAGAGCGGGAGCAAACGTGGTCGGTTCGCTATCTCGCCCGCCGAGAGATCCTCGAGGTTCATCCGTGCAAGATGCCCGATACCGCCGAGGAGTGCCCGGAGCCGACGACGACGACGACGACGACGACGACGACGACGACGACGACGACCGTGCCGCCCGAAAGCACGACGACCCTCCCCCCGCCCTGAGACCTCTTTACGTGGCGGGAACGGGTTCGGGGTAGACGCGGAAGAACTCGGAGACAACGGCTGTGATGGCGGCCACCGCGGCATCGTCCCACCCGGAGAAGCGGCGGGCCGACACCTGATTGGACATGACGTGGAAGTGGTCGACGTCACCGTCGGTCTCGAAGATCCGAACGGCCAGTCGCCCGGGGAACGTGAGGGAGCGTCGAGCGGCCTCGATCCCGCCGTACGACTCGCCGTCCTGGCCGGCGAGGGTTCGATCTGTGTCGATCATCAGCACCTTGTCGATGACCGTCACCCTGTTGATTTCGATGGTTTGTCCCAAAGAGCTGTCTCCGTTCGAGTCGCCGGGATCCTACCCAGCTCCGTGCCCGCCGTTGGTTGAGGACGCACTGCCCACGCAGGAGTCGCTGAGACGTCAGCGGGAGAATCCGCCCACTTCCGGACCATCGCGGCCGGACTTCTGGGACGGCACGCCGCGATCTCGCTCGCCGATGACATGGATCTTCATGAGGTTGGTCGTCGCCTGGAGATTGGGAGGGATGCCGGCGACCATCACCACCGCCGTCCCCCGCTCGCAGATGCCCTCCTTTTCCAGGAACTTCTCTGCGGCCGCAATCATGACGTCGGTGTAGTCCCTTCGACCGAATGGATGCGGCTGGACTCCCCGATAGAGGGCCATGCGGGCCAGAGTCGTGTCGACCGGCGTGAAACCGACGATGCGTCCGGCCGGGCGGTACTTCGAGAGAAGCCGGGCGGTGTTACCCGACTCGGTGAATGCCACGATCGTCTCGATTCCGAGGTCGGACGCCGCTTGCACCGCCGACCTGGCCACCGCCGATCCGATGGACCCGCCGAAGAAGTCCACGTCGATGTCGACGGTCCCCGCGCCGAAGCCACGTTCCACCTCGGCACAGATCTTGTCCATCATGCGGACCGACTCGACCGGGAAGTCCCCTATCGCGGTCTCCGCGCTGAGCATGACGGCGTCGGTGCCGTTGAGGACTGCGTTGGCGACGTCTGTGACCTCGGCCCTGGTAGGTCGAGGTGACTTCGTCATGGACTCGAGCATCTCCGTGGCGGTGATCGAGACGAGACCCGCCGCGTTGGTGCGGGCGATGATGTCGGCTTGCACCAACGGGATCCTCTCCAGTGGGAGTTGGACCCCGAGATCCCCACGAGCGACCATCGCCCCGGCGGATTCAGTCAGGATGTCGTCGAGATTCTGATACGCCAGCGCCAGTTCGATCTTGGCGATGACCGGCGCACCACCGGCGAGGTCCCGAATCTCTCTGATGTCGCTGCCGGTCCTGACGAAGGAGGCGGCGACATAATCCACCTTGAGCTCCCGTCCAAAACTCAGATCCGACCGATCCTTGTCGGTGATCGCCGGCACGCGCAGGTCTGTGTCCGGAAACGCAACGCCCTTGCCGTCGCCGAGCAGTCCTCCCTGCACAACCCTGGCGACAACGTGATCACCCTCCACTTCTTCGGCGATCAGATGAATGAGCCCGTCCGCCAACAGGACTCGCTCACCAGGCTGGATGTCGTCGAGCAGATGGTCGTAGTCGACGAAGATGCGGTCCGGATCGTCGGAGAAATGGCGCCCACCGACCAGCTGCACCGTTGTGCCGCCCACAAGCGCCACCCGACCGTCGGGGAAGGATCCGACGCGGAGTTTTGGACCTTGGATGTCCTGGAGCAGCGCTACGACTCGACCTTCGGCCGCCGCGGCCTCTCTCACAAACTCCGCGAGTTGCGAGTGGAACTGGTGGTCACCATGGGAGAAGTTGAGCCTGGCGACATCCATTCCGGCGGCGACGAGCGCTCGGATCGAGTCGAGATCGGCCACCGCCGGTCCCAGTGTCGCAACGATTTTGGTCAGTCGTTCCATGTCGCCCGCACGCTAGCCATACTCCGTAAGCGCTTTCACACCTGGTCGACGACGACATCGGCTCCCGCGAGCTGCCGCCGATCGAATACTCCGCGATCGACGGCCACGACCAGACAGCCTGCGGCTTTGGCAGCGGCGACACCGGTCGGACTGTCCTCGATCACGACACATCTCTCGGCAACCGTTCCTGCGAGCGAGGCAGCCCGCAGATACAAATCCGGCGCAGGTTTTGGGTTCTCGACCTCGTCGGCGGTAACCGAGAACGGCAAGAGCCTGCCGAGGCCGACGGCTCCCAGTAGCGCGTCGAGCCGCCAGCGCAGTCCGTTGGTGGCTACGCCAATCGGCACGCCGGCGCACTCGAGTCGATCGATGAGTGCCAGGGTGTCGCCGAACGCCCCAGCCTGGCTGGAGATCTGTTGGAAGGCGCGCTGGGCTTCGAGTTCCAAGACGACAGGGTCGACACCGACATCGGGAGCGAAACGATTCGCGACCATCGCTTCTGTGCCGCCGATCGACTCGGCGAAGACCTCCGCGTCGAGGACGTATCCGTAGACCGCAAGCGCCTCCGACCACGCCTCGAGCGACACAGGCTCGGAATCGACGAGCACACCGTCGCAGTCGAAGAGCACGGCATCACATTCGAGCCCGTGGAGGTTCACCCGAGCTTGGATTCCAACAACTCGTTGACGGCTCTCGGATCCGCCTTGCCCTGGGTAACGCGCATGACCTGGCCGACCAAGAAACCAACGACCTTCTGCTCACCGTTGCGGTACCGCTCGACTGCATCGGCGTTCGCCGCCAACACCCCATCCACCGCTGCTTGGAGTTCCCCGGCGTCGGTGATCTGCAGGAGGTCGCGCGACTCGGCCACCGATCGTGGGTCGCCCTCACCCATGAGCACACCGTCCAGCACGTCCTTGGCGGCGGACGCCGACACGGTCCCGTCCGCCACCATTGCAGTCAACTCGGCGAGCTGGCCCCCGGTGATTCGGGCCGGTGCATCTTCCCGACGTGTCCAGGCCGTGATCTCCCCCGTGACCCAGTGGGCCGCGACCCTCGGTTCGGAACCGAGCGCAGCCGATTCGTCGTAGATCGCCCGCAGATCGGCGCTCGAGTCAGCCAGAGCCTGGGCCACCTGCGGATCCACGCCTGCGTCGAGGTAGCGCGCCCTGCGAGTGGCAGGCAACTCGGGCAGACGCTCCGCTATCCGGCTGCGCCACTCGGCGTCGATGACAATGGGAGTGAGATCAGGCTCGGTGAAGTAGCGGTAGTCCGAGCTGCCCTCCTTGGTGCGCATGCCGTGAGTGACACCCGCCTCCTCGTCCCAGTGCCGGGTCTCCTGGACGAGAGCCCCACCCGCCTCGAGCTCATCGACTTGGCGAAGGATCTCGAAGGAGACCGCATGCTCCAGCGATCGGAAGGAGTTCATGTTCTTGATCTCGACCTTCGTGCCGAGTTCGGTCTCTCCGGAGGGACGGACGGACACGTTGGCATCGAAGCGAATGGAGCCCTCTTCGAGCCGTGCGTCCGACACGCCGAGTTCGGCGACCACCGCCCGCAGCTGCTGGGCATACGCCTTGGCCTGGGCCGGAGTCCGAATGTCGGGCCGCGACACGATCTCGACCAGCGGCACCCCGGACCGGTTGAAGTCGAGGAGCGTCTGGGTGGCAGAGTGGATGCGCCCTCCTTCGCCGATGTGGGTCGACTTGCCGGTGTCTTCCTCCTGGTGGGCGCGCTCGATCCCGATCCGAACGGTCTCGCCGTCGACATCGACGTCGAGCCATCCGTCATGACAGACGGGGATGTCGAACTGGCTGATCTGATAGTTCTTCGGAAGGTCGGCGTAGAAGTAGTTCTTCCGATGGAAAACCGACTGCTCGCTGATCGTGCAGTTGAGCGCGAGCCCGATCAACGAGATCCACTCGATCGCCTGGACGTTCGCCACCGGCATCGCCCCGGGCAGACCCAGACAGGTGGGGCAGACGTCGATGTTCGGTTCCTCGCCGAACCCGACACGGCATCCACAGAACATCTTCGACTGGGTCCGGAGTTCGACGTGGACTTCGATGCCCATGACGGCTTCCCAGCCCGGCGGTGCGCTCCAGGTCATGATTCCACCCCGGACATGGCGGGTCTGGCGACGAAGCCCGCCTGACGCTCCACTTCGGCGGCGACCCGGAACATCGTTGCCTCACCCAGGGCAGGAGCCATCACCTGGAACCCGACCGGCAGGCCCTGGCTGTCGAGTCCGATCGGGATGGTCATGGCCGGGTGACCGGCAAGGTTGGCCGGGATGTTGCATACGTCGGAAAGGTACATCGAGAGCGGATCGGCCGTCTTTGCCTCTAGCTCGAATGCCACAGTCGGACTGGTCGGCGAAACGAGCGCGTCGACCTTCTCGTATGCGGCGGCGAACTCCTGTTTGACGAGGGTCCGCACCTTCTGTGCCTGACCGTAGAAGGCGTCGTAGTACCCGGCCGAAAGCGCATAGGTCCCGAGCAGGATCCGCCTGGTCACTTCCGGCCCGAAGCCCTCTGCCCGCGTTCTCGCCATCATCTCCTCGGCCGTCGACCCGTCCGCCCGCAGGCCGTATCGGATCCCGTCGAAGCGGGCCAGGTTGGCCGACGCCTCGGCCGGGGCGATGAGGTAGTACGTGGAGAGGGCGACGTCACAGGTGGGGATCGATACCTCCACGATCTCCGCCCCTGCGTCTGTGAGGCGATCGAGCATCGCCCTGGACATCGCAGTCACCTCGGGCTCGTAGCCCTCGCCGTCGAGTTGACGGATCACTCCGATCCGCATGCCGGCGACTCCCGTCTCGAACATCGAGCCGGCGTCCGGGTAGTCACCGCGCCACGACGTGGCATCGAGCGGGTCGTGGCCTGCAATCACCCCCAGAACGGTCGCCGCGTCCTCGACGGTCCGAGTGAAAGGGCCGATCTGATCCAGTGATGAGCCGAAGGCGATCAGTCCGTACCGGGAGACGAGCCCATAGGTCGGCTTGACTCCGACGACGCCGCACAACGAGGCCGGCTGCCGAATCGATCCGCCGGTATCAGAACCGAGGGCGGCAAGGGCGGATCCGACGGCCACGGCTGCGGCCGATCCTCCCGAGGACCCTCCGGGGACCCTTTCCGGGTTCCACGGATTGCGGGTGGGTCCGTACGCGGAGTTCTCGGTCGACGAGCCCATCGCAAACTCGTCGAGGTTCGTCTTGCCCGTGATCACTGCCCCGCCGGCCTTGAGCCGGCTCACGACCGTCGCATCGTACGGAGGGTGATATCCGGCGAGGATCTGCGACGCACATGTGGTCTCGACTCCCCGAGTGCACATGTTGTCCTTGAGGGCGATCGGTATCCCGTCGAGTGGGCCCAACGGGTTGCCGGCGGCAAACCTGGCGTCAGCCTGCCCTGCCGCGGTCCTCGCCCTCTCGGCATCGAGGGTGAGGTAGGCGTGCAACTCGGCCTCCGTGAGAGATGCCCGTTCGAACACCGCCTCGAGGAGCTGGGTTGCGGTGATCGTTCCGGCGCGGAGCTCAGACGCGGCGGCGGCGATCGTCAGGTCGGCGTTGCTCATGCCGTTCAGCCTTGATCGAGCGCCGGGGGGACGACGAAGTAGCCGTCCCGAGCTTCCGGCGCTTGGGAGAGGACTTCGTCGCGATCGAGCGACGGCCGCACTTCGTCGGGACGGAATGTGTTGGTCATTCCGAGCGGATGCGCCGTCGGTTCCACGCCCGCGGTGTCGAGAGCCTGCACTCGGGCGGCGTGTTCGAGTATCACGCCCAACTGATGGCGGTACGTCTCGAGATCGGCGGGCGACAGATCGAGACGGGCAAGTCGGGCCACATGGGCGATGTCGATGTCGATCGGCATGGCACGGCAGTGTAGGGATCGGACGTGGCGACGAATCCGGCGTATATCGTCGCCCGGTGCGCTGGATGCTCGCGATCACGACGATTGGCCTCCTGGGCGGAGCCGCGTTGGCGTGGAGCGCCGACGATCCGGGACTCGCAGGAATCCTGGCCCGGGTGGGGGCGATCCTGGCAAGCATCTGGATCGCCTACCCGGCCCTCGTCAGGATCGAGCGTCGAACCATCTGGGTGCTCGTGCTCGGGTGTGTGGTCGTCCTGATTCGTCCCCGATCCGCCCTGGTGGTGCTGCCGGTGATCGCGCTTTTCGCCCGGACCACCAAGGTCAGGGCGGGTGCGGCCGACAGGTAGGTCGAGAGCACCGGGGCGAGCCCGGGCTGACTCAGACGAGAACCCGGCGCAGTGCCGCGAACGTCGCCTCGATCTCTGCGATCGCCACGAACTCGTCCTTCTGGTGCGCTTCGCTCGTCCGGCCAGGTCCGAAGTTCACTGCCGGCACCCCGACCTGACCGAAACGGGCGACGTCGGTCCACCCCTGTTTGGCGGC
>JBBDWN010000117.1:0-1380 GCA_040902855.1 Acidimicrobiia bacterium | reverse complement strand
GTGAATGACACCGTTGCGTTGATCGAGCCGTTGCAGCCGACCTGGATCTGGCCGTCTGACGGCTCGAGCACGACGGCAAATTCCGCCTCGGTCAGCCAGGGATTCTCTTCGAGGAGCGGTCCGAGGCCGTTGCGGTCCATCGGACCCTCCTCGGCGTCGTAGAAGACACCCACCACCGAATACGGGCCGGCGACCACTTCCGGATCCTCGAGGAGATGGATCATCACCGCCAATCCACCCTTCATGTCGGCCGCGCCGAGCCCGTGGAGGACTCCGTCTTCGATGCCCGCCGGACCTTGACCCTGGGATGGGACGGTGTCGAGATGACCGACCAGGAGAATCATCGGCGCACCGGTCGGTCGGCCGACGATCAGCGACCTGCCGAGCCGATGCTCGTCCATGCCGGCGAGTCTGCCGGCGATCGCCTCGACGATCGCCACCTCGTCGCCGGTGACCGAGGGGATGTCGACGAGCCACGCAGTCGTGTCGGCAAGCGAAGTCACAGCTGGACGCCCAACTCCCGCAGGTGCTCGTTGAGCCCCAGTCGCTGGTCGTGACGCTCCTCCCGCCACCCGATGATGTAGGCGCACTGCAGGTGGACGGTGCCGCCGGGAAACGTGCGGGGACGAGTCCCCTGGACGACGATCGCTCCCGCAGGGACCTCTGCCCGATACTCGACGGGGGTTTCCTTGGTGACGTCGATGATCGGGATCGAGGCGGTGATGGTGGTGTTCGCCCCGAGAACCGCCCCTTCGCCGATGATCGCCCCCTCCGTCACGATGCAACGCGAACCGATGAAGACTCCGTCTTCGACGATCACCGGGGTTGCATTGGGCGGTTCGAGGACACCTCCGATGCCCACTCCCCCGGCCAGATGGACGTTCTTGCCGATCTGAGCGCACGAACCCACCGTCGCCCAGGTGTCCACCATCGTCCCGGCTCCCACATACGCCCCGATGTTGACGAACGCCGGCATCACGATGACGCCCGGCTCGCAATGCGCCCCGTACCTGACCATCCCGGGAGGCACGACCCGCACGCCCTGGCCCTCCAGATCGTCCTTCACCGGGATCTTGTCGTGAAAGTGCAGATCGCCGGCATCGATCCGCGTCATCTCACCGAGCCGAAACGAGAGGAGGATCGCCAGTTTCAACCACTCGTTGACCACCCACGTTCCATCGACCTTCTCAGCCACTCGAACTTCACCCCGATCGAGCGCGCCGATCGTGCGATCGACTGCTTCGCGAGCGTCCTCGATCGGCAGGTCTCCGGCGTAGGCCCTCTCGATCACTTCGGAGTCAGACATGCATCACCTCCCGCCGAAGGCTAGGTCGCCGTGGCCAACTTCGAGACCGGTCTCAATGTGTGCGATTTCAACGG
>JBBDWN010000116.1:0-2646 GCA_040902855.1 Acidimicrobiia bacterium | reverse complement strand
CCCGAAACAGCTTCGCTTTCGGGCGGGAAGCCGACGGATGGGGCTCGCAAAGCTCGCCCAATCCGCGCCGCTTCTCATTGCGCGGACTCACGGATAGCCTGCCGACTTCGACGACTCCAAGGACTCAGAATGCCGGCTGCCATCGGTTCTCCCGCCCCCGACTTCACCCTCCGCAACTACGACAGGACGATGGTCTCGCTCTCCGACCTGAAGGGCAAGAAGTCGCTGGTCGTGTTCATCCCGTTCCCGTTCACCCGCACTTGCACCTCAGAACTGTGTGATCTGCGCGACAACCTGGGCGCCCTGGATGCCGCCGACACGAACGTCGTGGTCATCACGTCCGACTCCTACGGCTCGAACGGCGCTTGGGCCAAGGCCGAAGGCGTGACCTACCCGATCCTCAGCGACTTCTGGCCGCACGCGGCGGTCGCTCGCGAGTACGGCTGTTTCAACGAAACAATCGGTGTCGCCGATCGTGCCACCTACGTGCTCGACGTCGACGGCGTGGTGCGAGACATCATCACATCGGAGTCGTTCGGGACGGCACGCGACTTCTCCTCGTACACGGAGTCGCTCGAGGTCATCTAGCACAGGCTCCGTCAGCCGAAGAGGATGCGCCAACCCTCGGCGAACGGGTTGAGCTCGGCGGGTGCCGGAAGTTCCTGGCGGACCTGATCAAAAAGGTCGTCAGGGAGGGATCCCACGATCGCCCACGAGACGCCGTCTGACTCCCACACGACGCTCGTCGCCTGGCCAGCCGTATCAGGTTGCCCGCCTTCGACCCGGACGACGGCGATCGTGAACAGCCCGTCGCTGTAGATCCCCGCCTCGCCGCCCTCGATGCGATAGGTGGCGACCAGATCCAGGCCGCCGAGGGAGTGGACGAATTCTGACGCCGCCGGCTCGTACACCGACTCGCGAACCTCGGCTCGGATGTCGAAGGGGATCGACGCTTGGATGCGGACGTCGATCGGCTCGAACTCGACGAGTTCGGACACGCACGCCACCCCGCCGTCGGCCCCCAGCAGTTCCCGATACACGATGACGCCGGTCTCGACGTCGATCCAGAGGTTCGCACGGTCCACCCCGTCACGGGCGAGAGTCACAACATCGACGGCCCGGTCCCGAAATTCGTCGGTGGATACCGCGGACACGACGTAGTTCGCGAGTTGCGGTGCCGGCCCGGTCACAGTGACCGTCTCGATGGGACCGGACGCCGGGCCGGTCGCGACAGACCCGTCGAGGACGACAGTCAATTGCGCCAGGGGATCCGACATGACCGTCACCCCGCCGATCGTGGTGACATCGACCGTTCGGTCGTCGAGGGTCTGATCTGCCTTGCACGCCGTGGTCTGTCTGGCTCGGTAATGCGCACCCGAACCGCTCGTGAGGTACTCGCCGGCCGGCGAGCCGTCGGCGGCCAACCCCAGTGATTCGGTTGCGACGAGGATGGCCTCGGCCTCTGTCACGTCGACAGATGTGGCCGTCTCCGCCGCCATGCCAAACATCCCCAGTGCACCAACCGAGATCGCGGCCGCAGCTGCTACGGAGGTGACCGCCACCGCCGCCCGCCGCGGCCACAGCCGGACGACACGGTCGGGGTGAGGAACGATCCTTTCGGGTAGGTCGAGCAAGGGGAGGCTGCGGACGGCAGCGCGAGCCGAGGACAAGTCGTGGAGTTCGGCCATGCAAATGCCGCAGCCGTCGAGATGCTCTGCAACCCAAGCGGCTTCGACCTCGGACAGTTCGCCGTCCAACAGGGCGGAGAGGAGTTCCGGACGATGGCTCATCCGAGTCGCTCCTTGAGAAGCTTGCGTCCCCGATGGATCCGGCTCCGGACGGTGCCGATCGGCGCGTCGGTAGCAACCGCGATCTCCTCGTAGCTCATCCCGACGACGTCGCACATCACGATCGCCTCGCGGAAGTCCACCGGGAGGTCTGCCAGCGCCTTCTGGATGTCCTCGCCGAGGCGGATCGAAGCGAGCACATCGTCGGCACCCGGTGAGGACGCGACTGCGAGCCGGTCGACGTCATCGGGGAGCGGCGAGGTGGGACGACGGTTGCGCTTGCGGACATCGTCGAGGAATGCATTGCGTGTGATACGCCACAACCATCCGTCGAACGATCCGGGGGTGTAGTTGTCGAGTCCTCGGCGGACGCGCAGGAGCACCTCTTGGACGAGGTCCTTGGCGTCATGGGGATTGCCCGTGAGCCGATACGCGTAGTTGTAGATCTTCCGCCCATGGGTACGCGCCACGTCCTCCCAGGTTGGGATGGAGGGATCGTTCATGGCGCCCTCGGCGGTGACAACGTCGAGGAGGGAACGAGAGTTCCTACGTGACCTCGTCCTCGGCCGGCTCCTCGTTGCCCTCCTGGACGCCCTTGCGGAACTCCTTGGCAGACGCTCCGAGCGAGCGTGCCAGTTCCGGGAGCTTGCGGGCACCGAAGAGCAGCACGAGTACCACGAGGATGATGATGAGTTCTTGGCCTCTGGGCACAGTGGTCTCCTTCAAGCTGCATCTTACCGGCACCCCCTCACCTACCTCGGTGACGCCGGTCAGACGCTCACGCTAGCCGCGAGGTTCCTCGAGGGCTCTCCTGCAGCGACCGAGCCGCCAGGTGAGGGAGTGCTCTGGGAGCCCGATC
>JBBDWN010000115.1:0-18478 GCA_040902855.1 Acidimicrobiia bacterium | reverse complement strand
TCCAGTACCAGCGGCCGATCAACTGGTGGCTGCCGGTGGGGAGGCCGATGGTTCCTTCGAAGCGCCTCTCGGTGGAGTAGGTGGGGGTGGTCGTGACGGAGTCGAGCTGCTGGAGGACTCCGTCGACGCGAAGCTCGAAGCGGGTGGACGTCGACTCGAACTCCGCCTGTTCGTCGCCGACGTACGGCAGCACCTGGTAGAAGCCTTCGGAGATGGCGTAGGCCGGCCGGTGGGGAACGACGAAGCTGGCGGTGCAGACGAGTCCGTCCTTGGTGCAGTCGAGGGGCAGGCCCCGCCCCATGCCCAGCAGCACATACACCGGTTCGAGGTCGAGCGCCCGTGCCAGGAAGGACGCCATCTCGTCGCGCCGTACCAGTCCCGCCGGGCAGTAGAGGTTGACGGCACAGCCCAGGGTGATGCCGTCTGCGGCGATCGCACCGATGTTCGCCTCGTGGACGTTGCCGGTGGTGTCGGTGAACGGACTGGGCGCGGCTGCGAGGTCGAATGCGCGGGCGAGGAACGACGCCATCTCGTCGCGTCGCACCGGGTCCGCCGGGCAGTATCGGTCTGATGTGCACCCGAGTGTGATGCCGGCGGCAGCGATGGCGTTGATGGCGTCCGTGTGGATGTTGCCCGCGATGTCGGTGAACGGTCCGCTCCCCACCGGCGCCAGGTCGAGGGCCCGGGCGAGGAACGATGCCATCTCGTCGCGCCGTACCGTCGCCGCCGGGCAGTAGCGATCCCCGCCGCACCCGAGTGTGATGGCTTCTGCCGCGATGGCCTGGATGTTCGGTTCGTGGACGTTTCCGTCGTCGTCGCTGAAAGTGCCGCTGAGGGGGGCGGCGAGGGACGGCGTGCCGACCAGCAGCAGGGACAGGATCAGACTGAGGACGGCGAGTCGCTTCATGCGAAGTGGATCCCGCCGAGCACCGCGTTGACTTTCGGGATCAGGTCTTCGCGGTCGACGTAGGAACCGAGGACGACGTAGAGGCAGAACGCCCGCCCGGCCTCCTGGAAGAAGACCTGGCATCCGCCTTGGCCTTCGATCTGGCGTTGTAGCTTGTCCCGGCCGAAGTCGCTCGCCCGCAGCGTCCGCGGCATTCCTTTCAGCGAGAACAGCGGCTGTGACGTGGAGTGGGGGTGGAATTCGAGGAGGACGACGAGAATGTCGGTCCATCCCATGAGGCTGACCGCCCCGCCGCCGTAGTCGCCGCGTTGTTCGGGGAGGGGGAAGCTGGCCAGGTGGGTCACCGACCGGCGGACAGCTCCGTCGTCGAGCACGGCCCCTTCGGCGATTCCGCCGTCCCATCCGGGTGGGAGTTCGACGGTGATTCCTGCTGCTTGCAACACGCTCATCCCGTCACACTCCCCACACGAAGGCGGTCGCGCCGATGAAGGCGATGGCGATTCCTGCCGTGACGTGGACCGGTCGTGCCAGCCGGGCCAGGGTGGAGTTGAAGCGGGTCAGGCGCGACGGACGGTCGATCCATCCGGCCGCCAGCGGGGCGACCGCCCGGCCCAGTCCGAACACCCCTCCGATCACCACGCCTGACAGCACCGAGCCTGACAGCAGTTCGGCTGCCAGCACCACCCACACGCCCCATGTCACGACGAAGGTCGCAAGTCCGGCGCCGAGTTGAGCGCCGAATCCGAAGCCGTAGACGGTTCCCCGCAGGTTGCCGATCCAGCGTTCGTTCACCTGGCGACGGGGCCCGGCCGCCTTCACGCCGAGCAGGTCGAGTCCGCCGGCGATCAGGGCAAGCGAACCGAGGACGAGCAGGGCGAGATCCTCCCGGACCGGTGAGAACGATCCGACGAAGCCGAGCGACGCTCCGACCGCCACACCCCCCGCCAACGACCCGAGCGTGAAGGCAGAGACCGTGACGAGCCATCGGTTGCCGCGTGCCCGCTCGCCGAGCGGGTGGATGCTGGACAGCATCGACTCTCCTCATGGCGACCAGTTGGATCGGACGGCGGCGGCGACGGCGAGCAGTGAGGCGAGGAGGGTCATGGGGCGTCGGGTTTCCGATAGAGCGCCTCGTCTCCGGGAACGATGCCCGCCCGGCGGAGTTCTTCGTCGGAGTCGACCAGGCGTTCGGAGGTGTTCCGCCGCAACGTTCCCGGCGCTTGTTCGTCGCCGATCGCCCGGCGGATCATCTCCAGCAGCCGTCCCCAGTTGGCGGCGGACCCTTCTCCGAGCACGGTGCCGTCGGCTGCGTCGATGAGTTGGAAGTAGGGCGTGCCTGGCACCCTGAACGCATCCCAGGTGTCCGAGGACATCACGACGGGAAGGTCGCGAGGGGCGAGAGCCTTCAGTTCCGAAGCGCTCTCTTCGGCCGCGTCCTTCGTGACGATGACGGCGCGGATGTCCGGATGCGGCAGGTCGAGTTCACGGTCGAACGACGACCAGAACGGGCGGCAGGTCGAGCATCCGCTCGACAGGAACGCCGCCAGGACGTATCCCCGGGTGCCGGTGAGCGCGATGCTGCGGGACTGGCCGTCGAGGGTGAGTCCGGTGATGGCGTCGGTCGGGACCGTGTCGGTCGACCGGCGGGTCGGTCCGAGCGCCATGCCTCCACCGGTCGGGGAGGTGCCTTCACCTGCCCCCATCCGGTCGAGGGTTCGGAGGATGTCGGCGTGGGAGCGGAGCAGTCCGGCGACGAGCACCGTCAGCAGCAGGATGACGATCCCTTCGATGATGACGAGGGTGAGCATCAGCGTCGCCTCCACACGACTGGCGTGTCTCCGGTGATCCCGAATGTGAACTGACCGGCCACCGCCCCGGTGCTGAGCGAATTGGTGAAGGTCCAGTTTCCGTTGTCGTAGCGACCCGGCGTGTCGATGCCGTTGCCGTCCCAGTCGCCGACGACCGGGATGCCGGTGGCCGGGCCGAAGTCGAACTCGTGATCGGATGGCCCGGCGGTGGCCGTGTCGCGGAGGATCCACCGGCTGCCTCTGACGACGCCGATCCCGTCCCGGCCGTTCCCGGTCCAGTCGCCGACCACCGGGATGTCGCCCGCCTCGCCGAATCTGAACGCGATGTCTTCGGGTCCGGCCGAATTCCGGGTGCGGAGCAGCCACAGGTTGCCGCGCACGACACCGACCGTGTGGGCCCCGTTGCCGACCCAGTCGCCTGCCACCGGGATGTCGCCCGGCAGGCCGTAGTCGAAGACGAGGTCAGGCTGTCCCGGCCCTTCGATCTGACGGAGATACCAGGTGAGTGTCGTGCGTCCGACCGTGCCGTGACGCGCCCCGCGCACGACGGCGGCGGTCGCTACGCCGGAGCCGAGCCAGTCGGCCATCAGCGGGATGTCGCCGACGGCGCCCAGGTTGAAATTCTGGGTGGGATTGCCTCCGTCGAGGGTGTCGCGGAGCAGCCATGTGTTCGACCGGACGACGCCGGGCCGCGCCCGGTAGGGACCGAGAGGAGGATGGAGACAGGCGGAGTTGTGGGCGCCGGTCGAGTCGTCTCTGGCGTCGGTGGTCGTGCACGTGGAGTCCCACTCCCAGGGAGGAACGCAGGTGACGACCCGGCAGGTGATCGGCCCGACGCATTCGATGTGCTGGTTGCACTGGCCGTACCGGAACCTCGTGCAGCAGGTCTTCCACAGGTCGCACCGATCGTGGTCGCAATGGCAGTTGCATTCGACGCACTCGTCGCCGCATGTCCCGGACGATCCGCACCCGCAACCGCCGCATGTCGCGGTGTGACAGTCCATGTAGTACCGGGAGTTGCCGCCGCAGTATCCGGAACCTTCCGCTCGCCACCATCCACCGACCACCGAACCGGGGGGACAGGTGTTGGTGCCGGTGGAGGTGCAGCAGAACTCGGTCCATCCGGCACGGCATTGCGAGCCGGGAGGACAGTCGTTGGGGAGGACGATCGCCTGATAGGCGGTGATCGGTCGGAGGGCATATGCCATCGGTGCGGTGACGACGGCCGATCCCGCCATGGCCATGCGTCGCAGAAACCCGCGGCGGCTGGTTCTCTCGCCCAGCGCTCGCGAGGTCATTTCGACGAGTCTGCGGCTCACGGGTGTCGGATGATCGAGGGGAGTGCGGACAGCATCAGGGCAAGCAGGGTGGCGCCGAGCGCCACGAATCCGAGATACGGGATTCCCGCCGCCGGCTGGCTCGTCAGGATTCCGAGCAGGTCGGCACCGCCGGTGCTGGCGACCCCGAGTGCGACCGCGGCTGCCGAGAGGTTGACGCCGACGTGCATCCAGCCGGGAGGGGTGTCCGACGTTCCGAAGCACCCGCAGGACTGCAGGGGGAGGTTGCGAAGGAGGGCAGAGAAGACGAATCCGGCGAAGCCGAGGTAGAAGGCGGCGACGGCGATCGGAGCGAACGGCGTCGTCGTTCCGAACGCTGCTGCGCCCGCGGCGATCTCGCCGGCGGCGAGGCCGACAACCGCGCCTCTGGACGACGGGAGACCGGCGGCGCGCATGGCACCGCGGGTCGGTTCCGGATCACGGAGCTTGCTTCCCCCGCTCAACACCAGGAGGGCGGCGGTGATGAAATACCACCCCTCCAACATGGCGGGGAGGGTAGCGGTGGCCGGGTTCTAGAAAGCGACCACGCCCGACCGGCTCGTTACCCTCTCGGGCCAATGTCGTACCGACTCGACCACCTCGACCTCCTCGAGTCCGAGGCCATCCACATCATCCGCGAGGCCGTCGCCGAATCAGAGCGTCCCGTGGTGCTGTTCTCGGGTGGGAAGGACTCGGCGGTGGTGCTCCGGTTGGCGGTGAAAGCTTTCCTTCCCGCCCGTCTGCCGTTCCCCGTGATGCATGTCGACACCGGCCACAACTTCCCCGAAGTGATCGAGTTCCGGGACCGCACCATGGCCGAGGTCGGAGCGGAGCTGATCGTCGCCTCGGTGCAGGAGGCGATCGACGAGGGGCGGGTCGTCGAGGAGACAGGGCCGCGCGCCTCGCGCAATCGTCTTCAGACCGAGACGCTGCTGCACGCCATCGAAAAGCACCGCTTCGATCTTCTCTTCGGTGGGGCGAGGCGGGACGAGGAGCGGGCCAGGGCCAAGGAGCGGGTGTTCTCTCATCGTGACGAGTTCGGCCAGTGGGACCCGAAGAACCAACGGCCAGAACTGTGGAGCCTCTACAACCCCCGCAAGAACCAGGGCGAGAACCTTCGGGTGTTCCCCATCTCGAACTGGACCGAGATGGACGTGATGGATTACGCCAGGCGGGAGGAGATCGACCTCCCTTCCATCTACTTCTCCCACACCCGCAAGGTGTTCCTGCGCGACGGGATGTGGATGGCGGAAGGGCCGTTCATCAACCGGATGGACGACGAGGAGGTCGTCGAACGGGTCGTGCGGTTCCGAACCGTCGGAGACATGAGTTGCACGGCGGCAGTCGAATCGATCGCGTCGACCCTCGACGAGGTCATCGCCGAGGTGGCCGCCAGCCGCACGTCTGAACGGGGAGCGAGCCGGGCGGACGACCGCACCTCCGAGGCGGCGATGGAAGACCGCAAGCGCCAGGGGTATTTCTGATGGAACTCGTGCGTCTTGCCACCACAGGTTCGGTCGACGACGGCAAGTCGACCCTCATCGGTCGGCTGTTGTTGGACACCAAGCAGATCTTCGAAGACCAGTTGATCGCGGTCGAGGAGGCGTCGCGCCGTCGGGGTGCGGATTACGTCGACCTTGCGCTCCTCACGGACGGTCTGCGGGCCGAACGCGAGCAGGGGATCACCATCGACGTGGCCTACCGCTACTTCGCCACCCCGAAACGCAAGTTCATCCTCGCCGACACCCCCGGCCACATCCAGTACACGCGCAACATGGTCACCGGGGCCTCGACCGCCGATGTGGTGATGTTGCTCGTCGATGCCCGCAACGGGATCATCGAACAGACCAGGCGCCACGCCTTCATCGCGTCGTTGTTGGGCGTGCCCCACCTGGTCCTGTGCGTGAACAAGATGGACCTGGTGGGTTTCGACCAGGCCGTCTACGACGCCATCGCAGACGAGTTCAGGGAGTTCGCCGCCAAGCTGCAGATCACCGATCTGCGCTTCGTCCCGATCTCGGCCCTCGACGGCGACAACGTGGTCGAGGCCTCCACCCGGATGCCCTGGTATCGGGGGCCGTCGGTGTTGGGGCTGCTGGAGGAGATCCACGTCGCCTCCGACCGCAACCTGATCGACTGCCGCTTCCCGGTCCAGTACGTGATCCGTCCGCACCGCATGGAGCACCAGGACTACCGCGGCTACGCGGGACAGATCGCCGGCGGCACCTGGCGGGTGGGGGACGAGGTGGTCGCACTCCCGAGCGGGTTCACCACCCGGATCGCCGCCATCGACACTCCCGACGGTCCGGTCGAGGAGGCTGTTCCGCCCATGTCGGTGACGCTTCGACTCGAAGACGAGATAGACATCAGTCGTGGCGACATGATCTGCCGAGCCCACAACCGGCCGCACGTCGGTCAGGATCTGGAAGCCATGGTGTGCTGGATGACACCGGACACCGTTCTGCGGGCCGGCCACAAGCTGGCGATCAAGCACACGACCCGTTGGGGTCGGGCGATGGTGAGGGAGATGCACTACCGGCTGGACGTGAACACGCTGCACCGTGACGAGACCGCGGATCAGTTGGAGCTCAACGAGATGGGCCGTGTGACGCTGCGCACCACGGTTCCGCTCTTCTTCGACGAGTACTCCCGCAACCGGACGACGGGTTCGTTCATCCTCGTCGACGAAGCCACCAACTCCACCGTGGGTGCCGGGATGATCATCGGACCGTCATGACCGAAGTCGTCTGGCATCCGGGCACGGTCGACGCCGGGCGTCGGTCCGCCATCACCGGGGGTCCGGGTGTCACCGTCTGGCTGACCGGGCTGTCTGGGAGTGGGAAGTCGACCGTCGCCCACGCCCTGGAGGATCGCCTCGTGTCGTCGGGGCGGGCGTCCTATGTCTTGGACGGGGACAACGTCCGCCACGGTCTCAACGGCGATCTTGGGTTCTCGCCGGAGGATCGGACCGAGAACGTCCGTCGCATCGGCGAGGTCGCCCGGCTGATGGCCGACGCCGGTCTGGTGGTCGCCGTTCCGGTGATCAGCCCCTACCGGGCGGACCGGGCCCGGGTGAGAGCATCCCACGCCGCGGCAGGAATCCGGTTCGTAGAGGTGTGGGTGGCGACCCCGGTGGAGGTGTGCGAGGAGCGTGATCCGAAGGGGATGTATGCCCGGGCGCGAGCCGGCGAGATCACCGGATTCACCGGCGTCGACGCCCCCTACGAGGCTCCCGAGTCCCCCGACCTCACCCTCGACACGTCCACCACCACCGTCGAGTCCTGCGTGGGCCAGATCATCCCCCTCCTTGCCTGAGCCGGGTCATCGGAGTCGCTTTCCCCTTCGGGCGTCATGACTGGTTGTGTCCCGGCACCTGTTCGCTTCCGTCGTCTCGTGTCTCAGTCCGAAGCCTGGGCTCTACGCGCACGCCACCGCATCTGCCAAGGCTCGACAGACCTCATTCATGCGCTGATCGGAGAGTCGCCCCATTCTCTGTGTGAGCGATGAGAGGGCAACGCTCTCGACCGAGTCGAGGTTGATTGCGGAGAGCTGAGGGATCGGGTCTGATCCGGGTTCGAGGATCACTTCACTGGGTATTCCCCGGATCGTCGTCGTGCAGGGTCCCACCAGTGTGCGCCTAAGGCGGGGAATGGCGGCGTCTCGACTCAACACCACCACCGGTCGGCGTCCGACCTCTGCGAGTTCGCACCACCACACCTCTCCCCGCTGAGGCGTCAAGACGCTCCCGCCCGCTCCCGCCAGGTGCCGAGATCGCCCCATTCGTCTGGCGTGTCGATCGGGTGATCGTCGTAGCTTGCGTAGGAGGCGTCGATCTGCACTTGGCGGTGACGTTCGACCAGCGCGGCGAGTGCCGCATCGATCAGGGCGGCGTCGGTGTCTGAGCGATGGACCTCGCGGGCTTTCGCGAGGAGTCCTTCGTCGACGGTGGTGCTGACCCTGATTCGTGCCATGCCATAAACATGCCACAAACTCGCCCCGCAGTCCACCCCGGCGTGGTTTGCCCTCCGTCGGTCGGCTCCCCGGCCTGTCCGGTACTCTCGCCCCATGTCGTCTTCACTCGAACAACTCGCCGTCAACACGATCAAGGGTCTCGCCATGGACGGGGTCCAGAAGGCCAACTCCGGTCACCCGGGGATGCCTATGGGGATGGCGGACATCGCCGTCGTGCTGTGGAGCCGTTTTCTGACCGTCGACCCCGACGCCCCCGAATGGGTCGACCGCGACCGTTTCGTGCTCTCCAACGGTCACGGATCGATGCTGCTCTATTCGCTGCTGCACCTCTCCGGGTTCCCGCTCGGCATGGATCAACTCCAGAACTTCCGGCAGTGGGGGAGCCACACGGCAGGTCATCCCGAGATCGACCACGCGCTCGGCATCGAGATGACGACCGGTCCGCTCGGACAGGGTTTCGGCACCGGAATCGGAATGGCGATCGCCGAATGCCACCTGCGGGCGAGGCTCGGACAGGATCTCGTCGACCACCGCACCTACGGGTTCGTCTCGGACGGCGACCTGCAGGAGGGGGTTTCGGCGGAGAGCGCGTCGCTCGCCGGTCATCTCGGATTGGGGAGACTCACCTACTTCTACGACGACAACGAGATCTCGATCGACGGCGACACCGACAAGACTTTCACCGAGGACGTGCCTGCCCGTTTCAGGGCGGTCGGCTGGCACGTGGTCGACATCGACGGTCACGACCGCGAGGCGATCGCCGCCGCCACCGTCGAAGCACACGAAGCCGAAGACCAGCCGTCGCTGATCGTCTGTCACACGGTCATCGCCCGGGGCGCTCCCACCAAGGCCGGGACCGCCGGTTCGCACGGGGCGCCGCTCGGTGACGAAGAGATCCGGGGTGCCAAAGAGGCGATGGGCTTTCCGACCGACGAGACGTTCCACGTACCCGAAGGCGTGTACGAGTGGTTCGGCGAGGCGATGAACCGGGGCCGGGAGGCCCACGCCGCCTGGGAGCGGCGTCACGCCGACGCCATGCACGACGAGCTCACGTCCACGACCTGGGGTTCGTTCTTCGCCGATGATCCGGTGACGCTGGACGACCCGGGATTCGAGCAGGGCTCGGCGATGGCGACGCGGGCAGCCTCCGGCAAGCTGTTCGACCAGATCGCCGAGAAGGCCCAGAACTTCATCGGCGGCTCCGCCGACCTCGTCGAGTCGACCAAGACGGTCATCGACCACGGCCGCATCTTCTCGGCCGACGACCGGGCGGCCCGCGACATCGCCTTCGGCATCCGGGAACACGCGATGGGCGCCATCGTCAACGGGATGGCGATCCACGGCGGGTTGCGCCCGTACGGGGCGACGTTCTTCGTCTTCAGCGACTACATGCGGCCGGCGGTGCGTCTCGCCTCCCTCATGAAGATCCCGTCGATCTACGTCTGGACTCACGACTCGGTGTTCCTCGGCGAGGACGGACCGACCCATCAGCCGATCGAGCATCTGGCGTCGTTGCGGGCAATGCCCAACCTCGACCTGATCCGCCCTGCCGACGCCGGTGAGGTGCTGGAGGCGTGGGAGTTGGCTCTCAACCGCACAGACGGCCCGACTGCGCTGGTCCTGACCCGCCAGAACGTGCCCAAGCTCGACCGGCCGTCCGGCGGCGTCGCCATGGGCGGGTACGTGCTGCGGGACGGGTCCGACGTGGTCTTGGTGGCGACCGGGTCGGAAGTGTCGGTGGCGCTGGACGCCGCCGACCTGCTCGGCAGTCGGGGAGTGTCCGCGCGGGTCGTCTCACTCCCGAGTTGGTTCCGCTTCTTCAACCAGTCCGACGAGTATCGGGCCGAGGTGCTGGGGGTCGGCATTCCGCGGGTGAGCATCGAGGCGGGTTCGACGTTCGGTTGGGAGCGGGTGGTGGGCGCAGACGGGCTGTTGATCGGCGTCGACCACTTCGGGGCGAGCGCCCCGGCCGGCGTGTTGGCCGAACAGTTCGGACTGACCGCCGCCGCGGTGGCCGAGCGGGTCGCGAACTGGCTGCCGTGACGTTCGACCCCGTGCTGCTGCTCACAATGTGGGCGGCAGGCCTCGCAGCCAGCGCGGCGCTCGTGGCGTGGTGGAAGGTTGCCCGCACCGGCTACCTGTGGCTGGCGTCCGGGGTTGTCGTCCTGGTCGGCCTCGCCGTCGGCTTTGCCGACGTCGTGGGGGCGGTCGCCCTCGGGCTCGCCGTGGTGGGGGGGCTGCTGGCGCGTCGCCCGGCGCTCGCCGCCTTCGCATTCGCCGGGGCAGCCGTGGCGTTCGTGCTGGTCGGGGTCGAGCGCGACGCCTGGCTGCCCGTGCTCACCGGTTCGGCCGCCATCGGCGGCATCACCGCCGAGATGTTGCTGGGCCACTGGTATCTCGTCGACCCGAAACTGCCGCGCTGGGCGCTGCGCCGCCTGGACGTGATCGGCGGGTCCGGCGTGGTCGCCGACATCGCCGTCTCGGCCGGGTTGGGGACGTTGCGCCCGCCCACCGACTTGTTCGGACTGGCGTATCTCATGCTGGCCGGAATGACGCTGCTGCTGGCAGTGGGCGTGTGGTATTCGCTGCGCGAGAAGGGCTACGAGGGGGTCATGGCCGCCACCGGCCTCTCCTACCTCGCCACCCTCACCGTCCTCGGCACCACCTTCCTCGCCCGCACCTGACCCGTTTTTAGTCGAACCAGCGCTACACCAATGAAGCGTTTGGAGGGACAAAAACCGGGGTCGAAAACTTTTACCCCTCCAAACGCGCCGTTCTTGAAGCGCTGGTTCGCTAAAAACGCGATTCGGTCCTTCCGGGCGTAGCATCGGGGGGATGCGGCGGCGGATATTGGTGAGGATCTTCCTGCTCGACCTGGCGTCACTCGGCGTCGGGTTCGTCGCAGCGTCGATCTTCACCTTCGGCTCGCTGCTTCCGTGGACCGTCGGACCGTCCTTCGTCCGCCCCGGTCAGAGCGTGTTGCCGCTGCTCGGCATCATGGCGGCCGGCCTCGCCCTCGGGTCGTTCGTCTCGGCGCGAAGCTGGGGGAGCGGCATGCCGCGGCCGAGCTACGGGCGTGCGGTTTCGAACGTCACGTCGATGGTCGTCGTCGTCGCCCTCGCCGAGTTCTTCGTCCGCGACCAGTTCTATTACTCCCGTACCTACGTCGCCGCGACCGCCGTCGTCACGTTCGCCGCCGCCCTGCTTCACCGTGCGATCGCCCGCGCTCGCCCGTGGAACGAGCCGGTGGCGCTCATCACCCACGAGAAGCGGCTGGTGGAGGATCTCCAAGGCGCCCCGCACATCACAGTCGTCGACGTCCTCGACCCCGAATCCCATGCCCCGCCAGGCCGGCTCCCTCACGGCACCACCCTGGCGCTGGATCTGCGCGCCGTCCTCTCCGACCCGATGGCCCAGTTCATCTCCTCGTCGAACATCGCCGGCTACCGGATCCGTCCGCTGGTGGACGTCTACGAGGAGCACACCGGCCGTCTCGCCATCGTCCACCTGGCGGAGGGCTGGGAGTTGCAGACCCCGGTGGAGGCGTCCAAGAACTTCCAGACGATCAAGCGTCTGTTCGATGTCGCGGTCGCTTTCGTCACGGCGCCTTTGGCGATCGTCTTGGGTCTGATGATCTGGGTGGCGGTCCGGCTCGATTCGAAAGGCCGGGCGATCTTTCGTCAGGTCCGGGTGGGCCGGGACGGCAAACACTTCACCCTCTACAAGTTCCGGACGATGGTCGACGGCGCCGACGACACAGGCGCCCGGTTCGCGGTCGTCGGCGATCCTCGGCTGACCCGGGTGGGCAGGGTGCTGCGCAAGGTGCGGATCGACGAACTGCCGCAGCTGTGGAACGTGTTGAGGGGTGACTTGAGTCTGGTCGGTCCGCGCCCCGAACAGCCGATGTTCGTCGAGCAGTTCTCGAGGACGATCCCGTTTTACGATCACCGCCACCTGATCCGTCCCGGCCTCACCGGCTGGGCGCAGGTGAACTACGGCTACGCCGACGACGAGGCCGACACCATCGAGAAGCTCACCTTCGACCTGTACTACGTCAAGCACATGTCGCCGTGGCTGGACGTCAACATCTTCGGCCGCTCGATCTGGACCGTCCTCTCCGGCTTCGGCGCCCAATAGGGCCTGGCCAACCCTGGGCTCCCAGGGCCCTTAGAGGGCCCCGCCAACCCTGGGTTCCCGGGGCCCTTAGAGGGCCCGGGTGGCCCACGGTTCGGGGAGTGAGGGGTCGTTAGCCGACGGCGGTCGTGACCGACAGGATCTCGTCGACGTCGTAGCCGACGGTGGTCGCGGTGGTCGGCACGCCGATCGCGATCCACGTCCCGCCGTCGACCCGGTACCGGGCCGCCCACCGGTAGGAGACGGTCAGCTCGTAGGCGCTGAGCGAATCGTGACACCGTCGGCCGCCCGGGTCTTCGCAGGTCTTGGACGAATACGCGTGTCCGAACCCGCCGTCCGGCCAGCCGATCAGTAGCCCGAACGCCTTCTGCGGGACGACGACCACGTTCCCGTCCCCCCAGTCGATCTCGACGGCTTCGACGAACGTCTCCACGTCGATCCGCACACCCGAGTGGGGCGAGACGAGCGACGCCGACCATGGCGGTGGCGGGCTGTCGGAGACGAACACTTCCATGCCGACGATTCCCGCCCCCGGCGGCGGGTCCAACTGGGCGGTCGGCGTCGGATGCCGATAGCGGGACAGCAGTTCGTACGCTTCCATCAGCGCGGTCGGAGCCACCGCCGGTTCGGAGTCACAGCGCGGATACGCGGCGTCAATGATCACTGTTCCACCGGCCTCCCCGTCAGGGTCGATCCCCAACGTCGCCACCCCGTCGTCGCCGACTCCCAACAGCACCCAGTCAGACGGTCGGCTCGTCCAGTACCAGCACAGTCCGTCGCCGTCGGTCCCCACCTGCGGCGAGAGCACGACCGGGACATCTGACGACGACCCGTAGTCCGACGTCTCGGTCGACCCGGCCAGCCGGCATCGGGTCACATGCGTCCCGCCGTCGTCGTCACGACTGGCCGCTTCGCTCCAGCACGTCCACGTCTCGGCAACACTCGCCGCCGCCGAAACAGGCACAGACACCACGAGGATGACGGTCAGCGCCGCGGCATGAAGTCGCATGCGAACTGCCACATCTCCTTCTCGTACTGGTACGAGACCGCCCGCCCCCACCTGTCGCCGACCCGGAAGAACACGTCGACGGCCGGCATCACCCTGTCGATGTCGATGAAGGACCGGAAGTCGATGTCGGCCGAGACGACCAGACAGTCGGGACGGTCCAGCAGCACGTTCTTGACCTTCACCCCGACCGCCTCCCTGGTGGGTTGGGCGGTGTACTTCGGTTTGCCGAACGCCGCCACCCCGCTTTCGAACACTTCGGTGCTGCCCGCCACCCGGTCGAGGGTGTCGACGTCTTGGCGGTAGATGCCGTCGAACCAGCCGAAGTAGAAGTCCCGCAGGATCTCTTCGATTTCGGCTTCCCGATCGACGCCGCCGGTGGTGGTGGTGGTGGTGGTCGGGAGAACGGTGGTCGTGGTCGTGGTCGTGGTGACAGGCATTGCAACGACGACCTGTTCGGGTGGTCGCAACGCCCCAAGGGTGAACGCCGCCAGCGCGGCGACGATGACGAGGGCGACTCCATGTCGCATCCGGTGCATGTCTGGCCTCCAGGTCCGTCCGTGGACACCACACACCGTACGCAACGATCGCCCGAGTTCCAGGCCCTTCTCGGCTGTCCTCCCCCTACGCTCAGCATCTCATCACCGAGGAGCGAGGGTGGATTCGGGCAACACGGCGTGGGTGCTCACAGCGACGGCTCTGGTGTTCTTCATGACACCCGGCCTCGCCCTGTTCTACGGCGGCATGGTGCGGGCCAAGCACACCCTCAACATGCTGATGATGAACTTCTTCACGATCCCGGTCGTGACGGTCATCTGGGTGGTGGTCGGATATTCGCTCGCCTTCGACGGGACGGTGGGCGGTCTGATCGGCGGCTTCGGCAAGGTCGGACTGTCCGGGGTCGGCGACGACGAGCTTTTGTTTGTCGCCTTCCAGATGATGTTCGCCATCATCACTCCCGCCCTCATTTCCGGGGCGGTGGCCGACCGGATGAAGTTCTCGGCGTGGGTGGCGTTCATGGCGGTGTGGGCCCTGCTCGTCTACCCGGTGGCCGCCCACTGGGGTTTCGCCGAGGGCGGCTGGCTGTTCGCCTGGGGGGCGAGGGATTTCGCAGGGGGACTGGTCATCCACATCAACGCCGGCGTCGCCGCCTACGCCCTGGTCCGGGTCCTCGGACCTCGCCGCGGCTTCGGATCCGACTCGATGCGGCCGCATTCTCTGCCGCTCACCCTGATCGGCACCGGCATCCTCTGGTTCGGCTGGTTCGGTTTCAACGCCGGGTCGGCGTTCGCGGCGGACGGCAACGCGATCCGGGCACTGGTCACCACCCAGATCGGTGCGTCTCTCGGCGCCCTCGGCTGGGTGGTCTTCGAGTGGCGACGGACCGGCAAGCCGACGCTGCTCGGGGCGGCTTCGGGGGCGGTGGCCGGTCTGGTCGGCATCACGCCTGCCGCCGGTTTCGTCAGTCCGCTGTCTGCGTTGGTGATCGGTGCGGCTGCCGGGGTCGGCTGTTTCTTCGCCATCTCTTTGAAGTCCCGGTTCGGGTTCGACGACTCGCTCGACGTCGTCGGCATCCACATGGTGGGCGGCATCATCGGCTCGCTGCTGACCGGTGTCTTCGCCTCGAACGCCCTCAACCCGGCGGTGAGCGACGGCCTCGTGTTCGGGGGTGCGGGCTTCTTCGGCAAGCAGGCGGTGGGCGTGGTGGCCATCCTCGCGTTCAGCTTCGTGGCGTCGACGATCCTGGCGAGGGTGGTGGATGCGACCATCGGGCTGCGGGTCTCCGAGCGGGAGGAGCTCGAGGGCCTCGACATCACCCAGCACGACGAACGTGCCTATGGAACCGAGTGAGGGGACCGACGTGAAACTGATCATCGCCTACATCAAGCCCTTCAAACTCGACGAGGTGAAGGAACGTCTGCGGACGATCGGGGTGACCGGGATCTCGGTGAGCGAGATCCGCGGGTTCGGACGTCAGGGCGGCCAGACCGAGGTGTACCGGGGGGCCGAATACGCCGTCGACTTTCTGCCGAAGCTGCGGGTGGAGGTGCTCGTCACTTCCGACATGGCCGCCGCCGTCGTGCGGGCGATCGAGGAGTCGGCCCGCACCGGTGACATCGGTGACGGCAAAGTGGCGGTGCTGCCGGTGGAGGACGTGGTGCGGATCAGGACCGGTGAGCGGGGTGCAGACGCCTTGTGAGCGGGGGCGTCGAACCGTTCCTCTCGTTTCGTGACCGTCTGATTGCAGACGGCTGGTCTGACCGGGCGGAGGGGATCCTCGCCGAACGGTTGACCGAGGTGGTGGTCGGTCTGGCAGGCGACTTGGACCCGGGCATCGCGGTGGTGGCGACGGGCGGGTTCGGGCGGGGAGTGATGGCGGTTCGCTCCGACGTCGACCTGCTGTTCTTGCACACGGGCGGCGGCGAGGACGAGCTGGCCCGCCGGGTTCTGCGTCCCTTGTGGGATGCCCGGCTCAAGGTCGGCCATCTGAGTCACACTCCGAAGACGGCCCGGACGTTCGCCGGCACCCGGCTGGATGCGATTTCGACGTTCCTGTCCGCCCGTTTCCTGTGCGGCGACCTCGCCGTGTTCGAGGATTTCCGGGCCAGGTTCAGGAAGCTGTTGGAGAAGGAGCACGGGCGGATCGTCGAGGCGATGGCGGCCGAGGAGCGGCGCCGCCGTGACGAGGAGCCGTACCGGCTGATGGCCGCCGATCTGAAGAACGGCCGGGGAGGTCTGCGCACCCTCGACATGGTCGACTGGCGACGTCGGCTGTTCGAAGCACAGGGGGCGCCGGCGCTGGCAGAGGACGACCACGCCCTGCGGATTCAACTGACCAGGATTCGCAGCGCCGTCCATGTGGCTGCCGGGCGGCTGCATGACACCTTCGACTTCGAACTGCGGGATGCGGCGGCTCGTTGGCTGGGCTGTTCTGTTCGGGATCTGGGCGCCGAGATCATGGGCCTTCGATCCATCGCAGAGCGGATGGTCGATTCCACCTGGCCTTCTCTGGTGCGCCGTCCGAGCGCCGTCCCGTTCCCGATGTCGATCCGGCCGGAGCATCGGGGCGACGTCGTGGCCTGGTTCGACGGCACGCCGCCGGCCATCAGGCGACTGTGCGACGAGCCGCACGTCGTCGCCTTCCACCGTCATCCGGTGGGCGATCACACGCTGGCCGCGGTGGACGTCGCCTGGCAGATCGTGGGCGGCGAGGTGGACGACCCGGTCGCAGGCGAGGCGGTGGTGACGGTCGAGCGTCCGGAGCGCCTGGCGGTGGCGGCTCTCCTCCACGACGTCGGCAAGGGGCTGGCGGGTGACCATTCCCGTACCGGAGCCGGCATGGTCGACGCGCTGTGCGTCGATCTCGGTGTCCCGGCCGGTGACGTCGCCCTCTACCGCAGGCTGGTCGAACACCATCTGCTCCTGGCCGATGTGGCCACCCGTTTCGACATCGACGATCCGGCGGTGATCGCCTGGGCGGCCGACCGCATCCCCGACCTCGAGACGCTCCGTTTCCTGCTGCTGCTGACGACGGCCGATTCGATGGCGGCCGGTCCGGAAGTGTGGACGCCGTGGCGGGCCGAGCTGGTGCGCAGGGCGTTCCGCCGGCTGGAGCGGGATCTGGTGAGACGCAGCCTGCCCGACGACGCCCAGGTCTCGGTGCTGGCAGACGCCGTGACCGAAGCGTCAGGCGGGGAGTTCGACACCCAGGATGTGCGCACCCACCTCGCCGGGTTCGGCCCCGCGTATCGGCGGGCGCATTCGGCGGAGCTGATCGTCGAGCACATGCGGCTGGCCGGTGAGCCGCTCGGTCCTGGCGGGGGAACCGTGAGTCTGCGGCCGGGTGTTCCGGCTCGGATGATCATCAACGCAGTCGACAGGCCGCGGCTGGCAGTGGACGTGGCGGCGGTGCTGGCGGCCAACCGCATGTCGATCACCGACGCCCGTTTCGCCACCCGGCTCGACGGTCGGGTCTTCGACACTTTCGAGATGGTCGATGCGGTCGGTGGTGCGGCCGATGCGGAGCGTCTGGAGCGGGTGAGGGCAGACGTGGTGCTGGTGTTGCGGGGGGCGGTGGATGCCGGCCGGGCGTTGGAGGAGAAGCAGCGCGCCTACCGGGATACCGGCCGGGCGGGGGTCCCGGTGCATGTGACGGTGTCTCGCTCCGATGACGGCGGCGGGACGGTCGAGGTGGAGGCGGGGGACAGGCTCGGACTGTTGCGTGACCTGTGTCTCGTCTTCGACGAGTTCGGCATGCCGATCCTCCGGGCCCGCATCGACACGCGGGCCGGCGTCGCCTACGACACGTTCCAAGTGAGCCGCCTCCCCGTCCAGACCGACCCGCTCGTGAGCGCGTTGGAGGGTGCGGCAAGCGGGTGACGGTTGGGCGCAGCAGCCGGGTTGTGTACAGCGTGTACAACACGTACAATCTCACCCATGAAGACTCATTACACGTCCTCGGACGCACGGTCGCACATCCGCGACGTCCTCGATGCGGCAGCGGACGGAATTCCTCAGCGAGTGCAGCGAGAGTCGACCGGATTCGTGGTGGTGTCCGAGGACCTGTTTGCCCGCGTGCTGAGCCGGTCTGCCGCCGTTCCGACGCCACAGGTCTACGCGGAGAATGACGGTTGGACCTTGATCCTCCCCGGCGTTCCTGTGGCCGCGGACGCCGGGAAGTTCAACGATGCGGTCGATGACTTCATCGACGCGGTCCGCGAGTACGCCGACGACTGGATCGCCGATGCGCGTCTTCGGCAGTCGCCAAGTCACCGGGAGAACGCGCCTCTGGTGCATTTCGTGCACTCGTCGACTGACGAGGACTTGCGGGATTGGGTGGCCGGCGTCGGCGGTTCGGCACTTGCCGGATCAGTCGAACCCGAGACCATCTGAGCGTCCCGCCGTTTCCGATGTCGTCTTCTTGGCCAGCACCGAGTCGAGCCGATCACAGGCGGTTCGTGGAGACCGAGGGCTGGGAACTCCTGCGAGACGCCACCGGCGGTGTCGGCCATCACTACACGTACCGCCTCGACACGGGCGAGGATGTGCTCCGCACGCGCATCTCGCATCCCCCTTCGGCCAAGGCAACCTATGGGCCGCAGATGTGGAAGGCCATCCTCCGGGACCAACTCAAGGTCAGTGAGGAGGAGTTCTGGGCGTGCGTTCGTGACCGGAAGGTACCGCACCGTTCATCGAGTGATCAGCCAGACCGAGGAGACGGGCCGCCGCCGGAGGTCGTGGCTCTCCTGGTCAACCGTGTCGGTCTGTCCGACGACGATGTGCGGGCGATGACGCGAGACGAAGCGATCGAACGGTTGAACGCCTTTTGGGCCCG
>JBBDWN010000114.1:0-2679 GCA_040902855.1 Acidimicrobiia bacterium | reverse complement strand
GCCCCTCCCCGGTCTTCTGCTGTCGCGGCAACAGCGTCTGCGAACACCCACACGCCTGCCCGCCTCTTCGTCCCCTGTTCGGTGAGCAGCAACATCCCGTGATCGAAGTCCCACGCGCACAGCCCCACCTTCTTGGGGATCACCCCGCCCCGCTTGTCTGACCATTTCAGACGACCGGCGACCATCAGGTGGATGACGAGTGCCTTTCCGTCGTCCAGATCCCACACGATCCGCTTGCCGATCCGCCGAAGACCCGTCACCGACGTCCCCACCAACGAGTCGTACGGGGGGTCGTAGGTCCGCAGTACCGACGGTGACGCCACCCGAAACGCCTGAATGGTCTCCCCGGCGATGCGGCGCTGCAACGCTTCGAGATAGACGACGATGTCGGGCAGCTCCGGCACGGCTCAGACGCTACAGCAAGGGGTCCCTGCCCACCGTCCGCAGGTCGCTTGGCGGCAACGCCTCCCGGCCCTCCTGCACGCCGACGACGATCAACCCGGACATGGTCAGACCGATTCCGGCTGCGAGCGCCAGACCTTCGAAACTCCCGCCATCGACCAACACGCCGCCGACCCCCGGCCCCGCGCTGCGCCCGAAGGCCATCAGCCCTTGGGCATCGCCCGCTCGCTCATCCGGCCGCAGCGACCGCGCCGCCAACATCTCCAACACGCCGGGCAGACCCATCCAGAAGGCGAGTCCCCACCACGCCAGACCCACGTAGAACCAAAGAACCGAGCCGCCGAGCACGCTGAGGACCGCTGCCGGTCCGGCGGTCGCCAGCCACACTCCGGGCCGGCGATGCCGCCCGGACAGCCGGGCGCCGACGAAACCCGCAGCGGCGTTCAGCGAGAACCCCAACGACGCTTCGAACGGCGTCATCCCGAGACGTTCCACCCCGATCACCGTCAGGTACACGAAGAGCCCGGCACCCGAGCACGTCAAGAGGAACAGTGCCCCAAGCAACACTCGGTTGGAACGCGAGCCGCTCCGCTCACCGGGCACCGGCCGCGTGCCGAAGGCGGGCACCCTCAAGAACATCACCGGCAGGGCAACCACGGCAATGGCAGCAAACACCGCCGCGTCCCCGAGTCCCACCAGCAGCCCGACGACGGGAGCAGCCACCAGCGCCGCTACCGGACCCACCGCCGACATGGCCGCCAGCGACCGGCGAGTCTCCATCGCCGCCGCCCACCCCAGCCAGGTGATCGTCCCAGCCGCCGCCCCGGACACGACCCGCGTTCCCAGCAGCGCCAGATACCCAGGAGCGACGATCGACGAGAGGTTGGCGACCACCAGCACACCGACTGCGGCACGGAACACGGATACCGAGGGCTGTGCGAATCGTGGAATCAGCACAGTCGTCAGTGCGAAGGCACCAACCTGGACGGTGGAATACAACCCGGCGTCACCCCGCCCGATCCCGTATCGGTCGGCGATCTCGGCGATCAGGAAGGGGGTGGCCGCAAACATGAACGTGACCGCGGCGGCCGACGCCAGCAGCGCCGGAGGCGTGCCACGGGTGAAGGCGGTCAGCGAACGGATAGGGGCGAACACCGCCGACATGTTCGCATGCCAAGATCGGGCCGTGGCCAGAACTCGCGTGTACACCGATGGCGCCTGCTCGGGGAATCCCGGACCGGGTGGATGGGCATGGATCGTCCCGGACGGTCCCTTCGCAGCGGGGGCAGACCCGCAGACGACCAACCAGCGCATGGAACTGACCGCGGCTCTCGAAGCAGTCCGCTCCATCGACGGGCCGCTCGAGATCATCAGCGACTCGACCTACGTCGTGAACTGCTTCCGGGACCACTGGTGGGAAGGGTGGATCAAGCGAGGGTGGACGAACAGCCAGCGCAAGCCGGTCGCCAACCGCGACCTGTGGGAGCCGCTCGTCGAGCTCTACCAGCAGAGAGACCTCGTATTCCGCTGGGTGAAAGCCCACGCCGGTGATCATTGGAACGGGATGGCCGACCGGCTGGCGGTCGAAGCAGCGTCCACCCAGGAGTCACGGCGCGGCCAGAAGACGCCACACGAGGTCGGCCCTCCCGACACCCCGAAGGTTCGGCTGGCGTCCTCGTCGGAAGACCTGCCGGATGGCCGCTTCCTGGTCGTGATCGGACACCGGCCGCCGGAACTCGGCGGCTACGGCGACACTCCCGAGAGCAGAGCCGTGCGGCGCCGCCTCGTCGACGTCATCGCAGCCAAGCGCTCGCTCCACCCCGACCTCTTCGTGCTCACCGCGATGAACCTGGGGACCGAAACGCTGGCCGCCGAAGCCGCGGACGAAGTGGCCGTCCCGTTCATTCCCGTTCTGGCCTACCCCGACTTCGATTCGGTCTGGACACCTGACTCCCAGGCGACCTTCAGACGGCTCGGCGCTGCGGCAGAGCGGGTCGTCACGTTGCAGAAGAAAGCTCCCGAGAACCGGCAAAAGGCAGGGGCAGCCGCCGCCCGTCGGGATGGGTGGCTGCGTTCTCACGCCCACGAGGCGATCGCGGTGTGGAACGGCGAGGACGGCCCCATCGGCAAGCAGGTGAGATCGCTCGTCGACGAACTCGGCGAAGAGAACGTGTGGGTAATCGACCCGTCCGATATCTCTCGCTGACGTCACCCGGACGCCGCCGCCCGGACGTCCGTACATCGAAAGGAGAATCGATGTACGACACGAAAACTCGA
>JBBDWN010000113.1:0-2688 GCA_040902855.1 Acidimicrobiia bacterium | reverse complement strand
AGTTCGGCATCCATTGCACCTCCGTGCGCAACCATAATGCAATCGTACCGCAACCATAATGCAACCGCCACGGTCGCCCGGCCAAGCGTTCGGACAGTCCTCCCAACGGCCTTCGGCCGAGGGGGGGCGTCCGCGAAGCCGGCAAACCCGTCAACCAACCTCGCGCGAGAAGTGATCCACGAGGTCACAGAGCTGGAGGCCCCCCTGGCCGGGCAGAGCCCGGCCTGTCCCCCCAACGTCGCTTCGCTCCTGGAGGGACTTAGTCGATGTCTTCTTCGAAGCCGAGGGGGACGGCGAGGGCGGCGGCTTCTTCGTGGAGGATGATGCCGCGGCCCTCACATGCCTCGCATTTGTGCGAGAAGGTTTCGAGCAGCCCGGCGGAGACGTTCTTGCGGGTCATCTCGACAAGCCCGAGATGGGAGACCTCGAACACCTGGGTCCGGGTCCGATCCCTGGCCAGGGTCTCCCGCAACCTGCGGAGCACCAACTGCTGATTCTTCTCTGTCTCCATATCGATGAAATCGATGACGATGATCCCGCCGATGTCCCGCAACCGCAGCTGGCGGCCGATCTCCTCGGCTGCTTCGAGGTTGTTCTGGAGCACGGTCTCTTCGAGACTGGAGGAGCCAACGAACTTGCCGGTGTTGACGTCGATGACGGTGAGCGCCTCGGTCCGGTCGATGACCAGGTGACCTCCCGACTGCAGGTAGACCCTGCGGTCGAGTGCTTTACGGAGCTGGTCCTCGACGTGGTAACGCTCGAAGAGCGCCAACTCGTCGGTGTACATCGAGACCTTCGACACGAGGTCGGGCGCCGTGCTGCGCAGATACTCGTTGACCTGTTCGAGCGCGGCGGAATCGTCGATGAGCATCCGCTTGAAGTCACCGGTGAAGTGCTCTCGGATCACCCGGATCAGCATGTCGGGCTCGGCGTAGACGAGGCGGGGCGCTCCCCCACCCGCGTTGTCCTTGACGATCTGCTCCCAAGCCTTGTGGAGTCGACTGATGTCGGCGGCGATCTCCTCGTCGGAGGCGTGAAGGGCAGCCGTGCGGACGATGACCCCAAAGCCGTCGGGTTTCACCTTCGAGATGACCTCACGGAGACGCTGACGCTCTTCTTCAGGCAGCCGGCGCGAGATGCCCTGGGCGTCCGAATCGGGGACGAGGACGAGGTAGCGGCCGGGCAGCGACGGTTGTCCGGTGAGTCGGGCACCTTTGGCGCCCATCGCATCCTTGACCACCTGGACGAGGATCTCGTCCCCTTCTTTGAGGACCTCTTCGATGCGCGGCTTCCTCTTGCCTCGGGAGCTCTCGTCGGTCCGCACGTCCGAGGCGTATACGACCCCGTTCTTGGCGGCACCGAAGTCGACGAATGCCGCCTCCATCCCGGGAAGAACGTTGCGAACACGCCCGAGGTAGATGTTGCCGACGAGTGACTCGGATTCCGCGGTTGCGACGTAATGCTCGACAAGTTGGGGGCCTTCGAGGACGACGACCTGCGTCTGATGGGACCGAACCCGAACGAGCATCTGCTTCCGAAGGGACTCGGGTGGGATGATGATCTCGTCTTCGCGCGGCGGCCGCCGACGCCTGGTGGTGTCGAGCCCAGTCTTCGCGGACGAGTCCTGGCGTTGCCGCTGCCGACCCTGCTGCTTCTTGTCCTGAGGTGACCGTCCATCGGCGGGGGTCGTCTCGGTGATGCGGCGGACTTCGACCTTCTGGCCGCCGATGCGCCGAGTCTTACGTACCTCGACCTTGTCTGCCGAACCCTTCCTGATCACTTGCGCGTCGCGCTTGCGAAAGAATGCCATCGATGAATACTCCTGTTGGTGGTGGCGGCCCGTCAGCGGGCCGGGACACCGGATGTGGAGAGCCGGAAGTGACGGACGCTCCACGGAGCAACCTCCTGGCGAGGTGCTTCGACGGTGGATGTGTCAGATACACGAACGACTCCGAGACCGGTGGAAATGCGCATGCCGTGATGTCGATTGCGAAGTCACCAAGCGGATGCGCAGCCATCGCTGGATGGCGGACATACGGTAACAGGCGTCGGGCAGCGACCGCGAAACCTCGATCATACGGTCTCGTCGTCCAGGGCGAGGGAGGGCTGTTCAGGCTCGGTCGGGTCGTAGCAGAACCGACATCTCGCCTCGTAGGAATCCTGTGCTCCGAGAACCACCAGATCGTCTGACCGTACGGTCCGTTGGGTGTACAGGGCAGGACCGCCGCACCGGTGACACACGGCCAAGGTCTTCGTCACGTATTCAGCCCGACCGCACAACGTCGGAATCGGTTCGAACGGGCGGCGCATGTAGTCGAGGTCGAGGCCGGCGACGATCACCTGCTTGCCGGCGGCGGCAAGAGCCTCACACGCATCGACGAGACCGATGTCGAAGAACTGTCCTTCGTCGATCCCTACGACGATGGTCGAGTCTTCGACTCTTCTGAGCAGTTCTGTCGAGTCCGAAACCGGGATCGCCTCGGCTCGCATGGCGGAATGACTGACCACATGGTGCTCGGCGTACCGAACGTCGACTGCGGGTTTGAAGGTTTGGACTGGGAGGCGGGCGATCCGGGTCCTGGTCACCCGGCGGATGAGCTCTTCGCTCTTGCCGGAGAACATCGGACCGCAGATGACTTCGAGCCAGCCCGACTGAGGTCGGCGGTACATGGACTCCGACGCTAGCGG
>JBBDWN010000112.1:6668-18837 GCA_040902855.1 Acidimicrobiia bacterium | reverse complement strand
TGACGTCGTAGTCGGCGGCCTGGATCAGCTTGAGGAGGATGTTCTCGACGTCCTCACCCACATACCCGGCCTCGGTGAGGGCGGTGGCGTCGGCGATGGCGAACGGGACGTTCAACTGCCGGGCAAGGGTCTGGGCCAGCAGCGTCTTGCCCGAACCGGTCGGCCCGAGCATGAGGATGTTCGACTTCTGCAGGTCGACGTCGTCAGCCCGCAGATCGTTGGAACGAACCCGCTTGTAGTGGTTGTACACGGCGACGGCCAGCGACTTCTTGGCGTGCTCCTGGCCGACGACGTACGCGTCGAGGTACTCCCGGATCTCCATCGGCTTGGGCAGCTCGGCGAAAGAGACCTCTTCGGTGCTCGACAGCTCCTCTTCGATGATCTCGTTACAGAGCTCGATGCACTCGTCGCAGATGTAGACGCTGGGGCCGGCGATCAGCTTCTTGACCTGGCGTTGGGACTTCCCGCAGAAGGTGCACTTCAGCAGGTCGCCGCTCTCGCTGAACTTGGCCATCGCAAACCTCCTAGGAGGAAGAGGCTACCGCTTCGAGCTCCCGACGGGTGAGCACTTCGTCGACGATCCCGTACTCCTTGGCCTGGTCGGCCATCATCCAGTAGTCCCGTTCGGTGTCGATGACGACCTTCTCGTAGTCCTGTCCGGAATGGTCGGCCAGGATCTGATTGAGCTGCTCGCGCATCTGGACGATCAGCCGAGCCTGGATCTCGATGTCTGAGGCCTGGCCCTGTGCACCGCCATGCGGCTGATGCAGCATCACCCTGGCGTGCGGGAGGGCGAAACGCTTTCCGGGCGCGCCCCCGGCGAGGATGACGGCGGCAGCCGAAGCGGCCATGCCCATGCACACCGTGTTCACCGCCGGCTTGATGTACTGCATGGTGTCGTAGATGGCGAACAGCGCAGTGATCGAACCGCCCGGGCTGTTGATGTACAAGAAGACGTCCTTGTCGGGATCCTCGGATTCGAGGTGCAACATCTGGGCCATGATCAGATTGGCCACCGTGTCATCGATGGGCGTGCCCAGGAAGATGATGCGGTCTTTCAGCAGCCGGCTGTAGATGTCATAGGTCCGCTCGCCACGGCTGGTGGACTCGGTGACGTAGGGGACGGGGACGTAGCCCTCGGCGCTCATCATTCCTCCTCGGTCGACGCTTCAGCGTCAGACGGTTCTTCGCTCAGGATTTCACCTTCGACGACCTCGCCTTCAAAGACGTCTCCGGCGACCACTTCGCCTTCGACGACCTCACCGTCATACGGATCAGGTTCGGGTTCGACGACCGTCAGGTCCACGTCGTTCCCGTCCTCGTCGACAGGTCGAGCACTCGAAAGGATCCTTTCGAGTGCTTTGTTGCGGAGGATATCACTGGTGATGCTCTTCTCTTCGGGACTCCCCCGCAGGGCCTCCCGGAAGGTGGCGGCGTCGAGGCGGGCCTCGGATTCCCGGGCCAGGGCGGCGTTGACGACGGCCAGGATCTCGTCTTCGGTGACTTCCAGGCCCTCCTGATCCGCCACGGCGTCGAGCAACAGCCGGGTTCGGATGCCGCGTTCGGCCTGGGCGGTGGCGTCTGAAACGAAGTCCTGCTGGGTCTGTCCTGTGACTTCGAGATAGTCGGCGAACTCGATCCCCTGCTGTTCGAGGCGGTGGCCGAAGCGGTGGAGGATGTCATCCATCTCCGAACGGACGATCGCCGCCGGGATTTCCAGTTCGATGCCATCGACCAACTCTCCGACCGCCTGCTCCCGGAAGCGGTTCGCCAGCACCCTGGTCTTCATCTGGGCGAGTTGGGAGCGCATCTCGGTGCGCATCTCCTCGACCGTCTCGAACTCGGTGACCTCGTCGACCCACTCATCGGTCAGTTCCGGACGGACCCGCACCCGGACGTCGGTGACGGTGATCGAAAAGGTGACCTCACGCCCTGCGTCGTCACCGAAGCCGTCGGGGAGCAGCGAATCGAATGTGAAGGTCGTGTCCTTGCCGGCTCCGACCAGCGCTTCGTCGACGCCGTCGAGGAACAATCCGGAGCCGACCTCGTAGACGAGATCGCTGGCACTGGCGTCCGGGACCGGTTCGCCGTCGGCGGTCGCCGAAACGCCCAAAGTGACGAAGTCGCCCGTCTCGACCGGACGGTCCACCTCGTCGAGGCTTCCGAACTGGTCGCGCAGGCGGTTGATCTGTTCTTCCAGTTCTTCGTCGGAGATCTCAGGGGACCCGACTTCGATTGCCCGATCGTGGATCTCAGGCGCCTCGGTGAGCGTCGGCCAGGTCGTCACCCTCACTTCGACCTTGATGCCCTCAGGGATGTCGATCAGGCTCTCCAGGCTGGGCGACACCGCCAGCTCCAGACCCATTTCGTCGAGGACCTCACTCACCTTCTGCGGCAGCAGATCGTCGATCGCCTCGGAGCGGACGCGGTCCTTGCCGACGGTGGATTCGACGATCGGGCGGGGGGCCTTGCCTGGGCGGAAGCCCGGGATGCGCACCTCGTTGGCGAGGCGGCGGGCCGCCTTCGACTTGGCGGCCTCCAACTCGGATTCTTCGACGACGAAGGACACGAACTTTTCGAACGGACCGGCCTCGGTCACGGTGACGGACACATGCACTCCTGTGCTGGACGACTGCTTGCTGCAAGAAGCCGGGAGGGGAACTCCCGGCTTCTGCGTAGGGTGACCGAGGGGATTTGAACCCCCGACATCCAGGACCACAACCTGGCGCTCTAACCGAACTGAGCTACGGCCACCACGGTCGGCGGTGCCGACGGAACCGGCAGTGTATCCCGCGAGGTCTCCGAGGTCACACCGGCAATACAATCCCCGATGCCCTCGTAGCTCAGTTGGATAGAGCAAGTCACTTCTAATGACTAGGTCACGGGTTCGAATCCTGTCGAGGGCACGATGAGCGAATTCGTCATCGCCCGAAACCCCGATCCCGATTCGGCGTTGCCGTATCTGGTTCGATTGCCGCTTCCCACCGGGGCGGTCGTGCTCAAGGCGCGGGAAACCTGGCCTCGCACCGCCAAGGTGTACTGCCACCGGGCCACCGAATGGCCGGACAGCCCGGAGATCGTCGAACGTGTGCCGGTGAGGTCGTGCGTGACCCGGGGGGCGTCCATCGACCTCGTCCTCGACCGGGGGCGGGAGAATCGCTCGCAGTTCGTCTTCACCCAGGCTCGGGGCAGGGAGGCGATCTTCTGGCAGTCGGCCCGGACTACGAAGAAGGCACGACCCAACGTCAACGTGCCCCGGGCGCGGGCATCCGGCCAGGTGCTCGACATCATCGTCGACTCGGGCGAGCGCTACGCCTGGAAGTTCGGACCGCAGCAGGCGACGGCGGTGAGACGCAAACTGCCGGTCGGCGACTACGCCGTCGAAGTCGACGGACAGATCGTCGCAGTCGTCGAACGCAAGAGCCTCCAGGACCTGGTCGGGACCTTCACTGGCGGCAAAATGTGGTTCCTGCTCGCCGAACTCTCCTCGGTGCCGCGGGCCGCCCTCGTCGTCGAACACCGATACGCAGACGTGTTCAAACTCGAGCGGATCCGACCCTCCGCCGTCGCCGACTGGCTGGCGGAAGCCGCCGTTCGCTATCCGAACGTGCCGATCATGTGGTGTGACACCCGGGCCCTCGCCGAAGAATGGACGTACCGATTCCTCGGTGCGGCCGTCGTCCAGCACCGGACCGAAGATGCGGCGCTGCCCCTCGTCCAAGGCCTCTCCCCCGCAGGACCCGTCCCGGCCCCCGAACCGACCACCGCCGAAGTGCGAGCCTGGGCGCTCCGCCACGGCTACGACGTCCCCGACCGCGGCAAACTCCGCCCCGACATCTGGGAAGCCTTCCGCGCAAAACGCCCCGCGGACTGAGCCATTGCTTCACACTCTCTCCCCCTCGCAACCGAGCCGCCAGGCGAGGGCGTGTTGGGGGGAGTGGCCGAGTCTGCGAGGCCGAGGGGGGCCGTCCGTGCAGATGCCAACCCGTCAATCAACTTGCTCGCGAGAAGTGATCCACGAGTTCGCTGACCGCGCACAGCCCGCCGACGGGCCTTCGGCCTGAGGTTGGCTCGTTGGAGCGGGTGAAGGGGATCGAACCCTCACAACCAGCTTGGAAGGCTGGGGCTCTACCATTGAGCTACACCCGCAGGGTCGGACGGCATTTTAGCCTGGTCGGGCTGGTCGGATTCGAACCGACGGCCTCCTGCTCCCAAAGCAGGCGCGCTGCCAAGCTGCGCCACAGCCCGTGTCGCACTGATTCTGTCATACATCGGGTCGGTGTCGGCCGACTGGGTTGGTCCGGCCCGGATGTTTACACTCCCCGCCGGGTCGCTAGCTCAACTGGCAGAGCAACAGACTCTTAATCTGCAGGTTCCGGGTTCGAGTCCCGGGCGGCCTACCACCCATCTCGAAACGCACTCACGCGGGTGTGGCGGAATTGGAAGACGCGCTGGGTTTAGGTCCCAGTGGGCGAAGCCCGTGGAGGTTCGAGTCCTCTCGCCCGCACCCGTGGTCAGGTCGCGAGCACGTCGGCCAGCGTTCGCAGTGCGCGGGCGCGATGGCTGATCTCGGACTTCTCTTCCTTCGTCATCTCGCCCAGGGTTCGACCGTCCACTGCGAAGACCGGGTCGTAGCCGAAGCCGTAGACGCCTCGCGGCTCGCGGGTGATCTCGCCTTCCAGTGCGCCGGCCGCCGTCCATTCGTCGCCTGTGGTCGGGTCGACGACCGCGATGACAGTTCGGAATCGGGCAGTACGGTCAGCCCGGTCACCCAGCTCTTCCAAGAGCTTGGCGACGTTCTCGGAGTAGGAGGCGTCAGCTCCGGCGTAACGGGCGCTATGGACGCCGGGAGCACCACCGAGGACGTCGACTTCGAGCCCCGTGTCGTCGGCGATGGAGACGAATCCGGTGGCGGCAGCTACCGCCCGCGCCTTGAGAAGGGCGTTGCCTTCCAGGGTGGGCTCGGACTCGTCGACGTCGGGCCAGTCGAGACCGCGCACGATGTCGCCGACGATCCCCAGACCGGCCAGAACCGCCTCGACTTCGGCGATCTTGTCCGGATTCTTCGATGCGACGACCGCCCGGCCGAACCTCACGGCGTGGTGGCCCGGATCTGGGCGTCGACCAGTTCGCGGATCCCTGCGGCCGCCAAGTCCAGCATCTCGTCGAGTTGGGCCCGGTCGAACGGGGCGCCCTCCGCAGTTCCCTGAACCTCCACCAGGCCGCCCTCGCCTGACATGACAACGTTCAGGTCGACTTGGGCGGCTGCGTCGGACTCGTATTCGAGGTCGAGCAGGATTTCGCCTTCGACGATGCCGACCGACGTCGCCGCCACCTGGTCACGGATCGGGTTGCGCACCACGAGGTTCTGGGCGAGCGCCCACTCCAGCGCCTCGTGCATCGCCACCCAGGCGCCGGTCACCGCGGCGGTGCGGGTGCCGCCGTCGGCCTGGATGACGTCGCAGTCGACCCTGACCGTCAGGTTGGGCATCTTGTCGAGGCTGATGATCGACCGGAGCGCCCGGCCGATGAGACGGCTGATCTCCTGCTGACGGCCCTTCGTGTACGCGTCCCGGCGGATCCGTTCCGAACTCGACCCGGGCAGCATGGCGTATTCGGCGGTCACCCAGCCCTTGCCGCTGTCCCGCATCCATCTCGGCATGTCGGTGTCGATGGAGGCGGTGCACAGCACCCGGGTTCGTCCCATCTCGATGAGGACCGACCCTGGCGTGGCATCGGTGTAGCCGACGTGAAGTCGGAGGGCTCGGAGTTCGTCTGCTGCGCGCTCGCGCATGGTCACACCTCAATTGTGAGACCCGGAGCGGCATGCGATACCGGGCCGGGGAAAGTCGTCTGGGCTTCGGCAACAGACCGTACCGGATCGAGACCGGGCCTCAGGTGGGTGAGAACCAGCCGTTCGGCGCCGAGGGAGGCGGCGATGACGCCCGCCTGGGTGGCGGTGAGGTGTTGGGTGAAGTCGCCTGCGTCGCCGTCGCCCTGCCAGGAGGCCTCGGACAGCACGACATCGGACTGTGGGACGGCTTTCCACCACTCCCCCGCCATTCCCGTGTCCCCGGTGTAGAAGAGTGACCGACCGGAGGACTCGATCCGGACCGACACCGCCGACACCGAATGGTCGACGCCGAAGAACTCCAGATCCATGGTCCCGATGTGAGCGCGGGCGCCGTGACTCACCGGGGCGGCGATGAAGACCTCCCAGAATCGATTGCCACTGCGCGCCTCGACGAAGGCTCCGAGGGCGTTCAAGGTCGACTGCGGGGCGATCAGCGGGACGCCGACCTTCCGCTCTTTGCCGTACGCCCACAGGTGATAGAGGGCGAGGACGTCGGCGCAGTGGTCCGGATGGCGGTGGGACACCACTACTGCGTCGACACGCAGAGGGTCCGACAGCTCTGGCATCGTTCCGAAACCCAGATCGACGATGATGCGGGTCTCGCGGTCTGCGACGACGTAGCCCGAGGAGGGAAGGCCCGGTGCGGGCCAACTCCCGGTCGAACCGAGCACGTCGAGTCGGAGCGTCACGGAGCGAGCCGTTCCCTGAGCCAGCCGTCTTCGGATCGCGTGTAGCGGATGCGGTCGTGGAGACGATTCGGTCTGCCCTGCCAGAACTCGAACGCGGTCGGCTCGACGCCGTATCCGCCCCAGCCCGGGGGCCGCGCCACCTCTCCGCTGGCCGCCACCTCCGCCACTCGCTCTTCCAGCCACTCACGCGACGGGATCGGTTCGCTCTGCGGTGAGGCGATCGCTCCCGCCCGGGATTCGAACGGACGAGAGTCGAAGTACGCGTCGCTCATCCCGTCGGGCACCGGACTGGCGATCCCGTCGATCCGCACCTGGCGATGCAACACGAACCACGGGAACAGCAATGTGACTTTCGGGTTGGATTCGATGTCCCGAGCCTTGCGCGAGCCCCGGTTGGTGTAAAAGACGAACCGGCCCTCGTGGATCTCACGTAGCAACACGGCGCGACTCGAAGGTTCGTCCCCGCCGACCGTCGACAGGACCATGGCGTTGGCTTCGACGATGTCGGTGGCGGCATCGGCGAACCAGCGGGCGAACTGCGCGAACGGATCGGGGTCGGTGTCGGAGAGGTCGATCCCGCTCGCCTCGTACTGGATGCGGCGACTCAATGCGTCTTCGATCACCCGGCGAGGATACGAGGACGCGCCCCCACCCGACGGTCGACCCGGTTTTGGACGGCGAAACGCACTGTTTTTGTAGCGCTGGTTCGCTAAAAACGGGAATGGGCGGACGACGGGGGGCGCTCAGGCCAGCGGTTGTGCGACGAGTACCTCGCCGGTGGGTTGAGTCGAGCCCCCGGATGGCTCGATGGTCAACCCGACGACAAGACCCGGTTCGGCGGTGCCGTCGAGAACGACCGTCGCCGTACCGTCTTCGGGAAGGAACGTGCCAGCCGAGCGGGCGCCGTCGTCTCCGATCAACCACAACTGATAGGTGCGGTCGTCGCCAGGGTCGGGAAGCTGGTCGGATACGAAGATCACTCGGCCGACCTCACGGGAGTAGACGACCTGAGTATTGGCGAACGGTGAGGCGGCCACTTCGAGCACCACCACGTCGTCTGCCGCGTAGATCTGTTCGACGAGGTCTGGTTCACCGCCGATTGCGACGGCGACGACGACGGACAACGCGGCGGCAGCCGCGGTGAGGCCGGCGGCGAGACCGGCGAAGCGCCTCCGGGCAGGCGGGCGCTGCTCGATCCCGGCCATCACCCCCGTCTTGACCGATGCGGGCACCGGCTCGGTGGAGGCGGCGACGTAGGCGGCGAAGCCCCGGTCCAACTCCTCGAGTTCGGCCTGGCAGTCGGTGCAGTCGGCGAGGTGACCCTCGTACCGGCGTCGTTCGATGTCGTCGAGCGCGTCGACGATGTAGAGCGCTGTCAGCTCGTGGATGTCATCCATCGCTCTCTCCCATCGCCGACGCCAGCCTTCCCAGTCCGTCGCGGATCCGAGTCTTCACCGTTCCGAGCGGCACGTCGAGTTTTTCTGCCACCTCGCGGTGAGTGAGCCCTCCGTAGAAGGCGAGGTCGAGCGCCTGGCGCTGGAGATCGGACAGAGACGCGAGCGCTACCGAGACCCTCCCCCGGTCATCAAGGTCCGCCACGACGTCACCGACCGGATCGCCCGGTTCGGTCGCCACAGACGGATTCGCCAGTTCCCGATCACGCGCCGACTGGGTCGACCGCACAACGTCGATCGCCCGCCGCTTGGCCATCACAGCAATCCACGTTCTGGCAGAACCGCGGCCTTGTTCGAACCGCGTCGCCTTGCGCCACACTTCGAGGAAGACCTCCTGGGTGGTCTCGGCTGCCAGATCGCGATCGACGACGACGCGCCGAGCGATCCCGTAGACGAGATCGGCGGTGGCGTCGTACAACTGGTTGAAAGCATGGCGGTCTCCGTTCGCGACCTGCACCAGCAGGGCGTCGAGATCGGCGCCGCTCATCGGACCACTCCGTTCATACCGGTGTGATCCGGCGGATGCGGTCCTCGCGGCGGCGATCGTGTGCACGGCCGTTGCGGTCATTGTCGAACGTGGTTCGGAGTCGAAGGCACCGAGGATTGGTCACGGTGTGCCCGAAAAAGTGTCGCAGCGGGACGGGTCACCCGTCTCGTATCCGGTCTGGAACCAACGCTCCCGCTGTTCCGACGAGCCGTGGGTCCAGGATTCCGGGTCGGTACGACCGGTCGCCGCCTCCTGGATACGGTCGTCACCGACTGCGGCGGCGGCTTCGAGCGCCTCCCGGATTTCCCCCGGTTCCAGTTCGAGGACTCGACCCGCCTCCAACGTGTCGGTGTCATCGACATACACCGTCGACGCCCACACACCGGCGAAGCAGTCGGCCTGCAGTTCCATGCGGATGGAGAGATCGTTGGCCGATGAGGGATCCGCCTGCTGCTGGTCCCGGACTTGCTGGTTGATCCCGAGAACCGTCTGGACGTGGTGGGCGATCTCATGGGACAGGACGTAGGCGGGTGCCAGGTCGCCGCTGACCCCGAAGCGGGATTGGAGCTCTCGGAAGAATCCCAGCTCGATATAGACGTTCTCGTCCAGAGGGCAGTAGTGCGGGCCGTACCGCTCGTCTGCGCCACCACAACCGGACTCGGTGAAGCCTTCGAACAGGACGAGGTCGGCGTAGCGGTATTCGAGGCCGGATGCGGTGAACGCCTCGTCCCAGAAGAGTTGATTGTCATCGAGGACGACGGACAGGAAGTCGACGAGGTCGGCGTCAGGGTCCGCCTCACGCGGCAGCGGTGATGCCTCGGCGCTCGGTGTCTGGGTCGGTTGCAGACTCTCCAGAACCTGGGTCAGGTCACCCATCTCGCCACCTCCACCGAACAGCGCGAACAGCACCGCGACCACGATCGCGATGCCACCTCCGCCGACGCCGATCGCACGGCGGCCAGGACTTCCCCGCCGATCCTGTATCGAGTCGCTGCGTTCGGCGGGCTTGCGATATCGAGCCATCTACACACCTCTCCGCAGCGCATGATGGCACCACCCCGTCAGGACCGGAACGGCAGACAGCGCTCGCGCCATTGGCACCACTCGCACCAGGGCCCGACCGTGTACGAGGCTGAGGTCGAATCCGCCGGGTGGAGCCCAGCCAATGTGCCTGCGATCCCGCGAAGGGTCGCTCTCGCTTCCTCGATGCGGTCCGCCGTGTAGAACTCACGATCGCATAGGGCAGGGTCGGCCCTGACGTGGTGGAAGTGCACCGCCACACCGTCGACTTCCCGCCCAAGGGATGTCAGAGCCTCCCAAGCCGAGAGAGCGTAGAGGTCGGCTTCGTACGGCAAGGCGGCCGACCTGTTGCCGGTCCGGTGCTCCACCACGGCGGCGACACGGTCGTCCTCCCAGCCGTTCACATCGGTGGCTGCCATGAGGGTGACGGCAACGTCGCCAGTCCCGAGCCGGTCCTGACGGTCGAGCACCGCACCTTCGACGATGAACGTCACGCCGAATTGATACTCGGTGCGGCTCACCTGGACTGGCGGTTCGTCCGTCGCCCACAGGGCTTCGTGCTGGTCGAAGAGCCAGCGCAGGTCGTCGGCCTCGGACGGCGAGACCGTCGCTGACGCCGCCTCGTACAGGGCGCCCGGATCGTCGGACAGGAGGGCGGCGGCGACGGTCTGGTGGAACTGGTTGCCGACAACGAGGTTTGTCGAGCCGAACTCGTCGTCGCCGTCATCTCGCGGGATGCCGTAGACGGTGGGCCAGGCGGCAGAACGCAGGCATCGTTCCGAGTCTGCGAGACGGGACTTGGAGACGAGCAGCGTGCGAGTATTTCCCGAAACGCTTCCCTCCCCCACCACCGGATACTGACCGCAGCGAGCGGGCCGAGAACAGGAGTGGCAGTGGAATCCCGCCACTCTCCCTTTTCGCGGCGTGGATTGAGCGCGATCCCAGCGGATCGCCAGATCGTCGACCATGCCCGAGGGATCGTCCGGGGGCGGAATCGTCACGGCGTCGTCGGCGGCGAGACGAAGATCCACGAGCATTCGTGCTTCGTCGCTGTGATAGAAGGCGGCGGCTTCCGACTCTGTCGTGGTCGCCCTCCCTGTCTTGATGCGCAGAGCCTGGGTCCCGCTCGGCGTCTCCACTTCCACCTGGACGGCGACGCTGATGGAACGGTTGGTGGCTTCGTGCAACGCAACGCCAAACACGGGATCGAGTTCGATGCGGGAGGCGTCGGGAGGGAAGAGTCGCCGGTAGGCAGCGAACAACTCGACAAGAAGACGGTGCTGAACCGGATCCCAACCGCCGAAGAACGCCGCTGCGATCCCTTCGATCTCGGTCGGATCCGTCGGCATGCCGGCGTTGTGCCACTGGACTGTCGCCTCGCGCACCACCTTCCACCGGTCCAACGCCGCCGTGGGCGTTCGGCTGCCGGGGCCCCGAGCCGAAGGGCACTGCTCGAGGAGATCCAAAACCCGGAGATCGATCTTTTCGAGCGGCGGTCGACCGTACGTCATCGCCGTCACCGTATCGACTGCATACGACACAACTGCCGATGTCAGACCGGACCGAGCGTCACGGACACGGCTTTGGCCGGAAGTGTCAAATGGAAGATGCTGCGACGACCGTCATGTTCGTATGCGAGGTCGCCACCCATCCGGCGGGCGAGATTGCGAGAAACCGTCAGCCCGAGACCGACCGCGGCAGGCTGACCTTGGGAAGGATGGGCCGAAACGTAGGGCTCGAATATCGTCCCCCGGAAGTCCTGAGCCAACGGATCGCCGTCGTCCCACACATCGATCACGACACCGTCCTCTGTCTCACCCACCTCGATCCCTATGTTGGGACCGCCGTAGCGAACGGCGTTCGTGACGAGGTTGCGCAGGATCTGGGTGAGTCGAACCGGGTCGACTTCGATCGAGGCGATGGCGAGGTCGATCTCGATCCGTTTCCGCTGCTCCCTACCGATCGGGGCGAGCGCCCGGTCGACGACATCCTGCAGCTTCGTCTCACGGGGAGCAATGGTGAGCATCCCGATGTCGGACCGTGCTGCCACCAACAGGTCATCGATGATGGCCGCGACGTCGTTGCTCTGTTCCACCACCATGTCGAGCAGTTCGTCGTACTCCCGGTCGTCGATGGTGTCTCCATGTTCACGCAGTTCTGCCGCGAGACCGACGACGACCGACAGGGGGGTCCGCAACTCGTGGGACACCGAGGCGATGAATTCATCTTTGGTGCGTATGAGTTCAGACAGCCTGGCGTTGGCGGCCGAGAGTTCCTCCGTGCGTTGATCCACGGCAAGTTCGAGCGTCGCCCGCGCGTCCCGTAGCTCTCTATAGAGGAACCGAGTGCGGACGATGTTCGCCACCCGAAGAGCGACCTCCACGACGTCGATCGGCATCGTCAGGAAATCGGTGGCACCGAGCGCCAATGCCCGTCGCTTGGCGTCGTGCGAGACGTCGGCCGTGATCACGACAACCGGGACGAAGTCGCCTGACGCGGTGCCGTTGCGGACTGCTTCGAGAACGTCGAACCCGCTGACATGGGGCATGTGCAGATCCACGAGCACCACATCGGGTACGAACTCCGCGAGTACCCGCTGCACCTGCCGGGCGTCGGATAACATCTCGATGTGGTCATACGTCGGGGACAACACCCCGTGGAGCAG